>JAEEIK010000062.1 GCA_016281335.1 Lachnospiraceae bacterium | reverse complement strand
TGTAGTTAAGCTGTATCTGGCAGAAATCCCAATCCCTGTAATTAATGATCTCCTCAAATGCATCATATCCGTCATGGAAGGAAAAGCCGAGGAAACGTATCTTTCCTTCTTTCTGCAATTCCTCAAGACGCTTTACGGTGCCCAAATCGCGCTGCTTCTCCCAGCTGCCTCTGTTCATTGCATGCATCAGATAAAAATCAAAATGATCTGTCTGAAGTTTCTTAAGCTGCTCGTTGAAATATTTGTCTACATCTTCAATGGTATTCACAAACCATACCGGCAGCTTGGTTGCCAGATAATATGAATCCCTCGGATACTTCTTAAGAGCCTCACCCACAAAAAGCTCGCTCTCACCATCATGATAAGGATAGGCTGTATCAATGTAATTAACCCCCGAAGCGATGGCCTTGTCCAGCATCTGCTGAGCTAAGGGCCTGTCGATCTTTCCGTCCTTAGTCGGAAATCTCATACATCCGAAACCCAGTAAAGAAACATCGATCCCCAGTTTATCAAACCTTCTCTTTTCCATTTGCCGCTCTCCTTTTCTTTTTACAAAAATACAGGCTATTTATATATTACCACTCCTAAATGCCTGCATCAAAAGATTTTTTGTTATATGAGCAGCCAAAATGACGAATATTTGCTTTTAAGGCTTCCCCTTGAGGGGAAGCTGTCAGCCGCAGGCTGACTGATGAGGTGTTTTCACACCACCGGATACTCATTGTCAAAGCATGCCGTACAGATCGGAAGTCCGTCTACCATTGAATGAAGATCATCCAGGGCCAGATATCCCAGTGTATCTGCTCCTATGCTGCTGCATATTTCTTCAGTCGAATGATGGGATGCTATCAGCTGCCCCGACGATGGCACGTCTGTTCCGTAATAACAGGGATAGAGGAAAGGCGGCGAACTGATCCTTACATGTACCTCCACAGCCCCTGCTTTTCTCAGCATATCTATGATCTGACGCATAGTATTTCCCCTGACTATGGAATCATCTATCAGCACGACTCTCTTTCCGTTCACAACATTATCAAGAACCGAAAGCTTCATATGCACCGCATTCTTTCTTTCCGCATCTGTAGGTTTGATAAAACTTCTGCCCACGTAACTGTTCTTATGAAATGCCAATGCGAAAGGAATGCCGGATTCCAATGCGTAACCTTCTGCTGCAGCAAGTCCGGAAGATGGCACTCCCACTACTATATCCGCATCCACTCCGTGTCTTTTCGCAAGGGCTCTTCCGGCTTTGATACGTGCATCGTGAACGGAAATACCATCCATGACCGAATCAACTCTTGCAAAATATATGTATTCAAATATACAATGCGCTCTCTTATCCTGCGAAAGTGAAAGATCGCTCTTTATGCCTTTATCGGTTATCGTAACTATCTCACCGGGTTCGATGTCTCTGATGATACTTCCTCCGACGGATCTGATCGCTGCGGTTTCGGAAGCAAGTATATATGTTTCGCCTTTCTTACCGAGTACCAGGGGTTTTAATCCGAAGGGATCCCTTACTCCTACCAGTTTTCTCGGACTCATGATCAGACAGGCATAACCGCCCTTCAGTTTATTCGCAGCATTTTTCACGGCATTTTCTATCGTGTCAGTCTTAACTCTTTCACTGACTATCTCATATGCCAGCACTTCCGTATCTGAAGAAGTGTAATGGGCCTGAGCTCTGAGAAGCTGCTGCTCCTTAAGCTGTGCAGCATTTATGATGTTGCCGTTATGCACCAACGCAAGACTTCCCTTTACATAGTTCATCGCTATAGGCTGCGCATTTTCCGGAACGCTGCCGCCGGTTGTTGAATATCTCACATGTCCGACGCCTATATTTCCCGTAAGGGAATCAAGATCCGTCGAAGAAAAGACTTCACTTACCAGCCCCATGCCTTTTTTCGTTGTGATATTTCCTTTAGGTCCGGAGGTATCGGTAATTGAAATGCCTGCAGATTCCTGTCCTCTGTGCTGCAAGGCAATAAGGCCGCAGTAAATATCATGTGCGACCTCAATGCCTTCATTGGCATACATTCCGAATACTCCGCATTCTTCGTGGAGTTTATCCATATTTATACACCTCGTTTGTTTAGTGCCCCTCATCAGTCAGCCTAAAGGCTGACAGCTTCTCCCCGAGGGGAGAAGCCTTTTTGAGATTATTCTACATCCTGGAGTGCTGCAAAGTTTTCTTCACCTGTACGGATCTTTACTACCCTGCTTACAGGATATACGAAGATCTTGCCGTCACCGATCTTGCCGGTATAGAGACATTTCTTTGCTGTCTCGATCACGCTGTCTACAGGTATCTTGCTGACTACAACTTCCAGTTTGATCTTAGGAAGCAGCGTCATATCCATTTCAACTCCACGATACATCTGTGATGAACCTTTTTCGATACCGCAACCAGTTACCTGTGTTACTGTTATACCGGTTACACCAAGAGCGTTCAATGCTCTCTTTATCTTGTCGTATCTGGAGAGCTTGGTGATGATGACAACCTTGTTCATACCTGTCTCCAGTGAAGTTCCTGCAAGCGTTGAAGAAACGTTCTCTACCGGTACGGATGCATTCCTCTTTGCTTCGCTTGCTTTGTCATAATCGTCTTCGCCAAGGCTTGTGTTCTCGTTTACGGTCATTGCTGCTGCACTGATATCTACGATAGAGAAACCTGCATAAGCTGATGCCAGACCGTGTTCCTTAACATCCAGACCTTCAATCTCTTCTTCTTCAGTTACCCTGAGTCCGAAGATAGCCTTTATAATCGAGAATACTATGATCATCATGATAGCTGCCCAGGCTGCTACTGCAGCAAAACCTACAAGCTGTATACCGAGCAGATCAAATCCGCCACCATAGAAGAGACCTTTTAATGTACTGTCCGGAGCAGTATCGGTAGCAAAGAGACCAACTGCTATAGTACCCCAGATACCGTTCATCATATGTACTGCTACTGCACCGACAGGATCATCGATATGTACTACATTATCAAGGAACCATACACCGAAACATACCAGCAGACCTGCTACAAAACCTATCACTATCGCACCGAAAGCATCAGTTACATCACAGGGAGCTGTAATAGCTACCAGACCTGCAAGTGATGCGTTGAGACACATTGACACATCGGGCTTGCCGTATTTGATCCAGGTAAAGATCATACATACTACTGTTGCGATCGAAGGAGCTATCGTAGTTGTAACGAATACGGATGCAAGCTGATCTACAGATGTACATGCTGCACCGTTGAATCCGTACCAGCCAAGCCACAGGATGAATACACCAAGTGCGCCTACTACTATGTTGTGACCGGGAAATGCATTTACTTTTACAATCTTGCCTTTTTCATCTTTTTCAAACTTACCGATACGGGGACCTACCATCTTGGCTCCGACGATAGCTGCGATACCGCCTACCATATGGATCGCACAGGAACCTGCAAAATCATGGAATCCCATCTGTGCAAGCCAGCCGCCGCCCCAGATCCAGTGTGCTTCAATGGGATAGATCAATGCGGAGATCACTCCCGAATACACACAGTAACTTAAGAACTTGGTTCTTTCAGCCATTGCACCCGATACGATGGTAGCCGTTGTTGCGCAGAATACAAGGTTGAATACAAAGTTGGACCAGTCAAAGCTTTCATAAGCCGTAAAGATATCAAACCCCGGCTTTCCTATAAATCCCATCAGGTCTTCTCCGAGAAGCAGACTGAAACCTATCAGTATGAATACTACGCAGCCTATGCAGAAATCCATCAGGTTCTTCATAAGAATATTACCTGCGTTCTTGGCTCTGGCAAAGCCAGCCTCCACCATTGCAAATCCTGCCTGCATCCAGAAGACCAGCGCAGCTCCTATCAGGAACCATACCGCAAAGACTTCACCGTTTAAAGCCTCCATAATTTCCTCTGTCATAATTCGTTTCCTCCTTTTCTTTATAAATAAAAACCACCCCACATTTGTTCAGCAAATGCCGGACCACTTCATTGTGGGGTGGTTGATATTTTATTAATAAATACTTCTACTTAATATACACTGAAGAGAAGTTTTCCGTAGCTCGGGAACGGCCAGCATTCCTCGCTTGTCAGCATTTCTGCTTCATCTACGTGTTTCCTTAAGTGCTCCATCTTGGGTATGACATCATCTCTGATCATTGCCGATGCAGCCATGACATCGTCCTGTCCCTTCAGGTTCTCCAGAGCTGCTTCCAGATCCTTTACTCTTTCAAGTATGTAATCGGTAAGCTCTGAAAGTCTTTCCATTGTTGATATCTCATAGTTGCACTTTACGTTACCGCTGACCGACTTCATCAGTGAAGTGGTCTGTGCCAGGCTGTAGAGATATCCTTCTATAGCCGGGAGATAATTCTTTCTTACCATATCCACCATCGTATGACCTTCGATATTTACGGTCTTGCAATAGTTCTCCAGCATTATCTCACATCTTGACTTCAGCTCGGATTCTGTAAATACTTTGTGACTCATCAGCATATCCATGTTCTTCTGATCAAGCAGATGAGGCATTGCATCCGGTGTGGTCTTCAGGTTGGAAAGTCCTCTTACTTCTGTTGCTTCCTTAACCCACTCATCACTGTAACCGTTGCCGTTGAAGAGTATCCTCTCATGTTTGCTTATCACTTCTTTGATCAACTCGTGAAGTGAAGTTTCGAAATCATCTTTTCCTTCAAGTCTGTCTGCATACTGCTTAAGGCTCTCAGCTACTGCAGAGTTAAGCATTATGTTGCAGCATGCGATGCTGTTTGATGAACCCAGTGAACGGAATTCAAACTTATTACCTGTGAAAGCAAAAGGTGAAGTCCTGTTCCTGTCGGTAGTATCTTTAGAGAATCTCGGAAGTGTATGTACACCCAGCTTGAGTACTTCTCTTTCCTTTCCTTCATAAGGTGAATCTGTCTTGATAGCTTCCAGTACGGCTGACAGCTCATCACCAAGGAATACCGATATGATCGCGGGAGGAGCTTCGTTAGCTCCGAGTCTGTGATCGTTTCCTGCCGTAGCTACGGAAAGTCTTAACAGATCCTGATAATCGTCAACTGCCTGAATGACTGCACAGAGGAAAAGTAAAAACTGTGCGTTATCATAAGGTGTCTCACCGGGTGATAAGAGGTTGGTTCCCTTATCTGTTGCCATTGACCAGTTGTTGTGCTTACCGGAACCGTTAACACCTGCAAAAGGTTTTTCATGAAGGAGACATACCATGCCGTGCTTCCTTGCTACCTTCTGCATGATCTCCATGGTCAGCTGGTTGTTATCCGTTGCCACGTTGGTGGTTGAGAAGATAGGTGCCAGCTCATGCTGTGCAGGCGCCACTTCGTTGTGCTCTGTCTTGGCAAGTATGCCCAGCTTCCAGAGCTCATTGTTCAGATCTTCCATGAAGGCTGATACTCTGGGCTTTATCATACCAAAGTAGTGATCGTCCAGTTCCTGTCCTTTGGGAGGCATTGCACCGAAGAGAGTTCTTCCGGTATAGATCAGGTCAGGACGTTTTTCAAACATCTCTTTATCTACAAGGAAATATTCCTGCTCGGGTCCCACGCTTGTCCTTACATACTTAACTTCCTTACCGAAAAGCTTAAGTATTCTCTTGGCCTGCTTGTCCAGAGCCTGCATGGAACGAAGGAGCGGTGTCTTCTTATCCAGTGCATCACCGCCGTATGAACAGAAAGCAGTGGGAATGCACAGTGTATGATCTTTAATGAATGCATAGGAGGTAGGATCCCATGCTGTATATCCTCTTGCTTCAAAGGTTGCGCGAAGGCCGCCTGAAGGGAAGGAAGATGCATCGGGCTCGCCCTTGATCAGCTCCTTGCCGGAGAATTCCATGATCACTCCTCCGTCAGGTGAAGGTGATATGAAACTGTCGTGCTTCTCAGCGGTGATACCGGTCAGCGGCTGGAACCAGTGAGTAAAATGTGTTGCTCCCTTTTCTACTGCCCAATCTCTCATTTCCTTCGCAACAGCTTCGGCAACATCTTCATTAAGCTTCTCATTCTCATCTATCGTCTTCCTTAAGGATGAATACACATCCGATGAAAGACGGGCTCTCATAACCCTGTCATCAAAAACCAAAGATCCAAATAATTCGGGTACGTTCTGTTTTTCCATTTAATGCTTCCTCCTTTAGATTATTTAATGTCCGCTTTCACCGTAGTTTGACAGTACTCTTGCAGACGGATCATTTACATTGCAGCCTTCCCAGTTCTTGTTCGGCATCCAGAAATCTTTTACCATTTCCGACTGACCGGGATAATATTTTTCAAAGATATCGCGGTATAAAAGCGATTCTTTTGTGAACGGTCTTGCATGTTCGTATTTCTTTATACCCTCTTCAAATTCTTCATCCGTATACTGTGCATTTGCGAAGTTTTCAAGATCATCCTTGAGTGAATGTCCGACTGCATCGGAGAATGCCGCTTTCTCTCTCCACAGTATGCTTTCGGGTATCAGCGCATCTTTTTCAAATGCATGACGGAGAAGATATTTGCCCTTTCCGTATTTATTCATCTTCTTCTCCGGATCAACTGCCATACAGTATTCTACGAAATCCAGATCACCGAAGGGAACTCTTGCTTCCAGGGAGTTAACGCTTATACAGCGGTCTGCACGGAGCACATCATACATGTGTATCTCCCTTATCCTTTTTTCTGCTTCCTTCTGAAACTCTTCGGCATTCGGTGCAAAGTCCGTATATTTGTATCCGAATATCTCATCCGAAATCTCACCGGTCATTATCACTCTTATATCCGACTGCTCATGTATCGCTTTACATACCAGATACATTCCTATGGAAGCGCGGATCGTTGTGATATCGTAAGTACCGAGTGCAGCTATTACAGTGGGCAGTGCTTCGATGACATCTTTTTCGGAAATGATCACTTCGTGGTGATCTGAATGGATGTAATCTGCAACTTCTCTTGCATACTTAAGATCTATCGCATCGATGTCCATTCCTATCGCATAAGTCTGAAGCGGCTTATCTGTCATCTTTGCAGCTATTCCGCATACCAGTGATGAATCAAGTCCGCCTGAAAGCAGGAATCCTACCGGTGTATCGGAATCAAGTCTCTTCTCAACTCCTTTGATCAGCAGATCATGGATCTTTGCTGCAATCTGTTCAACATCATCTGCTTTCTTTTCGCTTACCTCGGACATATCACGGTACTTGATGAACTTACCGTCTTTGAAATAATGTCCGGGAGGGAAAGGAGCTATCTTCTTTGCAAGTTCAAGTATGTTCTTAGGCTCCGATGCGAAAACATATTCGCCGTCTTCTGTCAGACCGTAGTACAGTGGTCTTATTCCTATCGGATCCCTTGCTGCGATGAATTCCTTTTTTTCAACATCGTAGAGGATCAGTGCATATTCGGCATCCAGCTTCTTAAACATCTCTGTTCCGTATTCCTTGTACATTGCCGGAAGTATCTCACAATCCGAATCACTTATAAAGCTGTAGCCCTTTGATATGAGTTCCTCTTTAATCTTTCTGAATCCGTATATCTCACCGTTACATGCAAGAACATATTTTGTATCGGGAGTCATCCCGGAAGTTTTTATCGTTGCGTTACCATTATTGATAAAAGGCTGCATCCCTTCTTCGGTCAGACCCATGATCGAGAGTCTGTTGAAACCGATGTATCCGTTTCCGGTATCGATGATCCTGTATGCGTCCGGTCCTCTTGAATGTGTCTTTTCGAGGGCTCTGCGGATGTCATCTGCTCCGGCCTTTGCACTTAAGCAGCCCAATATGGAACACATAGCCTTTTTACCTCCGTTAATAGTTTTTGGAAAAAAAAGAGACGCCTCGGAAATAAATCCGAGACGTCTTTGCCTCTTATGTTGCACATACTACACCCGTCGGTATATGTTTGTCAAGAAATTTTTAAAAAAATTTTAAAAGAATTTTTTCAGCGGTCAAAAGTAAATCTGTCAAAGCTGTATGACTCTTCCTGATCATCAGACAGGAATTCAAAATATACCGCGTGCTTTCCTACTACTCCGGTATTAAGCTTTGCCGTAAGCTCTGTATTACTTCCGTCAAAGTCTAAACTTGCTATGACACGTCCGCGATAGGAATCAAGTCTGACATTGACTTTAACTTTTTTTGCTTCTCCGAGAACTGCAGTAACTGTTGCTGGTGTATTGCAGCCAAACTGCAGATATCGGAAACCTGCTGTGGTACCGCTTGTCATATCAACTATTGGTGTTGAGATATCTTCCTTCTCTTCGTATCCGGGTTTTATATATGCTCTCTTCTTACTGCCGTAAATATGGCAGGCATAACCGGCAGATATCCAGGAGTATGCATCAAGCCCGTTAACCTGTGCGCCCTGGGAAGTCATCTCTACAGGCTTGGAAGATACAGGTTCGCCTTCAAGATATTTGATATCGCCTATGTAAAGTTTTCCATCTGTACCGAGAGCTACATCTATCGGCTCTATCATAGCCTGACGTGAATATTCATTCACGCCTGTCTGTCTGTGATAGAAGACATACCACTTACCGTTCACTTCCATGATGGATCCGTGATTGTTGCCCCACTGATAAGTCATGGTACCGCGGCCTTCAGAATCTCTGAGTATCTCTCCTCCGTTGAAACTGAAATCTCCTCCGTCATGAAAAGGACCGAAAGGACTTTCGCTGAAACGGTATGAAAGAAAACCGTTATTCGGATAATATACTCCCAGCTCCGGAACCGGCTTTTCATAACGCTTTGAATATATATAAACATATTTGCCCAATACTTTTCTCGGACTCGATGCTTCGAAGAAAGCATCTATCAGTGAGATATGCCCGTCATCAACGGGATTCCAGGGACAGGTGGAATGACCGAGAGGATTGGATACAAGGGTGTCTTCTTTTATGGTCGCCATATCATCTTCCATTTCGGCGATATAACAGGGAGCAGCACAGCCTCCCCAGTAAGCATAAACTTTTCCGTCATCATCTACCAGTACGCCCGGATCAAAGCCGAGCTTTGTTTCCTTGGGATCGGTAAAAGGTCCCCAGGGTGTATCGGAAGATGCAACTACAACCAGACTGCCCTGTTTTTCGGCAGCATACATGTAATACTTATTTCCTTTTTTCACTACATCGGGAGCGTACAGTATGGAATCATACTGCGTCTCATAAGCGACACCGTGACATTTCCAGTCGGTCAGATCAGTAACGGGAGCAGACCATACCACGTAATTTCTTCCGCAGTATTTGTCCCTCTCTATATCATGCGAGCCGTAAACATAGACTCTTTTCTCACCATCATGCTCAAATACTCTGGGTTCACCGTCGGGAACATGCTCCCACAACGGCATGTAAGGATTAGCTCCTTTGATATACTTTTTCATGTGATCTCCTTTCTAAACAGGACACCTGTAACATGATAAGTATATCAAAAGACAGCATATATTTACAACAACTTTATCCTTCTCATGGCCTCTTCGGTATTGGCTTTGCTGCCGAATGCCGTGAGTCTGAAATAATGCTCTCCGTGAGGACCAAAACCAACTCCCGGAGTACCTACAACATTTGCCTTATCAAGCAGCAGATCAAAGAAATCCCAGCTGCTCATATTACCGGGTGTCTTCAGCCAGATATAAGGCGCATTAATGCCGCCTGAAAACTCATAGCCGGCTTCTTTCAATCCTTCGGCTATTATCTTTGCATTGACTTTGTATTTAGCTATCTGCTCTTTTATCTGCTTTCTTCCTTCATCCGAATAAACCGCTTCACCGGCTCTCTGCACTATGTATGGAGCACCGTTATACTTAGTCCCGTGGCGTCTTGCCCAGAGGTCATGTACAGAAACACCATCAAGCTTCAGAGCCTTCGGTATCACGGTAAAGCCAAGCCTCAATCCTGTAAATCCCGCCGTCTTTGAGAAAGAACGGAACTCTATCGCGCAGGTCTCGGCGCCTTTGCATTCAAAGATGCTGTGAGGTACGTCATCTTCTTCGATAAAGGCTTCATATGCGGCATCATAGAGTATCACCGCGCCGTTTTTATTTGCATAATCAACCCAGTTCTGCAGCTCGGATTTTTTAATAACTGCGCCGGTAGGATTATTCGGAAAACAGAGATATATCAGATCTGCTTTTTCCTTCGGCAGTTCGGGTACAAAGGCATTTTCCGATGTGCATGGCATATACACCACGTCCTTAAACTGTCCTGCTGCCTCATCAAACACACCGGTCCTTCCTGCCATTACGTTGGAATCAACATATACCGGGTATACCGGATCACATACCGCTATCTTATTATCAAGACCGAATATCTCCTGTATGTTTCCGCAGTCACACTTGGCTCCGTCCGATACGAAGATCTCATCAGCCTCTATGCTGCAGCCTCGGTCCTTAAAATCTTTCTGTGCAATGACTTCACGTAAGAAAGCATAACCCAGATCCGGAGCATAGCCTTTAAAGCTCTCCGCAATTCCCATTTCATCAACTGCTTTATGCAATGCTTCTATCACAGCGGGAACAAGGGGCTGTGTCACATCACCAATACCGAGGCGTATTATTTTCTTATCCGGATTCGCTGCTTCATATTCTCTTACTTTTTTTCCTATGGTCGAGAACAGATAACTGCCCTGAAGTTTTAAATAATTATCATTTATCTTTGCCATAATCTTTACTCCACTGTTACACTCTTTGCCAGATTTCGAGGCTTATCAACATCAAGACCTTTTGATACGCTGATGTAATATCCGAGCAGCTGCAGGGGCACTACCGCCAGTATGCCTGCAAAATGATCATCAATGTCAGGTATGCTTATCTTATAATCAACGCCGTCTTTCACCGCATCACTGTGATCATTCGTGATACCGATCAGATAAGCACCTCTTGCCTTACACTCTTTCATATTGCTTATGGTCTTTTCTATAACGCTCTTCTGCGTAAGCACACCTATAACAGGTGTATTATCCTCTATCAGGCTGATGGTGCCATGCTTTAATTCACCTGCTGCATAAGCCTCGCTGTGTACATAACTGATCTCTTTCAGTTTAAGACTTCCTTCCATGCTGATGGCATAGTCCGAATTCCTGCCTATGAAGAAAGCATCTTTCGCACTCGAATACTTTGATGCGATCCACTGTATCCTTTCTTTCTGCATAAGCATCACATCGATCTTGTCAGGTATAGATCTGAGTTCATTTATATATTCACTGTACTGTTCATCACTTATCTTTTTATTCTCATATGCCAGCTGCACTGCCAGCGCATACATTACTAACAGCTGAGCTGAGAAAGCCTTTGTGGTGGCAACCGATATCTCGGGACCGGCCTTCGTGTAAATTACTTTATCAGCTTCCCGGGCAATGCTGGAACCTTCCACATTAACGATACCCAGAGTAGTCACTCCGTGTTCTTTAGCTATCCTCAATGCTTCCAGTGTATCCGCAGTCTCTCCGGACTGTGATATCACTATCACCAGACCGTCCTTATCCCAGAGATTTTTCCTGTAACGGTATTCGCTCGCCAGCTCTACACGCACCGGTATCTCTACCATATCTTCAAGTACATACTGAGCAGCCATTCCTACATGCCATGCAGAACCGCAGGCCACGATGGTTATGGATTTCACGGATTTCAAATATTCACTGTCGAGACCGCCTTCGGAAAGATCTATCTTTCCTTTTTTATTTACACTCTTCAGTGTCTTTCTGATAGCATCGGGCTGTTCATGTATCTCCTTCATCATGAAATGCTCGTAGCCGTTCTTTTCTGCGGCCTTAGCATCCCAGGTGATCTCCGAGCAGGGAACAGTGATCTCATCACCGTTAAGATCATAGAAATGCACTTCACCGGGTGTAAGTCTTGCAGCCTGATGATTGCCTATATAATAGACATTTCTCGTATAGTTAAGTATCGCAGACGCATCCGATGCAAGATAAGTTTCATCATCCGTTACGCCGATTATCATGGGGCTGTCTTTTCTTGCAACATAGATCTCACCGGGATAATCCTTGAACATCAGCGCCAGAGCATAACTTCCGCGCACACGCACCATCATTCTGTTTATCGCATCGATGGGACCGATCTTATATTTATTGTAATAGTAATCAACTATCTTGATCGCGATCTCTGTATCGGTCTGGCTGTATAACTTATAGTCGTGCCTGAACAGCTTGGCTCTCAATTCTTCATAATTCTCTATAATGCCGTTATGAACACCCACTACATTTGAGTCGGTAAATTCATATCCGTCTTCCAGGTCACCGCTTATATGCGGATGTGCGTTTATTTCGTTAGGCTCTCCGTGGGTTGCCCATCTGGTATGACCTATACCGCAATGTCCGGGGAGCTTCTCACCCTGATCCGTCTTTTCGATCAGGTTCTTCAGCTTACCCGTTGCCTTTATCATCTTTATCCTGTTATCATCATCCAGCACTGCCATACCTGCGGAATCATATCCGCGGTATTCCAGCCTGCCAAGGCCGTTCAGCAACACCTCTGCTGCCTGCTTATGTCCGGTAAAACCAACTATTCCACACATGCTGTCCCTCCAAAAAAAGATAAAAGGCGCCCCGGTAAAAACCAAGACGCCTTTGCCTTATCTGTATCTTTTCCTTAATAAATAACTGTCGCCATTGACATTAACATATTACTTAGAGTTTCCTTTGATGTCAAGGCTTTTTTCTGTGGCTCACTTAACTATGGTAACATATACCACATCTGTTTTCTTGCCGCACTTTACAGTGATCTTTGCAGTTTTGCCTGCTTTGGTTAATTTAGCAGCAATGATGACGCCGTTCTTTATCTTTAGTCCGCCGGAGCAGGATATCTTTACCTTGCTGCTGTCCGTTGAATACTCAGGATCTGTCACTACTTCTACTATACCTTTTTCACCCTTTCTCATAGTCATGGTCTTTTGACCTGCTCCCTTATTCACTTTCAATGTTCCGCTCTCTATCGATACGGAAGCGGCAGGACTTGTCACAGTCACTTTGCAACGCTGAACATTTACGTTATCGCCCGCATCTGCTCCTGCTGTCTTTACTATGATGTATGCTGTTCCTGCCGACTTCGCTGTCAGCTTCACAGCTGCATAACCGTTCTTACCGTTAGCTGTAACAGTTCCGGGCGCAGTTGTTGTGACCACATTCTCGTTGGATGATTCCACACTTAAGATACGGATATCCTCTAAACTTCCCTTCTTCGGCGTCAGCATTATCTTAAGCTCTGATGTCTTTTTCGTTTCTTCAGAAAGATTAAGTGCGAGTTTTGCTTTATCAAGTTTCACCGTATGTGTCTTGTCCTTAGCTGCTGCCTTGGGTACATCAACAGCCTTAACATTTATGCTGACATTCTTTGTCAGATCCTTAAGCTTTCCGTCGGCAGGATCGGTATGCTTTACAGTGACTGAAATGGTTGCTGATACATCTGTTTTTACTTCCTTAGCCGTCACGACACCATTCTTTACCGTAACCATCTTGTTGTTTGACTTCCAGGTCACAGTTCTCGGATCGGTACTGTCATAAGGATCAAAGGAGGCCGTAAGTATGATCTGCTCTCCGGCTTTCATCGTCACCGGCTTATTGCTTACATCCTCAAGCTTACTGTCACGCACTGATAAAGCAGTTGTATAACATACAACATTTACCTTACAGCTTGCTTTCTTATTTCCGCAATATGCCGTGACGGTAGTCTCGCCGATACCTGTAGGATAGAAATTACCTTTCTGATCAACCGCCACGATATCCTTATTTTCCGTTACATAGTATATTGCAGGTACTTCAGATCCTGATGCAGCTGTTGCCGTTGCAACATTGGCTGTAGCTTTATCGTTCTTTTGTAAAGTCAGACTCTTATTCTCAAACTTAAGGCTCTTTACTTTGGTATTTTGATCTGCAGTTTCCGGAAGCTCTTCGATAACCTGATCAGCTATGGTAAGCTTCTCTTCATAATTTACAGTCACATCATGAGCCGGCATTACAAAACCGGTAGTCTGCGCGCTTACATCTTTAGCTGCAGCCCCCGTCAGCTCCCATTTCACGAATTCGTAATCTGTCTTTGCTGTCCACGAGATCGTTATGTTCTCATTTTCCCTTGCTTTTCTTACCTCATTACCGGCGCTGTCTTTTGCCGATACTCCGGCATTGACATTGATCTCATAATACACCGTTCCTATGACCGGTGTCGGTTCAGGTTCAAGTTCAGGTTCAGGCTGAGGTTCCGGCTCGGGCTGAGGTTTGGGTTCAGGTTCCGGTTTAGGTTCGGGTTCGGGCTCCGGATCAGGTTCCGGATTCGGATTCGGATTCGGATTTGGATTCGGATTTGGATCAGGATCCTCTCCACCACCGGCAGGTATTACCGTATCCTCTAATGATATCTCTGTTTCAGCATTTGCATCAGAGAAAAGCTTATGGCATTCCGAGCATTCCCAATATTCTATATTTCCTGCTTCATTCTCTGTTGCTTCCACTCTGTCATGATGAGTAAGACTATGCTGATGAACAGGGGCCGGCTCATCTGCCTTTTCCCAATAAGGATAAAGCGTTGTATCCTGATCAAAAGAAGTCTGAACGGAAAGAAAGTAATCCTTATTTCCGCCATCTGTCTTACTCCATCCGGTCTGAGTATAACCTTCTCTTGTAAAGATCGCTGCCTTAAGTGTCACTTCGCTGCCTGCAGCTATCTCTTCCGAAATATTATTACCGATACCGTTACTGCCCTTATCATAAGTAAGCGTGATCTTTCTTTCAAATACGGGATAAAGCGTAAGGTCACTTCTGACACTAATCTTCTGGGAGAGACCAAACTCATTCCAGCTACCGTCCGGTTCGGTATTCCAGCCTGTCTGTATGGAACGGTCAGCGGTATAAGTTATGCCCTTCAGTGTTACCTCCGTACCTTCATAATAACTGTTCGAATACTCTGTAGTTTCTTTTGCTCTTCCGGGCTTATAGCATATAGTATATTGCCTGGACCATGCAGGATACAGAGTGGTATCTTCCGTAAATGAAGTTTTCGCTGACAGATCATATACTTTATCTCCGCCATCATTCGTAGTCCAGCCTATCTGTATAAAGCCTGTTCTTGTAAATACTGCACCGGCAAGCGTCACCTCTGCGCCTACTCCGATATCGGAAGAACTGTTCTCACCTTTACCGGATCTGCCCTTGTCATAACTAAGCCTTACGGTACTGCTCCACTCGGGATACAAGGTCATACTGCCGGTAACGTTTATATTCCCTTTCAGGCTATAATGATCACCGTTACCGCTTGCATTTGTGTTCCAGCCGGTCTGTACAGCTCCGTTCTTAGTATAAGTCTTATCTCTCAATACGGTACTTCCGTTCAAAGGCACATCATCAGTGTATTCTGCTGTTTCGGCAGCACTGCCCGGTTTATACGTTATCTGCGTTGCTACTTCCCAAACCGGATATAGCATAATATCTGCATTACTGTCATAAATTGCCGACAGATCATATACTTTGGCACCGCCTTCCGTCAGTGCCCAGGCTGTCTGAACGTAACCTGCCTTTGTATATATTGCCCCTTTCAGTTCCAGCGGCTTACCTGTAACTTTGATAACATTTTCCGAAACACCTGTTGCATCTGCACCCGGACGATAGGAAACAAGCTGTATACCGGATACTTCAAGATAATCGTAACCTGCCGGCAAACTGTTTGTAGCTCTGCATCTTACCGTATAGCTGTTCGAATTTATCTTATTTGTATAAGCTCCGTCTGCAGCGGTCCGATAACATGATGAACGCATATAGACAGTGATCGAACCGAATATCGGATAATTATTATAAGTTTTTTCTGCAGCAGATACATCGATTAAAAGACTTCCGCCATATATTTTTACCGTAGGTTCATTACTGTTATTCTGGCCATAAATTCCATAATTGCTTCCGCATGCTTCCAGCCTTCCTCCATTGATGGTAACGTAGCCGAAACGTATAGTCGGCGTAGCCTTTGTCGAATAGCTCTTAAGCGCTCTCGGAAAGGCTTTAATAATTCCTCCGTTAAGTGTCAGAGTATTTGAATAATCGCTTGTACTGATGCAGGTATACTTTGCTTCAGTGTACAGACTGCCATCCGTTATAGTAATATCTCCATCAGGATTCAGTGCAAACCCGTAATTAAAAGCTCTTTCTTCTTCCTCGCAGGTTGAGATAAGAGAAACCTCTCCTCCGTTCTGGGTATAAGCATCACAGGATACAGCTATTTCTTCTGCTGTCACCGAAACCTTTCCGGCTTTTATGATAACATCGCCTGTTGCGCTTATACCGTAATCATTAGCTGTTACAAGCAGCTCACCTCCGTTTATAACCACATCCTTATAACTTCGGATTCCATAACCGTATTCATTTCCTGTAACTACCTTTACACGGCCGGCTGTAAGCGTAAATGACGAATATGTGGAAATACCCGTGTTTCCTTTCAGATCCACTGATCCTCCGTTCACTGTCACGCTGCCTCTGCAGTCAACTGCTTCATATTTACCGGCTGCGTCAAGCGATCCCGTTCCCGAAACAATAAGTGTTCCTCCGACATATATACCGGTATAAGGAAGAGCTGTGCCATATCCTATAGAAGAGTTACCTGTCAGAACAAGTTTAAGATCATTTTCCGTATATATGCCATAGGTAAAATCTTCAACGTCATATATACTGCTTATTTCAGCATTATTAAGCGTCAGGGTATTGGTTCCCGGAACATAGGCCCAGCCTTCACCACTGAGATTTTCGGCTGTAACTGCCGTAGATCCGACATACAGATATGCAGGCGAAGTACCGCCGGAAACAGCTGCATACTTATATGAAGCAGAGTTTGTCGCATAATCATTTACGGGCACTGCTCCGGCTTCATTCACACCTGCGTTTACAGCTATATCTTCATTGAGAATCACGGTTTTGTAATTACCGGCAGCTATTTCGATTTCATCAGCAATACTTGCAGTAGCTGCTTTAATGGTAACGTTACCTGCTTCAAAGCCGGCGCCGAAATAGTTATCACCACCAAATGCAAATCCGGCTTCTTCGCTCACGTTATCTTCACCGGCAATTGCTGCTCCGCCCTCTTCACCAACGTTGCCGTAATATCCGTTTATAAGTATTCCGTAACCGTCACTTCCTTTATTCTCCAGGTTTACGGTTCCGCCTTTGAAAAGTACTCCGTCTGATTCGTCTGTCTTAAGATATATGCATGTCGGATACATTATGTATCCCTGATTTGTTACCTTATTTCCTTCGGTTTTTATATTCAGTTCGCCATCTCTTACGATCATCCCCAGCGTACCGTCTTCTTCTGCAATGATACACAGTCCGTATCCTCCGTCATCCTGTACAGTTACATTTACGCTTCCGCTGTCAATCCTTATTCCGTAATCAGACTCATACCCTGTATATATTCCGTAATAATGGGAATAAAGATTAAGTGTCGGACCGTTGACCTTCAATGCATACTGAGCGTAATAGTCTGCACTGCAATCTATAGCAATATCGATCCTGTTGTTTTCTTTTAAATTCTCGCCTATGGTAAGGCTGCCTGTTCCGCTGAAGCTAAGGGGCAGGTTATCCGCAGCTATACCGTACCTCAGGCTGCAATCATTAGCGTAAATGGGATATATGGTATTATTGCCATTCAATTGAATATTCAATGAAGTAACAGGATGATCAGCCACTTTGTTACCATTCATTTCAACAGATGAAGACGCGCTGATACCCACACCGAGTTTTCCGTCTTCTCCGTAATCTATGGTAACACTTTTATTTATTGATACAGAGTTAAGCGTAAGTATTGATGTCTCGGGATCATAACTTACTTTTGTGTCACCCAGAATATCGTCTTTATTTGCAGTCGTAACCTGAGTGTCACCGATCCAAAGAGCGTAAGTTTCAACATCCCATACGGGATAAAGAGTCAGATCAATGTCATAACTGTAAGTGTCATTGACTCGGTAATCTGTATATCCGCTTCCCTCTGTAGTCGTATATCCCTTTAGTTTATAACCTTCTGCCGAGAAGACATCTCCACGTATCTTTATACCGACACCCGGGTATTTTGTGTCATATACAGCGGTCTGAGTATTGCAGTGTTCATCGGGCATATATGTGATAACAACATTTTTCTCCCAATAAGGATATAAGGTCAGATCCGCGTTTCCAGAATAGTCTTGTCCCAGATCATAGTTTTTTACTCCTCCGTCTTCTGTAGACCAGCCCTTCTGTGTATATCCGGAACGTATGAACTGCGCCGCTTTCAAAGCCTGTGTCGTTCCCTCATACTTCTTAACAATTATCTCCTCCGTACCATTTAGGTTTATTCCATATTCACCGGAAAGATATCTGACTTTATATATAGGTTCCCAATACGGCCAGAGTTCCAGATCGGCATCTACCTGATACTTCTGTCCCAGACTGTATACCTTGGCGCCGCCTTTCTCAGTTGCCCAGCCGCCCTGACTGTACCATTCACGATTACTCTGATATACTACTGTTTTTATACCGTCTGAAGCATGAACCGAACCTCGCAGATTTACGCTTCCGCCGATATTAAAAGTCTGATCAGCTATTTCTTCATCAGCGTTAGAAGCATACTCATCACCATGGTAACGGACTCTGTATACACGTTCCCAGTATGGATATATCGTGATATCTTCGTCTTCGTCATATGTTTTATTTGAAAAATCATAATCCTGTGTGCTGCCGTCGGAATTAACGGAAAAACCGTTACACCTCCATAATAAACCGTTTGCATCTTCTCTTTGAGGGAAAGTAATCCTGTAATTGGAAGTAAAACTATAGTCGATCCCAACCTTCTTATCCAGGGTTTCTGCAACTTCATCCGCAGTATGTCCTTCTGTAGGATAATCTCCGTATTTGATCGTTATAGTATGATTACCTTCCCAATGAGGAAACAGAGTAACATCCGCATCAGCAGTATATATCGCTCCAAGCTCATATGCTATCGGACCGTTATCGGTAAGCGACCAGCCTGTCTGGGTATAGCCATCCCGTCCGAAACCGGTTATGCTGTATCTAAGCGTAAGATTTTCGTCTGCATACTTACTGTCTGTAGCCGTACGGTTCTTGTTATATGCCAGCTCACCGCTGTTATAGGTTACAGTCCAGTGGGGTGCTTCCACAAAAGTCGGTGTCAGTTCTATATTTGATGTACCTGTAGTAAAACTGTTATCTGCTACTGTATCGGCTTCGTCAAGCGTAGCACCTGTAACGATCCATTTATCAAAAACATAATGTGTTTTTGCTGTTGCTGTTATATAGATCTTCTTTCCCGTATATGTTTCCCATATACTTCTGGTATGCTCAGGATTTTTATATGAGCCATATGAATCACATCCCGGGAAATAATAAGAACTTGTTGATGATATTCTGTAAGTTGTTTTTTTCACGGCTTTTCCGTCGCTGCCTATGTAATACAGGTCCGGATTTATAAGTACTACTTTACCGACAAGATCTTCCGTCATTCCTTCCGTGACAACAACATCACCTGCTGTGAGTCCGCCACGGCCGTAAAAATACATATACTGTCCGTCAGCTATGGTATACTGGGTTTCGTCCATAGAATGGAAGTAAATCGGATTCCACATGCTTGTCGAATACAGACCGCAGCTTGTTCCTGTCAGAGTAGATGCTCCGCCGATATACACGCTTCCGTTTGCGATAGCTACAGCTGACCCATTATCAGGATCCGAGTTATTATATGAACCGGTTGCTCTTATATCTGAATTCAGAATATCTGTAGAAGCGACAGCTGAATACGCATATTGTCTTACACCATAAAGACCTCCGCTGATTTCCGAATCATATACCTTTAACATCAGCGGGTATTCGACATTCGAAGGATCAAAGCATATTCCATATCCTTCGCCGGTTATTACAGACCCATTCGTAACAGATATACTTGTATCACCGCTCTTGATCCCGTAACAATAACCTATGTTTTTGCCACCCTTATTTCCGGAAACCGTGCACGCCGAAAACTCTACGGTTCCATAGGTATAACCGCTCTGAAATCCATAGGTGTCTGAATTTCCTATGGATTTTGCCCCTAATTTACATCCTGTAAATTCATAATCACAGCCGCTATTAATATATACACCGCCGGTTTCTATCGACTCTTCCGTTTCAGCATAAAATGTACAGTCTGTTGCCGTAAGAGAAGTTCCTTCGGACATATTACTGTATATCCGAAGTGCATTTCTTCCTGAATAATCTCTGTAGTATATGTCATTAAATCTCACGATGACCTGAGTATCAGTAATAGTCACCGTGTCATTAGCATTACTGATATAAATACCATATGCGCTCTGCTGTGTATTTATATTGACCGACGAATCCTTTATCGTAACTTTATCCGTATGGTCCAGTCTGATACCGTATACGTCATCATAATCTTCATTATTATCCGTTACGGACAGATCACAGTTTTCAAGATAGTATACGGATCTGTTTGAATTACTTCCCCCTGAATACCCCACCAGTGTATAGTCATAATAATAAGTACAGCCTTCCACAGAAATATTCACATTATACATTGTAAGATTTCTGACCTTGAAAACATATGAACTACTTATATTTTCCTCATCTGCTTCGACAAATCCTCCGCTTTCTTCACAGTTGGTTATGGTAAGGCTGTCATTGCAGGAATACATATAGCCGTTCATATCAACGGTATGACCGTTAAGACAAAGGAAGACGCCGTTATTAGCTTCGCAGTTGGCATTTAACGTCACATCCTCCGTCAGATAATAATACCCTGCAACTGTCGGCAATGCGGTGGTCGAATTCCAGGCAGTCCACACAATCGTTGCATCATGCGCATCACCGCAGGAGGTTTCCGAACAGCAGGCGCAGTGAATATGTGCAGGTGGATCCGCATGTACCGTTAATACATTTGCCGGCAGCATATTGACCAGCATTACAAGTAATAAGAAAGATGCCATAAATCTTTTTACTTTTCCTTTAATCATCCTCATACCAAAACCTCCTATTTCTTCACACTCCGAAAAAAGGATATAGTTACCCCACTTAAGCACAAATCTATCATTTTTATAAGTTTTTACAATGGTTTTACGACGAACGGTCGTTTTCAGACGACGAACGGTTAGTTTTTCTTAAGAAACCGCTCCGCGCTCTCTTTGTCACGAACGAAGACGGCCTTGCCTCGATCCTTGAGAACGGTTTTCATCTCTTTGAGTTTATCCGGAGAATCACTGATAACGAGTACAAGGGTATCGTCAGGTTCCTCGGCAGCCTTTACAACTGCAGTATCTTCCGCAAGTATCAGTTTTTTGTCCAGATATTTAATGAGCAGGGCTTCCAGCTCATCATACATCACGGGCTTGCTGAGGTAATCGGTAAAGCCTTCGCTGATATAGCTATCCCTGGCCGTAACTACAGCATCTGCCGTAAGAGCTATTATAGGCGTACCGTCTGCGATATGGTCTTCCCTTATCTGTTTCAGCGTCTGTGTACCCGACATGCCGGGCATCATCTGATCCAGCAGGACTATATCAAATTTATCTTTGCCGAGGAAGTTGATACATTCCTTTCCCGACTCAGCAGTCTTTATCTGCATTCTGGTATCGCGAAGCAAGGCTTCAATGACTTCCAGGTTCATATCGTTATCATCAACGATCAGTATCTTCGCTTCGGGCGCGATCAGCGTGGGTTTAAATTCTTCAGCTTTTTCCTGCATCTTTAACAGATTCTCTGCAAAGTCTCCTAAATCTGTGGGATCTACAACTTCCTGTATCACAAAGGCCGTAAAGATCGTGCCTCTGCCGTATTCACTGCTGACATCCACGCCGCCTCCCATCATCTCGGTCAGCTGCTTGGTGATCTTCAGACCCAGTCCCGTGCCTTCCACATTTCTGTTCTTCTCTTCATCCAGTCTCTGGAAAGAGTTGAACAGTTTTTCCATATCTTCTTTTTTTATACCAACACCGGTATCAGAAACCATAACCACAAGACGGTTTTCATTCCTGTCGAAAAGTACGTCCACATCAACATTGCCCTGCTGAGTATACTTGATAGCATTGTTTATCAGATTCAGCATTATCTGACGTATCCTTATTTCATCCCCACGGAGCACACTCGGCACATCCGGCGATACACGGAAACAATACTCCAGTCCTTTGTCCTCAGCCTTCTTCATTGTCATGTTAACCACATCATTCAGTACGGATGCAACACCGTATTCAACCGGGATCAGTTCCATCTTGCCGGATTCTATCTTGCTCAGATCAAGTATGTCATTGATTATTGAAAGAAGTGTCCTGCCTGCGCTCCTTATATCCAGCGCATATCTCCTGATGCTGCCGTCCTTTGTTTCGCGCAGTATCATTTCATCCATGCCTATAATGGCATTCATAGGGGTACGGATCTCGTGAGACATATTGGCAAGAAAATCACTCTTTGCTTTATTTGAAGCATCAGCCGCTTCCTTCTCCAGCATCAGCACTTTCTTTTCATAATCTTTAGCCTGCTCTTCCTGAGTCATCTCGTCCATGCGTCTCGAATATTCCTGTTCATTACTGTATGCGAGATAGTAGAAGACAGCTATCATTATATATATCACGGCACAGATCACCAGGTTCACAGCCATCTGCGCCCATACTTCTTCATAAAGAAGTTTATCACTGACCACCATGACCGCATACCAGCTGTCTGATACTTTATTGGTAAATACGGTACATCTGCTCTTTGCTATTCTTGTAGTAAAACTTCCTGTCTTAGTTTCAAGTATCTTATCAAGCAGTTTGGCCTGTTCCGGATCATCCGTAAGCGAACTTCCTTTCAGATCCTCATCACTGTGAGCTGCTATAAGTCCGGTTTCATCTATCAGAAAACAATAACCGCTTTCTTTTAATTTAAGTTCAGCCGCCATCTCCTGTATGCTGTCAAGTTTAAGGTCAAGTGAAATGACATCCTCACCCCCGGGCAGCATCCTGCTTATGGATATGATCACATCACCTGTCTGTGCATCCACATAAGGAGGTATCACCACCGGCTCACCTTTAGCGCTGATGGCTTTCTTATACCAGTCTCTCTCAAAAAGATCATAATCAGCAGGCGGTTCCCACTCGAGTCCGTCCAGATATTCTCCGCAGACATAACCGTACAGGGCGATATAACTCTTATCAAACTGTCCCGACTGTCTTGCGGATTCCTCTATCAGATACTGCAGTATCTGCGATGTAGGGGTATCGGTCCGTACCATATGATCTACCGTATCGGCAGACATCCACAAAACGCTTTCCGCAGTATTCAGATACTCTTCAACATCATGAGCAAAATTATTGACTCTGTCTTCACATACTTCATGTATATTCAGAACCGAAGCACGATAAAGAAGCCCTGAAGTATAGACCATCATGACTATCATGAAAAACAATATGAGCAGCAGAGGAAAGATAAGTCTCGCACGGCTGCGGTCTGTTTTTTTGGTCGTTGACATTGGTTTACCCCTATATGGCAAGGATCGTAAAGGTTTCGTTGGAGAGCACGTTGTATAAGCCGCCTCTGTGCTTTCCGTGGGCAGGACAGAATTCTCCGTAAATATATACGCCCTGCACATTTACGTTTTCGGGAAGACGTCCTTCATAGGCACGTCCTTCCGCATTTTTATCAGCTACCAGCAGACAGTATCTTGCGGCACAGGATGAACAGAAGATGCTGCTATAGCGGTAATCTCCGGAGTTTCCGATCTTCTCGAGTATCTCATCGAATGCTGCCTTCACCGATCTTTCTATGTCTTCTTTTGATATAAGCACCATATTAAGCTCGGAACCTTCCTCTATCTTGCCTATATAACCGCAGGCACCTTTTTCATGATCTATCACACCAAGACAGCGGAGCGTATCTATCTCATCACCGTCTTTGGTCTTCTGCGTAGCAAGGAAAGGCGTTCCGAGAAAATCCAGAATGACGGAAGTCTTATCCGTGATAAGTCCCATATCACGTATGAACTCTGTCACCGGATGACCGTCAAGCTCATATACTACCGTACCTTCTGCTTTTGTTACTACTTTATGCAGATTGGTGGTAAGGGTTGTGGAGTGCTCGATGGTAAATACAGGTTCCACATTACCTCCCAGCACCATCATGACTCCCTTAGACATTGATACACCCTTATCTGTAAATACATAAGTGTGATCAAAGGTCCAGCCGTCTGATGCTATACCTCCGTATATCGGCACCTGTCCCGACTTTTCATCCAGCAGGCTTACTATATCATCAAAGGTGATATCAGAAAGCCATGGTACATAAGTAAATATCAGCTTATCCTTACAGTTAAGCTTCTGTCTGCATTTCTTATATGTTTCGGAAAAGTGTTTAAGATCCCCGGGGCCATTTATATCATCGGTCATTCCTATGGAGAATTCCACATCATCGGCAGTGAGTACCAGAAGGGATATGCTGCTCTGGGAATAACCGTTTGTTGAAAGCACGCCTATGCCTGTACAGCCAAAGAAGGGAAAATCAAAAGCTTTTCCCAGTTCAGATACCAGCGCTTCCATATCCGGCTCAAAACCGCAGAAAACAATACCGCAGGTATTCTTCATAAAAAGCGAGGTATCTATGCCTGCCTTCAGTTCGGAAACGGCAAGCTCTATATCATCAACTTCTTTTGTAAATGCCTGATAAGACTTCATGCCTCTTTCCCTCCACCTCTGATGATAAAAGCTGCATCATGCTTTGACAGATATTTCTCCGCCTGTTCTTCATCTTTCACAAACACACCCTTATACCTGTCTCCCAGCATATCCTTGACTTCATTCAGTCTCTCGGTGGAATCGCTGATCACCAGCACTACGCTCTTTCCCTTTGCAGCTTCTTCTTCAATCTGTTCTTTAGTCAGTATCTTACTGATATCTATATGTCTTAACAGTATGTATTCCAGTTCCTCATACATGACGGGTTTTGAGAGATAATCCGAAAAACCTTCCTTGATGTAGGAATCCCTTGCTCCTACTATGGCATCGGCCGTAAGTGCGATCACCGGAGTATTATCGGCAAGATGTTCTTTTCTTATGACTCCGAGAGTATCTATTCCGCTCATCCCCGGCATCATCTGATCCAGCAGCACCACATCATATTTGTTTTTCCTCATCAGTTCTATGCATTCATCTCCCGAAGCCGCAAGTGTTATATCCATTCTGGTATCCGAAAGCAGACCCGATATTACTTCCAGGTTCATCTCATTATCATCTACTATCAGAAGTCTTGCTCCCGGTGCTACAAGAGCCGGTCTGTACTCCGCAGCTTCCAATACCTGCTTTTCCCTGCTTTCCTTAAGATCTCCCATCGGTGTTGCATCGGAGATCTTCTGTATGATATCCACCGTAAAAGTAGACCCCACGCCGTATTCGCTCTCCACTTCTATATGGCCACCCATCATCTCCACCAGCTGTTTGGTGATGTTGAGTCCCAGTCCCGTTCCTTCTATATTACGGTTCCTGCTCTCTTCAAGACGCTGGAAGGAACTGTAGAGTTTGCTCATATCTTCCTTGCGTATGCCTATGCCCGTATCACTCACGGAAATATGCAGCTTTTCATTCTCATGATCGTAGGATGCATTGATCGTAACTTTTCCGTCATTGGTATACTTGATCGCATTGTTGATTATGTTGAGCATGATCTGACGCACACGTATCTCATCACCGAATAATACCGAAGGAATATTTCCGTCAGCGTTAAGTTCATATGCAAGCCCCTTATCCTGGGCCTTCTTCTGAGTCATGTTCTCTATGTCTGTAAAGACCGCTGCGCTCTCATATTCAACAGGCACTATTTCCATCTTACCTGATTCTATCTTGCTTAAGTCAAGGATATCATTGATGATTGAAAGCAGAGTCTTGCTGGCGCTTCTGATATCAAGGGCATATTTGTTTATCTTTGTATCCTTTGCTTCCCTTATGATCATCTCATCCATACCTATGATCGCATTCATGGGCGTACGGATCTCGTGGGACATATTTGCAAGGAAGTTGCTCTTGGCATTATTGGCCGCCACCACTTTTTCTTCGTTAAAATTTCTGAGCCTGGTCGCATAGTCGGTCAGGTTTGAAAGCATGGATAGATCCTGCTGCAGGCGTGCGAATTCACGTTTTAAGATTTTGTTTTCTTTTTCTAAATCGGTCATATGTGTCCCCTCATCCGTCGGTGCTTCGCACCGACACCTTCTCCCCAGAGGGGAGAAGGCTAGATATGCATTACTGCGTCAGGTTTATGTTTCTCCAGATACTTCTCCATTGCTTTGCTGCCGGTTATGCATACGCAGCGGTATATTCCGTCCAGTCTTTCTTTTTCCATCTTCAGCTTTTCAGGATCGTTGCCCCAGATCAGCAGCAGGGGCAGTTCATGTTCCCTGTTGGGATTCAGCTGCTTTTCTTTCGGTAACAGCTCCTTCAGTTTTTTCTCCAGAGCCTCGTATTTTACGGGCTTGCTTAAATATGCGGTAAAACCTTTGCTCAGGTAATTCTCCTCCGCACCCATTATCGCATCTGCGGTAAGCGCTACGACAGGCGTTCCTTTTAAAAGATCCTGTTCCTTCATCGCATTGAGTGTTTCTTCCCCGTTCATTCCCGGCATCATCTGATCAAGAAGGATACAGTCGTATTTATTGGACTTGACCATTTCTATACAGCCGGCTCCGGAATCCACCAGGTCTGTCTTCATCTTCGTATCACGTATCAGACCTTCCATGACTTCCAGGTTCATCTCATTGTCATCGACTACGAGTATCCTTGCATCCGGCGCATACAGACCTATTTCATTCTGTTCCATGTTGTTCATATATTCTTTAAGCGCCTTGCTGAAATCGCCTATCGGTGCGGCTTTCACTACCTTCTGAGGAACAGTCACGGTAAAGCAGGAACCCTTACCGTATTCGCTTTCTACTTCTATCTTTCCCTCCATCATCTCCAGCATCTTATGGGTGATGAAAAGCCCGAGTCCGGTTCCTTCGATGTTTCTGTTCTTCTTTTCTTCCAGACGCTGAAAGCTGTTAAAGAGTTTTTCCTTATCTTCTTCTTTTATGCCTATACCGGTATCCTTAACTTTTATGATCAGATCGATATAGTTTCCCATCATTGTGGATACCGAAGATATATCTATGTTCACGCTGCCTTTCTTCGTATACTTGATGGCATTATTGATAATGTTCAGCATTATCTGGCGTATCCTTATCTCATCGCCGTTTAATGAAGACGGGATATCCTCTGCCACCGTAAAGTTGTAATCAAGATCCTTCTTCTGTGCTCTGTAACGTGTGAGATTTAACACGTCATTGAGTACCGATGCCAGATCATAATCAACCGGAATGATCTCGAACTTACCTGCCTCTATCTTGCTCATATCCAGTATGTCATTGATGATGGAAAGCAGCGTATTGCCTGCGCTCTTTATCTCCAGCGCGTAATTCTTTACCTTGTGCTCTCTCGTATCCCTGATGATCATCTCATCCATGCCGAGTATACCGTTTAAGGGCGTCCTGATCTCATGAGACATATTTGCAAGGAAGTCATCCTTTGCCTTATTGGTATGCTGCAGTTCCGTAGCTTCCAGCCTGATACCTATCAGCTGTTTTATCGTATGTACGATAGCGCAGATCATGAAACCAAAGAGACCGAAGGCCATGAATAATCCGGAAAAAACGCCGTTATGCGCAAACTGATAAACAAAGATCTGTATCACAGCTGCAACCGCAAGAAGCGCAAAACCAACCGCGACTACTTTGTAGGATCCGACCAGCCCCTTCTTTACATCAAGTATTATCGTGGTGAACATCACCACTATACTGATAAGAGCACACAACGCAGCGAAGATAAAACTATTTATCAGAGAAACTTTTCCTAATACGAATAAACCGCCGAAGATACAGAAATTTGCTATCTCCAGAATGCTCACACCTGTGAGAGCCTTGCTGTATCTGCCTTTCTGAAGTGAATCAATGAAAACGAAGAAAGGAAGCGGCATGATCATTACCATAAGAAAAGGTATATCTGACATTACCGAAAGATTTCTTGCATATAACTGTCTGAAGACCGAATTGGACAGGACCCACATGGCGCCTATGATAACGCCGATGGACAGGTGTTCCATCTCCAGATATTTTTTATGTATAAGCTTGTAACATACAGCCGCAACCAGACAGATGGTACCCAGAAGCATTATCGATAGACCCACAAACAGTTCCAGGCCGTACAGCTTGAACAGATAGATGAGAATTCCTATCCGGGTTCCGATATAGACTTCATATACCATACCCGAATTATATTCATAATGTACACGCAGCGTATGGCCTGCGTCTTCGGGATATACTGAAGCCATCACAAAGCATTCTGCGGACTGGTCTCCGAAAAACTTATAATCCTGAGTTTTCAGACTTTCCCGCAGTTCGTCATCTATATAGATATCCATATCCATTCCGCGAAAAAGAAGAACACTGTAGTCCTTGTCAAATTGCACGGGAATGGTAGTCTCAACAACTATATCACCCTCTGTATTTCCGGGCACTTCAAAAGGAACACGGCTTCCGTCTTCCTTTACTTCATACCAGTTGTCTCCGGGCAATACATCACAGATATTTCCGTTCATGGGAACGTTGGCCGGCAGGATCAGCTGGCCTATAAAGATATAACCGAATACCAATATAAGAATTACAGATAATGCTATCCTGATCTTTTTCAATCCAAAACCACCTTATTCAATGGTTGGTGCGATCTCTTTTATGAGCTCTGCTGCCTCATCATACATAAAATCATCAATATATTTCTCTGCTTCTTTCAGCTTGTCTCTTGCAGTTAATCTGAAGGGATAGCCCGAAAGCTTGACTGCAAGCTCTTTTGACAGCTCATCATCAAAATCATCGAGAGCTTCCAGAAGTTTTTCCGCAACACTCTTTGCTTCTTCCGCAGATATCTCGGAAGGCGCTTTCAGATCACCCATCTCGCTAATGGGCTTAAGGATCTCTATGAGCTTTTGATATTCTGCAAGCGCAGCTGCAGTCTCACTTTCAATAACAGCCGTCTCATTATTTCTGGCAGCCATCTCCAGTGTTTCAAAGGCTTTACTTAAGTCCATTGCACCTATCATCTTGGAATTGCTCTTCAGCGCATGAACAGTGATCATGTAACTCTCATAATCCTTTGCTGAAAAAAAATCCTCGACTTTGGTCCTGTTCTTCTCATAGCTGTTATAGAAACGCTGCAGGGCAGAGAGGTATTTATCTTCCCCTCCCGTATAATCAAGACCTGTTTTTATATCTATGCCGCTGCCATCAAGAAACGAAAGATCTGCTCCCATTAAATTTACCCCAATACATCTATTATTTTTGCCACCAGATCCGACTTCCTCGCGGGCTTTATGATATAACCCTGAGGACGCAGTTCTGTCAATGTCTCTAATACCGCATTTCTTTCGCTCATTCCCGTAAGGAACATCACCGGAATATGCGCATATTCATCTATGGTACGCATCTGCCTTAAAACCTGAGGTCCGTCTTTTTCCGGCATCAGATAATCCAGCAATATCAGATCAGGCGTATGTTTCATCAGATATTTGAACGCCGCATCTCCTGACTTTACCACGGCTACATCATAGAATTCTTCCAGCTGTTCTTTTATATGCACCAGCTGTTCCGTATCATCATCGATTACAAGTATCTTCTTTCTCCGGGAATCCTCATCCGTATCTTCATTTACAAATTCCCTGAATACACTTTCCTCTTCACAGTTCTCCAGTTCTTCTTCAATAGCCAGAAGTTTTTCATATAAGGCCATCAGAGAAACCGGTCGGGAAAGGAAGAGTACTTTTCTAAGCTCGGTATATTTTATGAAGAGTTTCTCATCTTCATTATTTGCTATGACTATTATAGTGCAGTGACTCTGCATCGATACCGATTTCAGTACATTAAAGGCTTTAACGGTTTCAACAGTCTCGTCACCGAGGCAGATGATGATCACCTTTGGCAGTTCTGACAGCATGATGTCAAAAAGACCTGTCTTGCTGGGCGCTGCTTTTACGGTCAGGTAACCCCTGTCCTTTTCCAGATGCTCGCCTACATCGCGGCATACCTTTCTGTTACGTCCCGTTATAAGAACCTTTAATTTCATAGTATCACCCTTTGTTATTCTTATTTTCTTTGGCTTCCAGTTCTTTCATCTTCCTCAGCTCATCATTCATCTTTCTGACTTCTCTTTTGAATTTCAGATACATCACGAGCCAAATGATAAAATATATTATGATAAACATTGCAGTCATGATATAGAAGACTATATCTCCGAAGTTAAAATGCCATACACCGAAACCGAAGATATAGAACATGGTAATAACAAAGAAGAAATGCATAAGGGTGGCACCGGCAATGCTGAACCTGTCCAGATCATACACTATCGAAGATGCACAGTTAACAGCCCCGAAAATTGCCCCGAGTAACAGCTGTATCAAAACATGTCCGATAAGAGCTCCTGTACTTAATTCCTCTATCAGCTCACTCCAGGCCATGATCAAAAAGAATACGGAAACAAAGGCTCCGCCTATACCGCCGAAGATTGCAAGTCTTATGGTTTTTTTAACTGTGTCACTCACTTTTCTTTACTTCCCTCTATTCTGGCCTTGATCTTCTGCTGTATTAAACTCACGTATCTGCGGGCCACAAAGGTTTCAGACCTGTCTTTAAAGTACACTTTAATAGTACCGGCTATGTTTAAGTCAAAACCGGCTACCTTTTTCAGATTGATCAACTCAAAACGGCTGATGCGGACAAACGTATCCGGATCCAGTTTCTCCTCCAGATCACTGAGTGTCTGCTTACAGTCATACCGTTCATCGTCAGTACAAACCACTATCTTTCTGTTTTCTGAATAAACACGGGTGATATCCTGCTGTCTTAAGAGCACAACGCTATCGCCGCTGTAGCATACCACTTCGGGGTATTCTTCCTCTACGCAGCGTTCAATGGCGTCTATCATTCTCTCTATCAGCTCTGTCTTCCGGCCGGTCCTGATGATCACATGAGGGAGCTCATATGAAGGATCGACTTCCAGGCTGATATCCACCTTTTTGCTCATCAAGCAGCCAGTCCCTTCGTCTTAGGATATATCACAGAATATTACATATTCATGATATATCCTAAGGGGGATTTCTGTCAAATTACTCAGTCACGGTCACATTGATAGTAACCTTAGTCTTATTGATAGTAGCCTTAAGTTTTGCCTTGCCGCTTGCAATAGCCCTGATGCCGCCCTTGCCGTTGTCAAAGGCTACTGCAGCTTTGCTGCTCTTGAATACTACCTGACCATCTACGCTCACGAATTCTACCGGCACAGTCTCGCCGACTTTCATATTGAGGTTATAGGTGGTCTTCTTCTTAAGCGTTATCTTACCTGCCTTTATCTCAGGGTTATCAACTATAAGCTTTATGGTGTATGTCTTTTTCGTATTTTCATCAACCGCGGTCAGTGTTGCCTTTCCTTCCCGGATCGCTTTTACTTTCTTGGGCTTGATCATCTGAGCGATACTCTCATCGGAGCTGGTCCATTTAAGTTTGCCCAGTTTCTTTAAGCTTATAGTCTTGCTCTTGCCTACATTGAGGTGTACCACGCGGGTTAATGCTGCTGCCGTCTCGGTAACCGTTACCTTGCAGGTATAGGACTTGCCGTTGATATGTGCCGTTACCGTAGTGGTTCCTTTTGATATTGCCGTAACCTTTCCGTTCTGGGATACCGTAGCCACATCCGGTGCGCTGCTTTCCCACAGTATACCAAGATTTTTCCTGTCATAAGTCATTACAAGTGTTTCCGATACTCCTGCTTCCAGCTTGGTCTTCTTCTTATTCAGCTTCGGCTCGGTAACGTATACCTTGATCGGCTTGTAGCCATCTCTCGAGATCACTACAGGCTTTCCGGCTTCGGTTACTTTCTTGGCAGTCAGTAAGCCTGACTTGGTGATCTTAACGATCTTCTTATCCGCGGTCGACCAGCCTTTCTTATCAGGCAGGGTGAACTTCTGTCCCTTTACAAGATGAAGTTCCGTGGTATCTTTCGTTATCTCGGGAACCGGTGACATTGCACTGTTTCCGGATACATAAGTATGATCTTCATTAACCAGCTGAGGTATATCTTCCACATCCTTAGTCTGTGTTTCGAAAATCTCAGAGGTAAATGTAGCAGTATAGGTAGTCACACCTTTTGCTGTCAAAGAAGGCTGAGTCTTAACTTCACTTGTGACTGTTGCTTCTTCGGTTACACTGTGTTTTTCTGCATCTTCCGCACAGCCTTCACGCTTACATACTGCAGTACCCGTACAGCTCTTGCAGTCATCACTCCAGGTATAAGTTACTTCATAATCATGACCGAGGGCGGCAATTTCACTACCTACTTCCAGTAATATTTCGCAATCTTTACAATAGGTATCTCCGCTGTAGCCTGCTGTCAGACAGTCTGCTGCCACTGCATTCCTTACTTCCTTATGCTGATGCTTGCAGCCTTTGATACGGTATTCATACTCGGGACCTGCTACCCAGCTGTCTCCGTAGTATAAAAGGTTGTATTCTTCCAGCTTGTCTGATTCAAAGGTTACGAAATCGCTGTAGCAGATGAAGATGTTTCCTGCAGCTATATCTCCGTCTGTGATATCTTCAATTGCTATCGGTTCGTACTCATCTCCTGTCTTCTTATAGTAGGAGTAACCCTCAAATACATCGTCAAGCGGAACTCCATCATATTCCTCATTGCTGTATACTTCTATGAGATTACCGCTGACATCCTTTGTCATAAACAAGGATCTTGGATCATACTTATAGTAGCCGCCTGCCAGAGTCAGATGCAATTTAGGCGTAGTATTACTGAAAGGAGCATACGTCTTTATGATGTTTTCGCTCACTCCTATAAGTGCATTACCGGAAATGGTCAGGTTGACATCAAAATAGGATCTTTTTACAGACAGTTTACCTGCTATCTCACCGCCTGTTATATTTACGGTACCGCCATCTATCTTCAGCTCACCTTTGACTGTACCGTCGCTGAAGTTGCAGGTATCTCTCGTAAAGGACCGTATGTTTACTGCTATGGTACCTGCACTGTTAAAGGTACCGGGAGTAGCGCTTTCCATTCTGATCTCGCAGTTGTCTCCGTCCAGACCACCGTTCTTTGTTATAGTCAGTGTATGTCCGTCCAGATCCAGAGCAATTTCATGATTCTTCTTCGCAATATAAACTGTCTCATCAAGTGTTACGTTCTTAAGAAGTTTGATGACCGGAGAATTTATTCCTCCAAATCCTTCCTTTTCCTCATCTGTCAGCTGGTCATAAAAGTCATTTTCCTCAGATGCGGATATTGCATTCTGGAAATCATCAAAATACGCTGTCTTATAAATTGTGCTGGAACCATTCTTACCATAACTGTATGTTACACTGGCTACATCTTCCTCACCCTGTTCTTCTTCAAGAGTGAAAGTGAAAGGCGAGAAACCTGCTTCAGCTTTAAATGAAAGGAAGTATTTATTTCCGTCTCTCTGTATCTGAGCTCTGTAATTGTGGATCTCGCCATTATGATCATGCTCTATGTTTACCCGTTTTCCTGCCGATCCGAAGTTATCGGGAAGCATAACAGTGAGCTCTACCGCTTGATTTACAGGAACGACCTGATTCTCGGAGATTGTTACTTTCTGATTATTGGTGGTATTCTCCAATACCAGATTATAAGTAGCATTGATCTCTATCGAAAGTGTTTTGGATCTCGCATCATAAGCCGTAGGTGTAACGTTAACTGTGGGTTCTACTACAACATTAACCTTGCTCTTATCAAAATCCGCTCCGAATTTTTCTTCTATCTTATCATTAAGATTACCTTCTTCATCATCAACCAGATCGAAATAATTATCCATAACTATCTCGTCAATATCAGAAACAACGTTTGTCTTCAGATTCTGGCCAAGGACATCATCAAAGTTTACCTCGCTGGACTGTACCTTGGGAACGGGACCGCCGCCACCGAAGTTCTTGCTGCCTTCTTTAGGTTTGCTGCCGCTGCTGGTCGAAGTACTCTTCAGCCCCTCCTTTAGGATATGCACATGACCGCAAACATTACATTTTTCAGCCAGATCATAGTACCATATAGTCGTCAGTTTACCGTCTACTTCAGTAAGGTCAGATCTCTGATTTGTCTTATACTTCTTGGTCGAATATTTATGGGGTTCTTCATACATCTCATTGCAATCTGAACACTTCTGCCAATGTACAGCATCAGTAGCAAAGTAATCATCACCTACTTTACAGGGTATATTTCTGTAGGTTGTTGATTTACACTTTGTGCAGTAGAGCCTGTGGAACTGGTGATGTGTATGTTCACATATTTCTGAAGGTCCATGACTCTCGGTAGTCTGAATAGCCTTACACTTGGAGCATTTTACATAATGCTCGCTTTCCGTTTTATATTCATACAGCTCGCTGTTACAGTCTTCCATCTCTTCATATCCGCATATAGAACAGATCTTATAATGCTGATTCCCCGGTCCCATGCGGTATTGTGTGAATTTATGCTCGGGAGCAGAATAGATCTCACCACATTCACACTTGGCTTCACACCAGGTAGCTGAAGAATTTTTCGTCTTCACCCATGCATGAGGCTCATAATCTTCATATTTACATACCTGACAACGGGCCAGATGTCTACGGGAACCATTCTCATTAACTCTGAATAAATCCTTCTTATGTGCTACCTCTACCGGGCTCTTCCAGCCACAGATAGAGCAGTGAGGTGTATGTCCGTTCTTTGTATAATCGTAATCGTCAGGTGTCGTGTGGTGTGCTTCTTTAAATCCTTCAATTACATCACCGCAGACACCACAAACCATCCAGTGCTCCAGTGTATTGTATTCCATCTTATTCTCACCCGTATGAGAACAGCTGTAAGTAACCGTTACGGATACATCAGTCGTACCCATGGTGCCGGAAACCTTCTCCACGCTGGCCGTATATCCGGGATAAGCCGGTGAAATGAACTCATAAACTGCACCTTCGGGGAACGAAGCGTTACTGGTTCTTATAAATTCTTCAGGAGCAGCAAGGGTCTCACCCTTCTGGTTCTTGCCCATCACATAGGTAACGGTAACGCTGTGCTCGCCTTCGGGCTGGGGCGTTACTCCCTTTTTTGTCACATTCTCTATAACAACAATCTCATCAGGGTATTCTGATCCCGGACTAAGTGAAATACCAACCGTTGCTGTTTCCGTCGCAGCAAGACCTATTCCCATTGCACCTTCCAGCTCACCGATGGAATCATTTGCATCATCAATTTTCTTTTCCAGTGCCTCGATGGGACCGGGATTGCTTTCATCCTTTTTAAGCAGAGCATCTATCTTAGCTTGAGAATCTTCGTCTGCCAGCGCTTTTGCTTCTTCAAGATTCTTTCTTGCTTCCTCAGTTCCGTCCTGTTTAACAAAATAAAGATTACTGGTTGCTGCAGATACTCCGGAACAAGCATTTTTCTGCAGATTTTCTTTACTCAGAGCATCTTTTGCCAATCCTGCATATCTTCTGGCAGCGATAAAAGCAGCCCAGGATTTTCCCAGAAATCCTGAAAATGCAGTGCTGTTTTCTTCATCAGCAACCTGCAGTCTTTCCACAAAAGTCTCCTGGTTCTGCTCTTCACCGCCTGCAGCATTAAGTAACGCCTCGGCAGCTTCCTCCGCAGCTTCCGCAGCTTCTAAAGCCTTTGCTGCCTCATCGGCTGCAGCTCCATCATCTTCTACACTTTCCTGCGCTGCCTTTAATGCTTCAACAGCTTCTATCGCATTCTCTATTCCATTTTCTACTTTACTGTAATCTTCTGCGCTTAGTGTTACTTCAAGTGTTTCTTTATTGTCATTGAAAGCTTTTGCCGCCTTTTCCGCTTCATCAAGCGCTTTCTGAGCATCTAAAGTCTCCTCTTTAAGCATATTGCTTGCATTGCCCAAATCCGTTTGAACAGCTACCAGAGTTTCTACAGTTGTTTGCTGCTGCTCGGTGGAGCCGCCTATATCATCTTTGTTTACCCCTGCAGCCTCTTCAGCTTCTTGAAGCGCTTTTTTGCAGCAACGGCCGGATCATCTCCAAAATAAGCCCCCTGATCCAGAGTTATTGTTCTGGATCCGTCCGCGTTTATTGTTGTATTATCTTCAGTAACGAAAAAAGTACTGGGATAGCCTTTTTTCAGCGCTTCTTCATTTATATTCTTCCCGACAGCCGCATACAGATCTTCAGGCTGAACATCTTCCGGTGTACCCGGCTTTAATGTTATCTCAACATGAAATATGGGATTCGAGCCGGCTCCTTTTTCCCAGGTTATCTTACACTCTTTCACATAGGATTGTAACTGCTCCTTTGTGTAACCACCCGCATACACCTCCAGGGTGTTCATCGGCATCATTGTAACTATCATGACCACGGTCATGAACAATGCCATTAGCCTTTTGAAACGATTGTTCTTTGCCATAAACCTACCTCCTTGTGTAAAAAAGAACTAAAAAATGGCTTTTGTGCACTTTTGAGCAAAATTATAGCCATTTTTCCGATTTTTTTCAATATTTTTACTACGAACGGTCATTTTCAGACGACGAACGGTAGAAAAAGAGTCACGGCAAGTCTTACTTAGAACCCAAGGCTGTCATTTACGAGTATCACATGGATGCGGTCTTTGTGACGGGAAAATCTGGTGATCAGGAACTGGCAGCAGATAGTGTCGGGTGATTTGCAGTTCATGCAGCTGCCGGTCTTGGCGCAGGGGGTGGAAAGCCCGAAACGCTGTGCATTGATGGGAGCTGCTACATTCCTTGCTCGCTTCATCGCTCCGTCCACATCGGAACACAGCTTATTCATGCCCACTATAAATACCACTTTCCTGGGACCCTGGGCGATAGCTGATACACGATTTGAGTTACCGTCGATATTGATGATGACTCCGTCCTCGGTCATCGCATTTGCGCTTGAAAGGAAAACATCCGCATCATAAGCTGCAAGCATCGCTGCGCGCTTGTCACTTGCCATGTCTCTGTCGATAAAGTTGTACTTGCCGTTCTTCAGCGCATCGATCAGTCCTATCTCACGGGCGCTCATACAGCCGCCCATGGTCACGCTGCTTTCTTCCGGTATCAGCTTAAGAGCAAGCGCCAGCGCTGCTTCTTTATCTGCAGCATAGTAGCCGCTCATGTTTCTGCTCTCCAGACCTTTTATCACCTTCTGCGCCAATAATTCATTGCGTTTTGTAATATTCTCGTTCATGCTTACCTCCTGTTATTAAATCCCCCGTCCGTTTTCGGACGGGGGTGAGCTTTTTGTTTACTGTGCATTTACTTTAACATTGATAGTGATCGTCTTGCCGTTGATCTTGCCTGTAAGCTTTGCCTTGCCTTTGCTTAAGGCTATGATCTCGCCTTTTTCGTTTATGTAAGCAACTTTGGGCTTGTTGCTCTTGAAGACCACCTCTCTGTCAAATGCTTTGAACTTGAGCGCTTCGTGGCTCTTTCCTGCTGTCAGCTCAACCGAATACTTATTGGTCTTACCGGCTGTCAGGTTGGTAATGGTCGGATCTTCTATTACCATGTTAAGCTTGTAGGTCTTCCCGTCTCCACCGGTAGCCTCTACTATAGCAGTTCCGCATTCTTTTGCTGTTATCTTCTTCTTCTCAACAAGAACATTGCTGCTGGTACTGGACAGGGCTGTGATATTTACTTTCCCGAGTTTCTTGACCGTCATGCTCGCGCCCTTGGTCATATGCAGGGTCCTTTCAGCTACGACAGTTTCTTCCGTGACCGTTACTTTGAAAGTAAATGCTTTGCCGTTGATCTGTGCAGTGATATCAGCCTTACCTTTTGTTAAGCCTGATACCTTACCTGTCTGATCAACTATAGCAATATCCGTTGCAGATGAATACCAGTATACCGGCAGCTTATCCTTGAAATCAGTAGTGATCTCAGCATTGACGGTTTTACCTGCGCCGACGCTCAGCTTCTTGGTTTTCACCTTGGGGTCTGCAACATAGATCTTCAGAGTTTTCTTTGTTGCGTCTGTTCCCCTGGTCAACTCTACAGGGGTATTGCCGGTTGCCTTTATGGCTTTAACAGCACCGGTCTTTTTACTTACGCTGACTACCTTCTTGTTCGAGCTGGTCCAGTCTGCCTCATTCAGAGAGAAGGTCTGTCCTTTTACCAGATACAGGGATTCCGTAGTCGCGGTGATCTCCGGTACCGGCTGGAAAGGTGAATCCTCGCTGTTGTCTACGGGAGGAGGCGTCGGCGTATTCTGCTCTTCATTGTTGTTATTGTTTTCGTTGTTACTCTCGTTATTCTCATCGTTGTTGTTCTGATTGTTATTGGGATCGTTATTCGGATCATTATTCTGATTGTTGTTCTCCTTAGCAGCAACTGTCACTGTGATGCATGCAGGCTGGGTTTCCAGGTGATCTGCGTCCGGATCTATCTTATACCATACATAATAGGTACCTGCTGCCGTTGCTGTCGGGAGGTTATTACTCCAGCCTGTAGTCGGCGCAGTAGTTGCATCCTTACCCAGAGCATACATAACGGTTCCGCCAACCGCAACACCTGCAGTAACAAGCGCCAGTGCGCTTCCGTTTTCCTTAAGTCCTGCTACCGCAGCGGGTACTGTACTGAAGCTGCTGGCAGTGACTTCTCTCTTGATACGCCAGGTATATGTTTCGGGATCTGCTTCCCAATCAGCCTGACCGTTGTATTCTTCTACTTTGGTTTCGTCATAATTGACATAGCCGGACTGATCCCTGACCGTTCCATTAACCGTATATGTCTTTAATGTCTCCGGATCTACCGTATAATATCCTCCGGCAAGATTAAGGCTGATGCTGTAGGGATTACTTTTATTCACCTGGTAATCTATCTCTTTGAATTTTGCATTTCCTGTTATGGTGAAATCAAGATCACCCCAGTTACTGATCTCCACTACTCCGGTGAACTCTCCTCCACTTATAGTGTATTCACCGCTGTCAACCATAAATACTGAACTGCTTATAGTTCCGCCTGTGATCTCTGCGTCTAAACCTTTATATACTACAAACTCATGTACTCCAATAGTACCGCAGCTGGTAAGCATACCTGTCTGTATACCATCAAAGGTAAGTATCACTGTGCCGGTAATCCCGCCATCTTTGGTTATATCCATGTTGTGGCCGCCCATTTCCATGAATACTCTTCCGGAACTGTTGTTGGTAACATCTATTACTTTATCAATGATCACATCTTTTAATAAGGTAACCTTGGGATGATAATTCATATTGAAGCTCGGCTCATCATTGCCATATTCTATTATTTCGGTTGCTTCCAAGGCTTCTTCTATAGTACTGAAATATCCTGTTTTATAGATTATTTCTTTGTTTTCGTAACCAAGGTTAATATTATTATAAAAATCAACCTTTGCTTCGTCGCCTTCATTTTTCGAAGTCCTGTGAGGGAAAGGAGTTGCCTCAGCTGCAGGCTTGATGCGCCATTTATAATCTTCTGAACTTACAGCCCAGTCTTCCTGATTTGAATATTCTTCAACATCTCCTATGGTTGCAATTATATGAGGGTACCCTACCATTCCCTCAAAGTTTTCTGAAGGATCATTTGCAAAATATCCTCCTGATATAGTTACATTGCCCCAATTACCTTCACCGGTATCAGCGCCTTCACCAATGTGTCCGGCATCATACCTTATTTTTGCTATCCTTGGTGAGCCGAATATCAGTACATCAGCAACACCACAATCCTCAGTACCGCCATAAAACTCGAGAAGTAAGTCTTCTGTAATTTCCGCGTCTCCGCATATCAGAAGAGTCGGACTTCCCATGTTATTCAGCATATCTAACTTTTTAACAATACCGCCACGGATAATTGATATGCTATTTTCTGGTTCGAAAGAATTAACGGTTCCTCCACTGATCTCAACATTACCCCAGCTCTGTAATTTTTCGACGGTTCCGCCTGAGATATTGATTTCACTATCTTCTTTACCCGTAGCATAATTAACAGTTCCGTCGCTTACATTGACAACTCCGCCTCTTGCAGTTATCTGATAAACCGTTCCTCCCGAAACATTCATTAATCCATTTTCAAGGCTTACAGATTCAACACTTCCCCCTTCAACAGAAAGACTGATATCTTTTGAATACATATCGATCAGAGCAATGAATAATCCTTTGTTTACAATGCTCCCACCGGCTCCGTTGGTAAAACCGCTCCAAACATCTATCATAGGGTATCTGTCCTGATCTTTATCCGGATCATGCACGGTGCCTGTTAAAGTGACATCCTTCTGAATCGTCAGCGTATGTCCGTTCAGGAACAGGTTAATATCCTGATTTAATGTATGGTCAACAGTAAGTGTTACATCCTGCAGGAGCTTTATTATTGCATATATATCTTCTGCTTCTGCCGCTGTAAATGCTTCCTGAAGAGTTGTATAAGTAGCTATGAAGGTCTGTCCGTCCGCCGACCAGAGCTCTGCCACTTCTCCGTCATTCTGTTCTTCTTCTTGTACCCATTCATCGTTTTCCGCATTTTCTCCCTGCGCAAACGTGTCTGCCGGCAGCATCCCGAACAGCAGGACTACTGTCATCAAAAATGCTATGATACTCTTTGTCTTTCTCTTCATACAAAAATCTCCTTCCCCGGTGTATTTACTGAGTTGAACAGGCTCAACCTTGTCCAATATTATACGCCATTTTAAAGGAGATTTCCATATGATAGGCTACGAACGGTAGCTATGGGACGACGAACGGTTAAGATCAGCTTACTGCAGCCATTTTTATCGACATTAACGCATTCTGTGTAACTATAGCATCATTTATATATTGATTCAGACTCACACCTTCTCGCTTAGCATACATCGCTGCCTGCTTATGTACATATGCTGCAATCCTTAATGTCATTTTACCGCTATAATCAGTAGCTCGCTCTATTGTAACTTCCGGTATGGGTATATCCATTTGTTTAGCAGTTTCCAACCATGCAGCTTCATTTTCCTCAAGTTCATTAATTGCTTCTTCCTGGGTATCTCCCTGTCCGACACAGCCCTTTAACTGAATACTCTTGGCCACCCAAAAAATATGTCCCTCATTTTCCATCTGGAATACTGTAAATGGATAACTCATTTTATTTGCCCTCCTTATTCATAGCCTCTATATTGAGAATCAACGTCTTCAGCTCTGCTATATATGCTTCCTTTACCGTATCACCATGGTGCGGTATCGGAATAATAGTCCCCGTCGCTTGATGACATATTCGAATCTGATGATTGCCACCGGTCAATATTACACATCCGTAAGCCTTTGATAATCTGATCACTTCATTAACTGTAATATCATTTCTGACAGGTTTTTCAAAGAATTTTTCTCTCAATTTATCTCTTTTTGACATAATTTACCTCTTTACATATGGTATCATATATGACACCATATGTAAAGGATGAAATGCGTTTTATTATGATATCTTATTCCGGATGAATCTCAGAAGCACGGCCACAAGCCATGAAAAAAGAGTGATGACGGCAAAGATCAGTAAGCCGACGGGATAGCCCCAGTTAAGGAAACCATACCAGTCGTTGGTATCCGGCCACTCGCCGATGCCGTTGAAGATACAGTTCATCAGATATACAAAACCATAGAGAAAAGTAAGGGCCGCAGACATAAATGTTGCCCTTAACTTTACAAAAGCATTGTCAGCAATAAACAGGTAGTTGATCACTGTGATCACCGGCACTACAAGATGGAAGAAGAAGTTGGCGTTACGGTACATCCTTGCCATACCGTAAAGCGGACCTAAAAAAAGCGCTATGGTCAGGAAGGTGATCGTAACCATGGAGGCCGCGGTCAGACGCAGGACGGTGACTACGTTTTTCTTCTTCTCACCGGTAACAGCCAGGGAGATCACTGAAACTATTCCTGCAAATACATTCGACAATACGGTGTAATACTTGAAATTCTTAAGTCCCGATGTGGTAAGCAGGGCTTTATTATCATGAACAAACAACGAGAAGAACACTCCTGTGAGGACAAGGAGGACTATAATTATATCAAAAATTTTTGGAAAGTTTGTTTCTCTATATTTTTTCATTAAAATAATCCTGTGTTACCTTAAGCTGCTTTTTTAATATCTCCTGCCACATATGCGGATGGATCTCTCCACTTCCTTTTGATACTTTCGTTCTTCGTATGCTCCCCTCAGCATCGATTTTTCTGTAGAAATAATGATCCGTATCCTTATATAATTCCCAACCGTCTCTATCGCAGAAACGCTTCAATTCTTTCCAGCGCGGCATCGTATTCCCTCCCCGATTACTTTCGGATCATCGATCATAAGTGCTTTGAAAACATATGGTATATGTGGTCTTCTGTTAGGGGCATTTGAATAAAGGCTATAGTTTTCATAATACTCCTGAGCATACTCTATCAACGCCTTTCCCATATTAAGCCTGGCTTCAGCTTCATCTTTTCCGTTTTCTACAAGATCGATCTCATTCAATGAGATGGTTACGCTGCCATTTTTCTCCTTAAAACATGCAGCAGAAAAACTATAAGATTTCAGAAGTTCTTCAATGAAGCGAATATCAGATAATAAAAACCTGTCACGTGTACGTTTTATAAAAACAGGTTTTTCACGGGAAACGGTATCACAAACTGCACTCCATTCTTTTCTTACTTCTGTTGCGCTTTCACAAATCATTGTATGCTACCTCCGTGATCATCACTCTTTAAGGAAAGATTATCAAAAAACGTACACTATGTCAATAGTGTACGTTTTTTATGCTTGACTTGGTCATGGGTATTATACACCTCATCAGTCAGGCGGATTTCATGGATTTAACGTATTCCCCGAGTTTTTCAGGAGCTGCGGGACCACTCTCTTCGAGGAGGCGGATGATCGCAGAACCTACGATAGCGCCGTCGGAAAGGGCTGCCATCTTTGCTGCCTGTTCGGGCGTGGAGATACCGAAGCCGATGGCGCAGGGAACCTTTGCATTTTCTCTTATCACTTTTATTATGGAAGCAAGATCCGTGGTGATCTCACTTCTGGTACCTGTCACGCCGAGACTTGATACCACATAGATGAAGCCCTCTGCTTCTTTTGCTATCATGGCGATACGATCGCTGGAGGTAGGAGCGATCATGGATATCAGGTCCACGCCATGCTTTTTACAATATGGAAGAAACTCCTCTTTTTCTTCATAGGGAAGATCCGGCAGGATGATGCCGTCTATGCCGATCTCTTCGCAGGCAGTCAGGAATTTCTCCGCGCCATAAGAATACACAACATTTGCATAAGTCATGAAAACAAAGGGAGTGTCCGTTTCTTTGCGGAGTTCCTTAACCATAGCAAACACCTTGTCTGTGGTCACGCCGCCTTTTAATGCTCTTTCGTTTGCGCCCTGTATCACCGGTCCTTCCGCCGTGGGATCTGAAAAGGGTATGCCCAGCTCCACCAGATCCGCGCCGTTTTTGATCATTTCCAACACACATTTCTTCGTGGTATCAAGATCCGGATCACCGCAGGTGATAAACGGGATAAATGCTTTCTTATTCTCAAATGCCTTATATATCTTACTCATGGATGTCCTCCCCTCTGTATCTTGCAATGGCTGCGCAGTCCTTATCGCCGCGGCCCGAAAGCGTCACTACTATGGTCTGGTCTTTTCTCATCTTCGGTGCCAGCACCCTTGCATATGCTACTGCATGAGCAGACTCTATCGCAGGAATGATGCCCTCGGTCTTAGCCAGATATTCAAAGGCTTCCACTGCTTCATCATCGGTGATGGCAACATACTGCGCACGTCCGGTATCATGAAGATATGCATGCTCCGGTCCGATACCCGGATAATCGAGACCTGCCGAGATCGAGTAAACCGGCGCTATCTGGCCGTACTCATTCTGGCAGAAATAGGATTTCATTCCGTGGAAGATGCCTTCCCTTCCGGTTGCTATGGTAGCTGCGGTCTCGAAGGTATCCACGCCGCGGCCTGCAGCTTCGCAGCCGATCAGCTTCACATCCCTGTCTTCTATAAAGTTGTAGAAAGTTCCTATCGCATTGGATCCGCCGCCCACGCAGGCAAGCACCGCATCGGGAAGCTTTCCTTCTTTTTCAAGCATCTGCTCTTTTATCTCTTTGGAGATCACTGACTGGAAGTCCCTTACTATGGTAGGGAAAGGATGAGGCCCCATGGCCGAACCCAGACAGTAATGTGTATCTTCGATACGGCGTGTCCATTCACGCATGGTCTCGGACACCGCATCTTTTAAGGTGGCTGTTCCTGTGGTAACGGGCACCACATCAGCACCGAGGAGCTTCATACGGTATACGTTGAGCGCCTGTCTCTCGGTATCTTCCTTACCCATAAAAACCACGCACTCCATGCCGAACAGGGCTGCTGCCGTAGCTGTTGCCACACCGTGCTGTCCTGCACCGGTCTCGGCTATCAGTCTGGTCTTGCCCATCTTCTTTGCAAGCAGGGCCTGGCCGAGCACATTGTTGATCTTGTGAGCGCCGGTATGATTTAAGTCTTCTCGCTTAAGATATACTTTAGCTCCGCCCAGATCCTCAGTCATCCTTTTTGCATAATACAGTCTGGAAGGCCTGCCGGCATACTCGTTAAAAAGTTCCGCAAGTTCTTTCTGAAAATCCGGATCGTCTTTATACTTATTATAAGCTTCCTCCAGTTCATTTACCGCATTCATCAGAGTCTCGGGTATGTACTGTCCTCCGTGTATGCCAAAGCGTCCTTTAGTCATGGTTAGTTCTCCTTTATCGTATGGTTCCTGGTTATCGTTCCCCTCATCAGTCAGCCTTTGGCTGACAGCTTCTCCCCAGCGGGGAGAAGCCTTTTGAGAAAATTTTTCATCTTATTCAGGTCTTTGTGACCATCGGTTTCTATGCCGCTGCTTACATCGATGCCGTAGGGATGGAGCATTTCTACAGCATGTGCTATATTATCCGGATTCAGTCCGCCGGCTAAGATGTATGGTCTCTTTAAGTCTTTTATCAGTTCCCATTCAAAGGTCCTGCCTTCTCCGGTCCCTGCATCCAGAAGTATATGATCTGCGCTGCTTGCTACAGCATACCTTACGTCTTCCTCTGTTTTTATACGGAAAGCTTTGATGATCTCTGCATCCGTAAGGGAACGAAGCCTGCTGATATATTCTTCATCTTCTTTTCCGTGAAGCTGCGCGATATCTATTGTACCGTTATTTACAAAAGCTGCAACTGTTTCTATATCTTCATCAACAAATACACCGACGGCTTTGATATCCGCTGCCAGCGCATTCTTCAGTTCTTTCGCAGTATCAGCCGTGATAGTGCGTTTAAAGCCTTTCGTCAGAACGAAGCCGATGTAATCGGGATGAAGAGCGTTGGCTGCTTCGATATCGGATATTGTTTTCATGCCGCAGAATTTTATTATCATAGACACCTCATCAGTCAGCCTTCGGCTGACAGCTTGTCTCGCCTGCCGGCTCGGTCGTTGCTAAACGCGTGCCACTGGCACGCAGCAACCTCAAGGAGAAGCCTTATTTGAAGCTTTGTAATAGTTCAGCTTTGTTGGGAGAACGCATCAGTACTTCGCCCATAAGCACAGCGTCGGCTCCCATCTCTTTAACTTTTGCAATGTCGTTTATATCTTTTATACCGCTTTCGGAAACAAAGACCTTGTCTTCAGGGATCAGGCTTCTTAAACGGGCTGCCAATCCCATATCCACCGAGAAATCCTTAAGATTCCTGTTGTTGACTCCTATCACTCTGCCGCCGCAGTCAAGCGCTCTCTTTATCTCTTCTTCATCATGACATTCAACGAGAGCAGAGAGACCGAGCTTATCACAGATTGACAGATATTCTTTTACCTGCGCATCCGTAAGTATCGCCATTATCAGAAGTACTGCCGAAGCACCGAAGATCTTCGCTTCATAGATCATATACTCATCAACGGTAAAATCCTTACGCAGTACAGGTATCTTAACATTTGCCGCAATCTCTTTCAGATACTCGTCACTGCCAAGGAACCACTTGGGTTCGGTAAGACAGGATATGGCATCTGCGCCGGCCGCCTCGTACTCTTTCGCAATATCAAGATAAGGAAAATCCTCAGCTATGATACCCTTTGAAGGAGAAGCTTTCTTGCATTCACAGATGAATGAAAGGCCCGGCTCCTTAAGAGCCTTCTCAAATGCAAAGTCTCCTTTCGGAAGAGAAAGGGCTGCGGCGGCGATCTCTTCGGAAGATCTTATTTTCTTTGCTGCGGCAACGCGGTCTTTGGCGACAGCAGCGATCTCGTTTAGAATGGACATATATACACCTCATCAGTCAGGCTTCGCCTGACAGCTTCTCCTCAAGGAGAAGCCTTTAGGAATTGCTGACTTCTATGATCTTTTCAAGGGTGGCAGCGGCTTTGCCGGAGTCGATGAGTTCGGCGGCAAGCTTGACGCCCTCTGCCATGCTTTCGGCTTTTCCTCCTATATAAAGAGCAGCGCCGGCATTCATGAGGACTGCATTTCTCTTGTGTCCCTTTACGCCGTTCAGTATATCTTTTGTGATCTGCGCATTCTCTGCAGGGGTGCCGCCCTTGAGGTCATCCTTTGTACATCTCTCAAATCCGAAATCTTCGGGAGTGATGACCGTGGTCTTGAACCAGCCGTCCTTGATCTCGCATATCTTGGTAGGAGCTGATAAAGAGATCTCATCCAGCTTATCCATGCCGTATACCACCATGCCGCGCTTAACACCAAGGTTTACAAGCACCTGTGCAAGAGGCTCTACCAGGTACGCATCATATACACCCAGCAGCTGCATCGTCGGAGATGCAGGATTGGTAAGAGGGCCGAGTATATTGAACACGGTTCTGAATCCGAGTTCTTTTCTTATGGCGCCTACATACTTCATTGAAGTGTGATACTTCTGTGCAAAGAAGAAACACATGCCTGCTTCTTTTAAAAGCTTAACACAGAGCTCGGGACTCTGATCGATATTGACACCGAGCGCTTCCAGACAGTCAGCGGTACCGCTGAGTGAGGAAGCAGCGCGGTTTCCGTGCTTTGCTACCTTTATTCCTGCAGCTGCGGTAATGATCGCCGTAGTTGTTGAGATATTGAAACTTCCTGCGTTGTCTCCGCCGGTACCTACTATCTCGAGTACATCCATGCCTGTATCAACCTTTGTTGCATGGTCACGCATTGCAGCTGCACAGCCTGCTATCTCATCGGTGGTCTCTGCTCTTGCACTCTTGGTGGAAAGTGCTGCAAGGAATGCGGCGTTCTGCGTAGGACTTGTCTCTCCGCTCATGATCTCATTCATCACGGTATATGCTTCATCATAGTTAAGGTCTTCTTTGTTAACGATTTTTACGATTGCTTCTTTGATCATCTTTTTACACCTCCAGGAAATTCTTTAATATCTTTTTACCATCCGGAGTCATTATCGACTCCGGGTGAAACTGCACACCGTAAACAGGATACTTTGCATGTCTTACTGCCATCACTTCTCCGTCATCCGCAACTCCCGTAACTATCAGTTCTTTCGGAAGGCTTTCATCGGCAGCTGCAAGTGAATGATATCTTGCGACCGTTATCCTTGTACTGCCTAAGCCTTTAAATAATGTAGTTTCTGTATCTACACTTATCTTGGAGCTCTTGCCGTGCATCAGTTTTTTCGCATGTACTATGTCGGCTCCGTATGCCATGCATATGGCCTGATGCCCGAGGCAGACTCCGAGGATCGGGATCTCTCCTTTTATGTTTTTGATCAGCTCTACTATGATGCCTGCATCTTCAGGTCTTCCGGGTCCCGGTGAGATTATGATGTGTTCGGGCTTTAACTGTCTTATCTCTTCCACTGTCATCTCATCGTTTCTTATCACCTTTATTCCCGGATCCATCTCTCCTATATATTGGAAGAGATTGTATGAAAAACTGTCGTAATTATCTATCAGCAGATTCATCATTCCACCTCCCCTGCAAGCGTTAACGCGGTCATCGTTGCTTTTGCTTTGTTGATGCATTCCTGATATTCCTTCTCGGGATCGGAATCGGCTACGATGCCGGCGCCGCTTCTTACAAATACTTTTCCGTTCTTCTTATATGCGATGCGGATAGCGATGCAGGTGTCCATGTTTCCGGTAAAATCTATATAGCCTATGGCGCCTCCGTAGATCCCTCGTTTGTTGCCTTCCAGTTCTCCTATCAGCTCGCAGGCTTTGATCTTGGGCGCACCGGAAAGTGTTCCTGCGGGAAGTACTGCTTCTATAGCATCAAGTGCATCTTTATCATCCCTTATCTTTCCTCTTACCGTGGAACCTATATGCATCACATGTGAGAATCTCTCTATGCTGTGAAGTTTTTCCACTTCCACCGTTCCGAATTTACTTATCTTACCCAGGTCGTTTCTTCCGAGATCTACGAGCATGTTGTGTTCTGCAAGTTCTTTTTCATCTTTTAAGAGTTCTTCTTCAAGAGCTCTGTCTTCTTCCTCGTTCTTTCCCCTAGGCCTTGTTCCTGCCAGAGGGAAGGTATGGAGTATGCCATTCTCCAGCTTGACCAGTGTCTCGGGTGAAGCACCGGCTACTTCCATATCCGTACCAGAGAAGTAGAACATATAGGGTGAAGGATTGATGGTCCGGAGCATTCTGTAGGTGTCCAATAAACTTCCTTCAAAAGGAGCGCTTAATCTGTTGGATAAAACGATCTGGAAGATGTCGCCTTCAAAGATATGAGTCTTTGCCTTCTCTACCATATCGCAGAATCTTTCTTTATCAAAGAGAGCCGTGATCTCACCTGTCATCTTACCGGCAGAGCTGTCGGTCTTCTTTCCTGTCTTCACCAGCTCTTTAAGTTTCATAAGCTCTTCGACTGCTTTGTTATATCCGGCTTCGCCTTCCTTTAAATCCATGTTTACTATGAAGATCAGCTTCTGATGCAGGTTGTCGAAAGCGATGACTTTATCAAAGAGCATCAGATCTACATCATAAAACTTCTCGGAATCATCGACATCTTTTTTGATCTCAGGCTCGCTGTATGCAAAATAATCAAATGCGAAATATCCTACGAGACCGCCGGTAAAAGTAGGAAGACCTTCCAGCTGAGGACTCTTATGCTCTGCAATGATGCGACGGATCTCGGAAGAGGGATCCTTGGTCTCGATCTTACGATCACCTATCTGCATCTGTCCGTCGATGCAGTTGATGCAGAGCTTGGGATCGAAGCCAAGGAATGTATATCTTCCCCAACGCACATCAGCGCTTGCCGACTCCAGCATGTAGCAGTGTTTCGAAGCAGCTTTAAGTTTTTTCAGCACCTCGATAGGTGTGATGAAATCAGAAAGGATCTCAAGACATATGGGCATTATCTTATACTCGCCCTTTGCGCTCACTTCCTTCATGATATCCAAAGAGGGATATATCTTTTCCATGACTGTTCCTCCTACAAACAAAAACGCCCTTGACAGAATGATTCTTTTCTGTCAAGGACGAATAATCTACTATCCGCGGTGCCACCTTGATTCCCGAAAATGACTTCGGGCGCTTCAGGATACCTGCATATCCCCGGCAACTAACGTATGCCTTCACGTCACGGATACTTGGGATCACTCCTGTTCCCCATGCCCTCGGCGGCCCATATAAGAGTTCTCACTCACGCATCCCTCATACCATCCGGCTCCCACCGTCCCGGACTCGCTGTGGCGATAAAATGCTTTTTCTTCCGCTTCACAGGTTTCTTATGTCACTAAGGATT
>JAEEIK010000010.1 GCA_016281335.1 Lachnospiraceae bacterium | reverse complement strand
TACATACCGGAGCAGGATCCGCAGGTAGGACATACCTTTTCTTCGAATTCTTCCAGATCAGCCTCTGTGATCTTGCCTGCAGCCAGCTCACCTACCGCCTCAAACATTGAAGAAAGACTGCGCTTGCGGCCTTTTACATGACCTGCCAGCATAGGGCCGCCGGATACGAATATGGTAGGGATATTAACACGCGCAGCGGCCATTAAAAGACCCGGTACGTTCTTATCACAGTTAGGTATCATCACGAGACCGTCAAATCCGTGGGCCATAGCCATACATTCCGTGGAATCGGCTATAAGGTCACGTGTTACCAGAGAATACTTCATTCCTATATGTCCCATTGCGATACCGTCGCAGACAGCGATAGCCGGGAATACTACAGGAGTACCGCCTGCCATAGCCACGCCGAGCTTGACCGCTTCAGTGATCTTATCCAGATTCATATGGCCGGGTACTATCTCATTATAGGAAGATACGATACCGATCATCGGCCTTTCTCTTTCTTCCTTTGTAAATCCAAGTGCATTGAACAGACTCCTGTGGGGGGCCTGAGCCGTTCCCTTCTTCACACTGTCGCTTCTCATCTTTTCCGTCTCCTTTTCTTTATATCTCTTTTGATCTCTTTAAAGATCACTATACAAAGCAAAACTATTTTCAAAAGATCCCATATGTTTTCTTTAAGGAACTTTTTCATCATTTAATACGCTCTGTTATAAGCTCGCCCATCTTAGTGCAGCCGACTTTCTCACAGCCTTCGCTGTAGATGTCGCCGGTGCGATAACCGTCTTTAAGCACGGTATCCACGGCCTTCTCGATGGCATCTGCTTCCTTATCAAGATCAAAGGAATAACGAAGCATCATTGCCGCCGAAAGTATGGTTGCAATGGGATTAGCTATATCCATGCCCGCTATATCAGGCGCTGAACCGTGGCTCGGCTCATAGAGTCCGAATTTGCTGTCATTGAGTGAGGCACTGGAAAGCATTCCTATGGATCCCGTAACCATGCTGGCCTCATCCGAAAGGATGTCACCGAACATATTCTCGGTAAGTATCACGTCAAACTGTGAAGGATCCTTCACCAGCTGCATAGCACAGTTATCAACAAGCATATGCTCGACTTCCACTTCGGGATAGTCTTTAGCCACTTCATTAACAACCGCTCTCCACAAACGTGAGGAATCCAGTACGTTGGCCTTATCAACGCTTGTCACTTTCTTGCGGCGCTTCATAGCGATCTCAAAACCCTTTATGGCAATACGTCTGATCTCAGCTTCCGTATAAGTCAGGGTATCTATGGCCTTCTTCATGCCGTTTTCTTCTATTGTCTTTCTTTCACCAAAATACAGACCACCGGTAAGCTCTCGCATTATCAGCATATCAAAGCCTTTGGCGGATATCTCTTCCTTCAGCGGACATGCGCCGCGAAGTTCGGGATAAAGAACTGCAGGTCTCAGATTAGCAAAAAGATTCAGGGCCTTCCTTATCTTCAGAAGTCCTGCTTCCGGCCTTTTCTCAGGGGGGAGCTTATACCAAGGGGATGTTGAAGTGTTGCCGCCGATGGAACCCATCAGCACAGCATCGGCTGCCTTTGCTGTGGCAATGGCCTCATCCGTAAGGGGCTCGCCGCAGGCATCTATGGAAGCTCCGCCCATAAGTATATCCGTATACTTCATCTCATGTCCGTATACTTCCGCAACTTTATCAAGTACCTTCTTTGCCTGGGCTACTATCTCAGGCCCGATCCCGTCACCGGGTATGCAAGTGATATTAAGTGTCATCTTATTTCTCCGCCTTTTCTACCTGTGATATTGCGCTCTTTCTCATAGGGATGCGGCAGTTCTTGTTGCTGCCGAATTCAACGATCACATCATCTTCGGTGATATCTATGAGGACGCCGTAAAAGCCGCTGGTGGTCACTACCACGTCACCGACTTCCATATCCTGAAGCATGGCTTCTACTCTCTTCTGCTCCTTCTTCTGGGGCTTGATCATAAAGAAATAAAAGACTGCCAGCATCAGGACTATCGATATGATATAAGAGAAACCAAGTCCTCCTGCTGTGCCTGCGCTTGCAGAGCCATCTGCCGTAAGTAAGATAAATGAATTCATTTTTATTCTTCCCTTCTTATATTTATTCCGGACACAAAAAACAGCAGTCCGTCAAACTGCTATTTTATCAGAAATATGAAATATTATCAACAGTAAAGCCACAGCCGTTTATTCCGCTTTTATTCCTGTGGTTTCACCAGTTCAGTCCGTCCGCCGCCCTCGGCTATAAACAGATATATATAATCGCAAAGCTTTCCGTTATCATCAAAGAATACCATAACTGCATCAAGGTTCTTCATTTTGAACAGATAGCCCTTTTCGTTATCCGCAGTTGACATGTCAGTTTTGGAAGCTCGCATGTACACCGATTTAGGATCCGAACCAAGTAATTTAATAAAATCATCGAGTGTCGAATTCTCGTCTATCCCCTCACAGAGTTCATCGGGCAGGATACAGGCGTTATAATCTCCGTAATCCTCCGTATCAAATGTCCCTCCGGAATAAACAAACTTAAAAACTTCGGCATTTTTAAATCTTATCAGATTGGAATAGCTTCCGCATGTTGCGCTGAGATCTCGCGGTTTGCCTACAGGAGAATAAACAAAAGGCATACCGTATTCTCCAATGAATTCCATGATATCCTGGTTTTTTTTGACTGTTTCTTCAGAGACATCCATGTTGTGAAAATACCTTCTGTCTATGAGCTGTATATCCCTTACTATAGCAGGATTTACTCCCGGAATAAGTGAAATGCTCTCCGGCGCATCATAATACTTGTGAATATTCGAATACAGCTCATTTACATCAGGAATAGCGGTATTTGCAGTTTTATCTTCTGTGACGGCTGCTTCCTCAACGTTATTCGCCGATTTATCTTCTATATCAGCTACTTCATCAGCTGTATCTGCATTTTCTTCTTCAGTAGCTGTATCGTTATCAAAATCATTAAGCTGCATATCCGGCTCAGTTGTTGATTCTTCTATTTCCTCATTTGCATTTTTATCGTTTCGAAAAAGCTTATTATCATGTTCGGAAGCGTATTCTTCTTCGTCGATAGCTTCTGCTATGTATGTATCAGTATCATCCGGCTGTTCCTGTTCATCAACGGGATGAAGCTTATTGATAATATAAATGCCAAGCAGAAGCGTCAGAACAGCCGCCGATGCAGCAAGGAGTATAAAAGGCAGCTCAGCTTTGCGTGATCCGCTTTTCTTTTTCGTGGCAATAACGGGTCGGGCCGGCTCTTCAAAGCTCCTGTAGTCAGAGGCCTCTCTTATGGCTTTCTCTTCCCAGAATTTAAGTTTATTATCTCTGTCCCTTAGCGCTTCTCTGAGTTCTTCAAGCTGGTCTTCATAATACTTTTTTACTTTATACAGCCAGGAACGTAACTCCTGCTCATTCTTATTGCCTGCATAGATACTGTATCCCTTGTTTACACCTGCGATACTTTCGTTTATGACCAGGAGAAAATCCTTTACTTCTTCGGTTTTATCCAGACTTTCCAGCTTTTTCCTGTAGTAAACGTTTTCTTCGGCTATCTGGGCCAGTTTCATTTCCAGACTGTTAAAACGTTCATCAAAATGTTTTATGATCTCTTTATCTCTGTCTTTTAATTGATTATACTCATCTCTTGATTCTCTCTTTGCCTCAATGAGTTCCTGCTCCTTGGCATCCAGCATTTCCTGCATATCAGCGGCCATGCCATTACTGTCATCCAATGCAGACTGCATGTTTGAAATGGTATTATTGGCAGCTGACAGCTTATCTTCAAGAAGCAGGGTATTTTGCTTCTGCTCTGCCAGTTCGTCTTTGGTCCTTTCTATTTCATCGATCATCTTACTCTGCTTCTGATCGAATTCTATGGCCATACGCTTCTTATCTGCCTGCAGAGCATCATAATCCGCTTTATACTGAGCAGCGAATTCCAGCGCATAATTATAGTCTTCAGTATCCGTGGCAGTATAAACCTGCTTGCCTTTCAGATCTTTTATCACATAGTGTCCGTTCTGAAATTCAACCTGAAACAGTTTATCCGTCTCACAATCAGGGAAATATGCTTTTATCCTGTCATATTTAACATTATCAGGAACTTTTGCCGGTTCCATTTCCAGTATGCCGGGATCCTCAGGAAGATAATCTTCCCTGAAATCAGGTTTGTTTTTAGCGTCTTTCGGATAAAGCTGCTGATACAGCCACCAGGAAAGATTGTAGATATTTATGACAATTACTTTATACAGATTATCCTTTTTCTTCTCGGCGGGATGAAAATAAGGAATGGTTGCCTTGTTTAGTTGTTTTATGAGTTCTGTATTTGTGCCGCCGAATATGCGGTAGAATTCTTTTTCATTTGCCGTACAGAAAAAAGAGCCTATATTTCTGCACTTTTCGGGATATTTTGCATCCTTCAGATCAAAGGACACAAAACGTATAAACTGTTCGATAAAACGTCTTGCATTTATCGCGCAAAGATCTTCGTTGTTTTTAAAATAACGTTCCGATTCAGCTGCGTATTTATATAATTGTTCGCAAACAGGATGTTTGAAAAAATCTTCCCTGTTTAAAAAAGCAAAATTAGATCTTTGATTCATTCTGCAGTATCTCCGGCCAGATCTTTAAGTTTTTGGTTTTTGAATTCTTTATATCTTCCCTCATCTATGGCAGCTCTTATCTCTTCCATCAGATGATTGTAAAAATACAGATTATGCAGAACTCCAAGCCTCATGCCAAGCATTTCCTTAGCTTTCAGCAGATGCCTTATATAAGCCCTCGAATATCTCCTGCAGGCAGGACACTGACAGCCTTCCTCTATAGGTCTGTCGTCTTTCTCATATTTTGAATTCATCAGATTCAGCTTGCCGTGATTCGTATACATATGGGCATGTCTTCCGTTCCTTGTAGGATATACACAGTCAAAGAAATCCACTCCACGGTCTACCGCTTCGAGTATATTGGCAGGAGTCCCTACACCCATAAGATATACCGGCTTGTCTGCAGGAAGGAAGGGTACGGTCTCGTCAAGTATATAATACATCTGCTCATGGCTCTCGCCTACAGCCAGTCCGCCTATGGCATAGCCCGGCAGGTCAAATTCTGCAATACGCTTTGCATGTTCAATCCTTATATCTGCATAGATTGCCCCCTGATTGATACCGAAAAGCAATTGCTCTTTATTTACTGTATCCTCTTTAGCATTAAGCTCGGCCATTTTCCTGATACAGCGTTCCAGCCATCTGGTGGTTCTTTCCACGCTGGGGAGCACATATTCACGTTCCGCAAGCGCCGGTGGACATTCGTCGAAAGCCATGGCTATGGTGGATCCGAGATTTGACTGTATCTGTATGCTTTCTTCGGGCCCCATGAAGATCTTTCGCCCGTCTATATGGGAATTAAAGGTCACGCCCTCTTCTTTTATCTTTCTTAAACCAGCAAGCGAGAATACCTGAAAACCGCCGGAATCAGTCAGTATAGGCCGGTTCCAGCTCATGAACTTATGGAGTCCGCCCATTTCTTTTATCAGTTTATCGCCTGTTCTTACATGCAGATGATAAGTGTTGGACAGTTCAACCTGTGTACCTATATTCTCAAGATCTTCGGTAGATACAGCCCCCTTTATGGCTCCGACCGTTCCGACATTCATAAATACCGGTGTCTGTATTACGCCGTGTACCGTCTCCATTTCGGCCCTTTTAGCCAGGCCGTCCCTTTTTAATACTCTATACTTCATCTTATCCTCTGTTTATATACACCATAGTTATATCATCCGCCTGCTCCGATCCTCCGGCATACGCATCAATAACTTCATAAAGCTTCTTCAGCATGGCCTCTGGCTCGCCGCATTTATCGGCATTTTCGTTCAGTGCCTTTTCCAGTCTTTCATTCCCGAATAATTCCAGCTTTTCATTTGTCGCCTCATTGACTCCATCGGTAAACAGATACAGGCTGTCTCCGGGTTCAAGCATAATGCTCTGTTCTGTATATTTAGCCCCTTCCATGATTCCGAAAGGCGGATTGGTCTTTACCTTGGGAGCATAGAAGAGTCCGTCGGCTTTGCGTCTGTAGGGGCTGCCGTGGCCTGCGTTGATAAACTTCATTTCATTTGTTTTAAGATCGAGGACACAGAAAAATACGGTAACAAACATCTCAGCCTCATTTTTATAGCAGAGCTGGTCATTTGCCCGCATTGCTACTTCAGCTAGAGGAAGTCCCAGTGTAGCATAGTTTCTGATATGAACCTTAGCCATACTCATATACATTGCAGCCGGAATGCCTTTTCCGGAAACATCGGCAATAAGGAAACAGAGATGGTTATCGTCTATCATGAACACATCATAGAAATCGCCGCCCATTTCCTTGGCAGGTCTGGTACATGCATGGAATTTGACATGATCAAGAGCATTAAAAGAAGAAAAATCATGCTCAAGTATACCGTCCTGTATGCGTATGGCTACCTTCAGTTCGGCACGCACACGCTCCTGCTCTTTGACCAGGTGAGTCGTTCTGTGATAAAGCATGGTCATAAAAGAACCATATATCTTCCTGTTTACACTGCCCAACTGTTCAAAAAGTTCTTTGGATATATTGGCGCAGGTAACATCCGTTAAGGCCCTCACGGTAGCTCCTCTTGGCTGGTCATTCATCAGGCCCAGTTCACCTACGATGTCACCTTTTTCCAGAGTAGTGTTAATCCTGGAACCGTCTTTGGATAATACATCACAAACGCCGGAGAGTATTATATACATTCCGTCTTCGCAATCAGCCCCGTAGGTCACCACATCCTGCCCCTTCGGTATGCTGACTTCTTTCATTGACGAGAGTAATAGTCTTACCCCTTCCGGTATTTCCCTGCCTTCTTCTATCTCAAAGAATTTACGTATAGACGGCAATCCGCATAAACGTTCAACATCCATGATAAAGCGCTCCTCAGATATTGTTTATTTCATATCTTTATTATTTTACCTTATTCATCGTAAATAAACAATATAAAAAGCGCTCCCGTTTTAGCGGGAGCGCCTTAGACATACAATTACTTCTTTACTGTCACATTGATCGTTACGGTCTTTCCGTTGATCTTTGCAGTAAGTTTAGCTTTGCCTTCCTTATTTGCCACAATGTTTCCGTCTCTGTCTACGTAAGCAGTCTCACCCTTGCTGCTCTTGAAGGTTACAGGCTGTATTACATTGTTGAACTCTATTTTGGTCTTCTCGCCGGGCTTCAGTTCAACTTTGTACTTCTTGCCGGCAGCCTGGATCTTACCTGTTTTGAGACCTATATCTTCAACTCTGACATATACGGTAAATTTCCTGTTATCCTTGGATATACCGTTAATGGAAACGGTTCCGGGCGTAGTTCCTGCCTTAACCTTGCCTTTCTTGTTAACGCTGGCCATGTTCTCGTTGGAAGATGTCCAGCTGATCTTCTTGTTGCTTACACCGTAAATTGAAAGCGTCTTCTTACCATTCTGGTTCATATGAAGAACCTTAACCGTTACAGGATTATTCTTATCCTCGTTTACGGTGACTTTGCAGTTGTAAGCCTTGCCGTTAACATAGGCCGTAACAGTAGTCTTGCCTTTTGCAAGGCAGCTTATGGTACCGTTTTCGGATACTGTTGCCACATCAGGATCAGAGCTTGCATACTGTACTGCAAGATGGCTGTCTTTTACAAAACCGAGCGAGCTGTTCTTAACACCTGCATTAAGTTTAAGTTTATTCTCATTGAACTTAGGCTGAGAAATATGTACATTGATGCTTTTCTTGCTCGTAGTCTCGGTAATAACGATCGCCGCATTGTCCTTAGGCATCTTCTTAACAGTAAGCACACCCTTCTTTGAAATAGCTACGATCTTCTTGTTTGAGCTTTCCCATGAACCTTCAGGTAAAGTGAACTTCTGCTTGTTTACAAGATAGATATCCTTTGTATCCGCATTAATGATGGGTACAGGGTTCATTGCAGATACGCCGAGTTCCCACTTAGCATAAAGCGTGATATCTGCAGTTATCGGAGTAGCAAAGTCATATGCATTTGTGCAGGCTTCCTCTTTGAACCAGCCCAGGAAATCATATGTTTCCGCCGTGGGATCCGCAGGTTTTGTTGCTGTTTTACCATCCTCAACCTGCTGCGCCTCTATCTGTGTACCGTGTCCGAGCATATTGAAGCTTACGGACCAGAGCTTGATCCACTTAGCATACAATATGATATCTGCGGTTACCGGAGTAGCAAAATCATATGCATTTGTGCATGCCTCTTCAGTATACCAGCCACCGAACACAAAACCTTCTGCAGTGGGATCTGCGGGCTTTGTCACAGTTTTTCCGGGTTCTACCTTCTGAGGATCAATGGCAGTACCATGGTCGGCCATGTTAAAGCTTACAGTACAGAGCTTGATCCACTTTGCATACAGCGTGATACCTGTAGTTACCGGAGCAGCAAAGTCATATACATTTTTGCATGCTTCTTCAGTATACCAGCCGCCGAATACAAAACCTTCTGCAGTGGGATCTGCAGGCTTTGTTGCAGTCTTTCCGGGTGTTACCTTCTGAGGATCAATGGCAGCGCCATGGCCGGCCATGTTAAAGCTTACAATACAAAGATCGATCCACTTAGCATAAACAGAGGTATCAGCTTTTATCTCCTGTTCAAAATCAAAAGCTGTTGTGTATTCCTTATCAGCAAACCATCCGCCGAAAACAAGGTTATCAGCCTTAGGCTCTGCGGGTACAGCAACTTTTTCATCTTGCTCCACAGTAACTACTTCATTTTCGCCCTTACCGTTAAGATCAAATGTTACAAAGAACACATTTACATCATAAACAGTAAATGATGCACAGCCAACATATATGGCATCCGTAGTTTCAACTAATACAGTAACACTATATGATCCGGCCATATCAGGCGCTACAGCGGCATAATACTGAGCACCATCTTCCGACTGTACACCGTAGTATTCTCTGCTTATTGACAGAGGAGATGTCGGAGACGTGTAAACGGGCACAGGCTTAGGATCAGCACCTGTTCTGTAACTATCCATGCTGACATCTAATTCCCTGACATCTTTGGCCGTTATGTTAACAGACATATAAAGAGTTCCCTCTTCATATTTTTCTGATGCAGCTATGGATATTTTTATCATACCGTCTGTAGCTTCGTCTGCCGCGGTTAACTTTGAACCATCAAGAGTACCGATAGCTCCGGTGTATATTTCAAAGCTAAGAGCACCTGTATTATTCTTAACATAGTCTTTAAGATCCGTAACAGATGAGGTCTTTACAGTCGGCATGCTAATAATATCAGCCGAACCATAGCCCTTAATTATATTCATAGTTCCGATTAATGGCGAATCCGTGGGGTCAGATTCCGTGTAGTTCTGGCCTTCTGCAAAATATAAGAGTATATCATAGGTGCCTATATCGGAAGGCGCTTTATTGTCTTTCCAATTATGTTGCTGATACCATATAAGTAACTCTCCAAGACCTTTAATTCCGGCCTTAACACTTACTTCAGCTTTGACAGGCTTTCCGTTATATCGATATGATTTTCCAGTAGTAAAGTTAACAAGCGTATTGTCAGGTGTTGCTTTTCTCAGTGACCATGTCGTTGCCGAAGTACATGTTCCTTTATAGCATCCTTTACCCTCAATCTCAACATGCTGTTCCTGAACATCGGTTGCGTTAAAACCGTTAAGTACTTGATAATCAGTATTAATGGTCAGATTTGTATCGCCGATTTTTACAGCTAAATTCCTTACAGGTTGCTCTTCACCTGTGTATACAAACTGAATATTACTGAACGTTATAACAGCGTCTGAAATATCGCGCTTTTCAATAGTAAAATCAGCTTGTCCGTAGTAAGTATTACCATTCGCTCTGGTTTCCCTGTAGAAAACGGTGTAAGTACCGGGTTCTGTAGGCTTTTCATCATAGTTAAGATAATCTACATTATTATAATTCTTACCTTTATATGTAAAGCCCGCTGCATTATCATCAACCTTTCCGTCTGTGGTTACTACCGGATCAGGCAGATCTTCAAGGTAAACAATACTTTCCTGTGCAACTTCGGCAGCTACAGGTTCACCTGCCGTCATTTCAATTGTGATATTCCATATACGCGTTGCGTTAGTTCCGTCACAAATCACAGAGAAGGTAAGGGTAGCTCCGGCAGGAACAGGATTAGGAGCTATTTGTATTTCCAATTTCTTATCATTCACATTGACATCAAAATAAGTATATGAAAAAGCAGGATTCCCAACAGATGAATGTTCTTCATTGCCCGTTTTATATATCAACTCATCGCCGACCCCGAAGTTTCCATGATATATCTGATCAAATATATCGGAATACTCGTCATCATCAAAGTCCATAATGATGTCTCTGTTTGTGGTTTTATAATAATATTTTTTATCCAGAGTTTCTGTATATTTCTCGCTGGTAGCATAAACATATTTCGCAGTGGTATAAGGATATATACCATCATGTAATGCAAGTTTTGCATTACTGCCTTCAGGATCGCTCATATCGTCAAAAACGCTGACAGCGGTAAGATTTCCTCTTAATGCACAGCTTTTACCTTTAAATGTTACTGTGCCGGCATCGTCAGAAGGGCCAAGCCCAAACTTATCTTTTACCGAATCATAATCGTTGGGTACATAGGCACCATAACAATCTCCACTTTCTGCAACGCTTTCAAATACAGCTTCGGTTTCTATATCTAAAGCAAGGCCTTCTTTATCTTTATAATTTTGCATCCATATATGATCATTAAAAGCTAAAGCAGCCCCATAAGAATCTATATCCGTATTGCCACCACAAGCATAAACCTTTGATCCGTATATATCCATGGAAACTCCTGTCCATTCAATTCCACGGCTCCATCCACGTCCTGCACCGCCTACGGCCTTGAGCGTTGCACCAAGGATTATATCTTCTCTTGTAAGATATGTATCCCCCGTATAATCAGTATAGTTTGAAATTCCTGCGCTGGTACCAGCAGCATTTGATTTAGGATTTTTTGCTATATTACCGCCATATGCCTCAAGTACAAGATTCTCAGGATCTTTGTTATTTGCTGCATGTTCATATGAAAGAGAGAACTTCCCGTCACACATCAATCCGACACTTTTTGCAGCAGACTCCGCTGTTGCCATATCCAGATTGCCACCATAGGTATAGACTTTAACAAAAGTGTCATCCAAAAAACGTTGCTGGTTATAATCCTCACAATAAATACCTACGCTCTTTTTTGTGGCTCCGGAAGCTGCTCTTAAAGTAATACTTCCGCTACCTGAGCCGGCAACACATTGGTCAACGATATAAAGATCACCATCTGCATAAATACCATAACTCTCTCCGATCACATTTGATGTTTCAGCATCGGTAGGAACAGCTGATAAAGAAATGTTTTCGCCTTTTAACAAGATAACAAGATTACCATTTGCATAGATTTTGGCATATTTATGCCCTGCTTCATTAAACTGGTAACCCAGACCTGTTACTGACTGAAATCCCGCTCCTATGATCAGTATGCTGTGTGTAGGATCAAATACAACTTTATCGTCTTCTGCTTCTCCAAAAGCATACGTTGTATTGCCGGCTTTTAATTCCTCCGGAGTACCGTCAGCTTTTGTTATCCAAACAGATGTAGCATCAGCTTGTTGTTTTTCCTCAGTAACTACTTCCTCGGTAGTTCCTTCACCTGAAATACTCTCCCAGGCAATAACCTCTTTTGCTTCTTCCTCATCCCCTTCAAGCACAGTCTCCTCCTGCACTTCCTCGGGATTCTCTTCTGCATATACAGTGTATGCAGGAACAACGCTGCTAAATATCATCAGCAGGCTGAGAAGCATCCACGACATGCGCCACCACTTGTTACGTTTCATGTACTTTGTCCCTCCTCGTAGTTTATTTGGCACAGTTCATGTACCCTTTTACAAAATCCCATATATTTTACCACTACATATAGCATT
>JAEEIK010000061.1 GCA_016281335.1 Lachnospiraceae bacterium | reverse complement strand
TTGTCGTCCGGGTTCATTATGGTAAGCATCGCTGCTCTGTTTAAGGTTCCGTCGGGATTGAACTCTACGCCGCCCTTTGTATCAGGAACCTGCTTTACACATACGATTATCTTCACGTCTGACTTCCTCCTTACTTCAGAATGTTTGCAGAGATGACCATACGCTGTACTTCGGAAGTACCTTCATAGATCTCTGTTATCTTTGCATCGCGCATCATACGCTCTACGTCATACTCACGGATATATCCGTAACCGCCGTGAAGCTGTACAGCCTTGGTGGTCACTTCCATAGCTACCTCTGCTGCATAAAGCTTAGCCATAGCAGCTTCTACGGAATATGATACCTTGGGGTTCTTCTGATACTCAGCCTTCTTCATAGCTGCAGCATATACGAGATACTGTGCAGCCTTTACCTTGGTAGCCATGTCAGCCAGCTGGAACTGGGTGTTCTGGAAAGCGCCGATAGCGCGTCCAAACTGCTTACGCTCCTTAACATAGTTGATCGTGGTCTCAAGAGCGCCTTCTGCAAGGCCGAGAGCCTGTGCAGCAATACCGATACGGCCGCCGTCAAGGGTGTGCATTGCGATGTTGAAGCCCTTGCCCTGCTGTCCGAGGAGATTGTCCTTAGGAATGCGGCAGTCTGTGAAGATCAGCTCATAGGTTGATGAACCGCGGATACCCATCTTGTTTTCCTTTGTTCCGAAGGAGAAACCGGGTGTTCCTTTCTCTACTATGAAAGCAGAGATCTCTTTCATCATCTTGCCTCTCTTCTCAATCTTTCCGGTAACAGCGAAGATAACATATACGTCAGCTTCCTTACCGTTGGTGATGAAGCACTTGGAGCCGTTCAGCACCCACTCGTCACCGTCAAGAACGGCCTTGGTCTGCTGACCCTGTGCATCGGTACCTGCTCCGGGCTCGGTCAGACCGAAAGCGCCCAGCTTCTCGCCCTTTGCAAGGGGAACCAGATATTTCTGCTTCTGCTCTTCTGTACCGAATGTCATGATGGGATCAACGCACAGTGAGGTATGAGCGGAAACGATAACGCCTGTGGTACCGCATACCTTGGAGAGTTCCTCAACGCACATAGCATATGCGAGGGGATCTGCGCCCTGTCCGCCGTACTCCTTGGGTACAGGTATACCTAAGAAGCCGTATCTTGCCATCTTCTCAACAGTCTCTCTGGGGAAGCGCTCGTTCTCGTCTACTTCCTGCGCGAGAGGCTTCACTTCGTTCTCGGCGAAATCTTTGAACAGCTGTCTCGCCATCTCATGTTCTTTACTTAAAGTGAAATCCATGATATGTATAAACCTCCTTAAAGTTTAATTAACATCAATTATTTATCAGTAGGTACCTTGCCGCCGTCAGCATAGTTGTAGAAACCGATGCCGGTCTTTACGCCGAGCTTCTTTGCACGTACCATCTTGCGAAGGAGAGGGCATGCACGATACTTGGGATCGCCTGTCTCCTTGTAGATAACATCCATGATAGCAAGAACTATATCAAGTCCTACATAATCGCCCAGCTCCAGGGGACCCATGGGATGATTGCAGCCAAGCTTCATAGCGGTATCGATGCCTTCGATATCGGATACGCCTTCTGCATAAACGCAGATACCCTCGTTGATAAGAGGGATCAGTATACGGTTAACAACGAAGCCGGGAGCCTCGTTAACCTGTACGGGTGTTTTGCCGAGGTCTCTTGAGATCTCGTTAACCTTCTCAACCAGCTCCTTGGGAGTATTAGCGCCTGCGATAACCTCGATCAGCTTCATTACAGGTGCGGGATTGAAGAAATGCATTCCCACAACAGGCTTCGGAAGTCCTGCGCCTATCTCTGTTATAGAAAGTGAAGAAGTATTGGAAGCATAGATGCAGTCCGGATTCTTCACTATGTTCTCCATCAGATTCTTAAAGCATTCTTTCTTGATGTCCATTACTTCGAGAGCTGCCTCAACGATCAGGTCTGCGTCTACGCAGATGTCGTTAAGTCCGGTCTTGAACTTAGCCATGATGGCATCAGCCTCAGCCTGCTCTTTCTTTCCCTTGGCTACGAGCTTATCCATAGCCTTCTGAACTTTTGCTTTGCCGCCATCGGCAAATTCCTGCTTGATGTCGCAGAGATACACTGTATCAACCTTGTCACACTGTGCAAATGCCTGTGCGATGCCGCTGCCCATTGTTCCTGCACCGATAACACCAACCTTCATTTATGTATCCTCCTTAAATAATTTAAATATTTTCCTTTTTCTGCATGTACGGATTGTCACTTTCAATTTCCGCACTCTTTACGGCTTCCATTTCAGCCTCAAGTCTCTCCCGGTCTTCTTTCTCCGCTGCTCTCTTTACCAGGGCCCTAATCCCGAGGACCACTGCCATGATGATCGCAACCGTTCCGGGTATGAGTAAAAGCCCAAATATACCGATGAACGTCATATCACTTGTTCTGGAAGTCTACGATCTTTACCTTTGTAGGATCGTCCTTCTTCTTTAAGAAATTGCCCATGCCGGCTCTCTGGTCTTCACTCTCGAAGCAGTCACCGAAAAGTTTCTCCTCTATCTCTACAGCCTTATCGATGGAAACCTGCAGACCTTCGTTTATAGCCTTCTTGCAGTTGCGTACTGCGATAGGCGCCTGCTTAGCGATGCCTGCTGCCATCTTCTCTGCAGCAGCCATAAGCTCTGCCTGGGGATAAACCGCATTTACAAGACCTATCCTGTATGCTTCGTTGGCATCGATATTTCTTGCGGTGTAGATCATCTGCTTAGCCATGCCTGCGCCTACAAGACGGGCAAGTCTCTGTGTGCCGCCGAAGCCCGGTGTGATGCCGAGGCCTACTTCAGGCTGGCCGAAAAGCGCATTGTCGGAGCAGATGCGGATGTCGCAGCTCATGCTTATCTCACAGCCGCCGCCCAGCGCGAAGCCGTTAACTGCAGCGATAACGGGGATTGGGAAGCTCTCCAGCTTCAAGAACACATCATTGCCCTTCTTACCGAAAGCCTCGCCCTCAGCCTTGGAAAGTGTGCTCATCTCTCCTATGTCAGCGCCTGCAACGAAGCTCTTCTCACCTGCGCCGGTAAGGATCAGGCAGCGTACTTCGTTGACATCGACTGCATCAAGTGTTGCATTCAGCTCATCCAGCACCTGTGAATTCAGAGCGTTCAGCGCCTTCTCGCGGTTGATCGTGATGATCGCGTATTTTTCTTTTACTTCGTAATTGATGAATTCCATATCTTCCTCCATAAAACAGGGAGGAGCATATACTCCTCCCTCGTAATTAATACTTCTCTACTATTGTAGCGCAGCCCATACCGCCGCCGATGCAGAGTGTAGCAAGACCTCTGTTGGATCCTCTCTTAACCATCTCGTGAAGCAGTGTCACAAGTATACGTGCACCTGATGCGCCAACGGGATGGCCGAGTGCTATAGCGCCGCCGTTTACGTTCAGTCTCTCATCCTTATCCTTGAAGCCGAGATCCTTTGCTACGCCCAGAGACTGAGCAGCAAATGCCTCGTTTGCTTCGATCAGATCGATATCATCAAGGGTGAAACCTGTCTTCTTGAATACCTTGCCAACAGCTGCTACGGGGCCGATACCCATGATCGCGGGATCAACACCGCCGAGCGCTCCTGCTACCCATGTAGCCATAGGCTTAACACCCAGCTCCTTAGCCTTCTCTTCGCTCATAACAACTATTGCTGCAGCGCCGTCGTTGATACCTGAGCTGTTACCTGCGGTAACGATACCGTCAGCCTTGAATACAGGTTTAAGCTTTGCAAGTGACTCAGCTGTTGTTCCCTCACGGGGACCTTCGTCTGTATCAAATGCGATAACTTCTTTCTTCTTCTTTACGTCTACAGCAACTATCTCATCCTTGAACTTGCCGTCTGCGATAGCCTTGCAAGCCTTCTGCTGGCTCCATGCTGCGAACTCGTCAAGCTCTGCTCTGGTGAGTCCGTACTTCTCAGCTACATTCTCAGCGGTAACGCCCATGTGATACTGATTGAAAGCATCCCAGAGTGCATCATTTACCATGGTATCAACGATACCGCCCTGGCTCTGGTTCGGCCACATCATACGATAGCCGTATCTGCCCTGGGGTATTGCGAAAGGAGCCATGCTCATGCTCTCCATACCGCCTGCGATAACTACATCAGCATCTCCTGCAAGGATCATCTGTGCAGCCATATTAACACTGTTGAGGCCTGAGCCGCAGACCACGTTGGTGGTAACTGCTGTCGTCGTTATGGGAAGACCTGCGTTAAGTGCAGCCTGACGTGCTACGTTCTGTCCCAGTCCGGCCTGTATAACACATCCCATGTATACATGATCTACATCCTCGGGCTTGATACCCGCACGGTTTACGGCTTCCTTTATAACTATCTCTCCCAGCTTAACTGCCGGTGTTGAAGCTAAAGATCCGCCCATGGTGCCTATGGCTGTACGACAGGCGCCTGCTAATACGATTTTCTTTGACATTGCTCTTCCTCCATATTGGTTTTAATCTGTGTGTCCGCGCATCCGCGCGCTACGAAAAATAATATCATAGAAATAACGCATTTGCAACGGATTTTCACGCAAGAATCCGCAAAAATACAAGGCTTGTTTACATAAAAAAGGCTTCCCCCCTCCGGGGGGAAGCTGTCAGCCTTCAGGCTGACTGATGAGGGGCTCTGTTAATTCCCCTTTAACGTTTATACTTCCGGCTCGATGAGTCCGTAGGTATTTCCCTTTCTCTTGTATACCACGTTCACCTGATCTGTCTCCGCATTGCAGAATACAAAGAAGTTGTGTCCGAGAAGCTCCATCTGCACGCATGCATCCTCGGGATACATGGGCTTGATGTCGAATTTCTTGGAACGGATGATCTTCACTTCCTCCTCATCCATGAAATCCTTCTCTAAGAATTCCTGCTTGAAGCTGCCCGCATTCTGCTCCTTGTCGGTGAGCCTCGTCTTATATTTCTTCAGCTGTCTTTCAATGATCTCCTCCACCAGATCGATGGATACATACATATCATTGCTTACCTGCTCTGAACGGATGATGTTGCCCTTAACCGGGATCGTCACCTCAATCTTCTGCCTGTCCTTCTCTACACTAAGTGTTACATGTACTTCGGTGTCCTCCGAAAAGTACTTTGAAAGCTTGCCTATCTTGTCTTCGACTGCGTTCTGCAACCCCTCCGTAACTTCGATATTTTTTCCCAGTATGATAAACTTCATACCCCTATACCTCTCTTTCCCCGCACATTCTGCAGAGTTCTATGATGCTGGTATCTGCCTCTCACACAGATACATACGTATTATACCACAGCCTTTGATTGTTAGCAAGCTGACGCAAACCCGGTAGTTTACTCTGCAGCCTGATCCTGAATGGAAAAACATTTTTCGAGATAGTCCACGGTTCTCTTAGCCCCTTCTCCCATATGCATCCACGTATCTTTTCTTGCCTGCTCCCTGCCGGCTTCATATGAACCGTTACTCAGGCACTCCTCGATCAACCTTCCGATTTCTTTCACATCCGTCCTCTTCAATTCCCTCCCAAACTCAGGCAGTATCCTGAACGTCCACAGCTCGTCATCCAGCCAATAACAATCATATGGTGCCTTGTCAAAATCCGTATCGGCATAAATGACCGGTTTATCAAATACCAACGCATAATCGAATATCACTCCGGAAAAATCCGAAATGAGTATGTCGGAATTTTTCAACACCTCAAAATTATCATTATCCTGATTCCACGTAATGTTTGGAACTCCCTGATATTTTTTTTGGAGTTTTTCTATTAAGTCCTTCTCAACAACATAAGACTGCGGATGCGGTCTGATGATTATCCGGTATCCCGTTTCAGCCAGACTGTCAACGAGCTCTTCGCCAAATTTGGAAAGGATCCCGCATTTCCCCCAGGACGGAGCCAGCAAGGCGGTAATATCATCCTTTCCCTGTGTATCCCGCGGGCATTCATCAAGCCGCTGTTTCATTTTATCAAAGTACGGCATCCCCACGTATTCGATGTCCTTTTCCGGCAGCTTTCTCAGCTTCTCCAGAGCACGTACCTGTTTTCCCTGAAATTCCCCCGAAAGCAGAATGGAATCATAATAATCAATCCCAAACATTCTGTATTTCGTGATGTCATCTGCCGCATGGGGGATATGTACGTATCGTTCAACTCCTTTTGACCTTTTCCATTGGAACACATCCAGATTGGGAGTCGTAGACAACAGAACTTTTGCTTTAAGCGTATTCAGTTTTGCGAATGCCCTGTTTCCCCTGCCGATATATTCTGCCCTGACATGCTTATACTCCTTCTGAAAAACCGGATCATCATCAGAGGCGGTTAAAAACACCACATCCTCTTCCCTGTTCTCGAATTCATCACAAATGGGTTCAAAAACGTTCCAGTATCTTTTATGATCCGAAAAGATCACCATTGGCAATTTTTCATTGATCCGCCTGCAGCGTCCTCCGCTCAGCAGGATCATCAAGCGGTTAAATATGTCCGTAAAGAAATAAAAGATCACACTCAGGACACTGATGAGCAGGCCCAGCAGCATGCTGCCCGTTCCGGGATCAATATATAACAGAAAACCATCCATCTTCAGCATTTGCCATCCCCTTTAATAAAACCCCAGGTATTCCCAATTATCCATGTCAAAAACATTATCATGAACTGAAAACCAGTGATCCGGCTTAAACTTCGTTCCGTTATTTTCATATACGCTGTAATTCACTCCCATGTGCAGTTCCAGTTTATTCAGCTGCTTGTATAAAGTATCAATTTTTTTCCCCGTGAAGGGATTTACCGGTGTGTCTATCACTCCCTGAAACGCCAGCGTCGGAACATCCGCATTTGTCATAAAAGTATCATCAGTTGTAAAACCTTTGGCATTATAATCTTTTACCATCAACGTACAGTTAAGCACTGAAAAATCCGCTTCATCTTTGTTCAAAGGCGTGTTCCTGTCCACTTCAAAACCAAAATACTTTTTCATTCCGCCCGGATCCCCGATTCTCCAGGCATGGTCTGAAACAAGAATGATCTTCGTATTATCCCATACACCGATCTCCTTCATATAATCAAACCATTTTCCCAGTTTCAGCATAGTCGCCATATTACAATGATAACGGGGATAGTTGTTGGAATCGTAAAAATCCTTTTCGGTCAGATCATCCTTCCGTTTTATACGGGCTGCGGCATCAAAATCCCTGTTGTCAATCTCATTACAGGGCTCGTATTCCGGCTCCTTTAAGATCATCGGATTATGCGGCAGACTGTTATAAATCATAAGGAAGCGGTTTTCCTGCCCTTCTGCGACATCCGTTATGTTGCACAGATTATCCATCACATAATACTGTTTTAAAAAACTGTGATCTATTCCCGTCCCGATCGAAAGGCTTTCCAAAAACTGTCCATCTCCCACAAAAACGTTCTCATTTTCACCGGGATCATTTCTTACGCGGCAATAGTTCCCGCCATCATAAATAAATCGCCAAAACACCGTCGGGCTCGCTTTCAGAATACTGAACATAAAAAGATTGCGCTTACGGACTTCATCCACCAATTCACGGCTTAAACTGCTTTGTCCGAACTTTCCCATGGTTAAATACGCTTCGATCCCCGGATATTCATCATAGATCGAAATATCCGGAATGTCATTATATCCGGCATAGGCCGGATCACATACAGTTACCCGGAAATCGTTTTCCGAAAAGATCACCGGCATGACTTTTAAAGCCTCGTTGTGCTTATCAACAAGTAATTCCTGATCTCTGATATTCATTTCCTTCGGTGTATATTCATAGCCTCCATACAACCCCGGGGATCCGAAGTTTGTAGCTCCCCCAAAGGAAACCGTGTTCGGATAATATGTAAATCCATCAAACGCCTCCAGTAGTTCAGGTTTTTCTTCGAGCATGTACGGAACATAATAACTGATCATGGCATCCACGAAAAAAACAACGATGTTATTTCCCGTTTTACTGAACGTAAGCGTCGGAATCTCATCAGCCTGAGAGATACGCCTTACCACTTCTTTGTAATCCCGCTCGATATTCACAAGGTTTTTCATACTCAAAAATCCCGTCGAACACACCCCGGCAAGTAATATCACAAAAATAAGCTTTTTATTCCGTTTGCTGATCACAAGACATGCGATTATCACGATCACTGCAATGCCACTGACAAGATGATCCCACATCGAAAAGGTCAATCCTCTGTCAAACTGAAGCAGTCCCGATAAGCTGCCCTGTCTTAATCGATATGCCATGCAGTTAAAAACACAGACTGCGGAAAGGCAAAATGCAGTAAGCGCCAGGCGCTTCTTTCCCCTTTCATCAGCCATAAAGAAAAATACGCCCAGCCAGATGATAAAAAATCCCGCTGCCAAAACCGCTGTCGCCCCTATATATCCACCGGGCGATCCCTGCATACTTCCATCTACAAATTCCGATACTGAGGATGCTATGATATTTCCGGGCACAAATGCGCCCAGCAGAATTGTCAGCAGCAAAGCTGATAAGAGAAAAACCAAACGGCTTTCCGTTTCCTTCTCCTGCTTCGCTTTTTTATCATCATGGTGTTTTCTCAGCTTAAGGAATATATTCTTAAAAAGAGAAAATACGTTATTCATCAGCCAATAAAAAGCAAGTCCCGCAGGAGCTTTATACAACAACACAAAAAAAACAAGTGCCGTAATGACTGATTGCAGCTTATTCTTTATGGACATCTTCCCTGCGTAAATCATGCCTGAGGCCAGATTTATAATTGTCATCAAAACAGGCAGCACATGGATTGTTACATTACCCGTGTGAAACATCCCGTCCGGTAATCCCAGATCGGATATAGGCCCCAATGAAGTCCCCTTCAATACGCTCAGATTTGAAAGGAAATGATACGCTGCCACAAAAAAAGGAATCTCCAACAACAGCGGAACAGATCCTCTCAATGCGTAAGCCGGTTTATAGTCATTTTGTCTATAGTAGGTCTTCAACATGTAAAAGCGTTCATTTCCCCGAAATGTCGCTTTTATATGTTTAACCCCCGCTCTCAGTTTTTCCCCGATCTCTTTTTCTTCTTCCAGCAGCTTTTCGGCACGACGATATAAAGGGAACACAAGAAAATTCATTATGAGGCTTAATCCGATAATGGAAATGCCGGGATGATGAAAGATCTTATCAATATTGTAATAAAATACCTCAAATAAAAGCTCCAGTGGCCTTATCAATAATTCGTAAATAAAATTCATCTATGATTTACCGTATCTCCCTAAAGTCTCATAAAGAGCCATCAACAACCTGTTATTATCTTCTTTAGTTCTGATCGCCAGCCTGAGATAGTTCCCCCGCCCCGTCTTGTCCGATAATTCTTTAACTAACAGATTATATCCGTTCAAAAGCTCTCCGGAAAGTCTTTTAGCCTCTCCAGCCGTTTCTATCATTACAAAGTTTGCCTGTGAAGGGATCACGCGAACGCCGGGGATCTTCCCCAGCTTCGTTTGGAACCTGTTTCGTTCCTCTTTCAGCTTACTAAGGCTATCCTTATAATCCGTTTGATATTTATTTACTAACTGCATAAAAAACTCAGCAAAAGAATTTATATTCCAAATGGCAACATTTTTTTTGATCTCATGTATTTTTACGATGTCTCCGGATGCAAGAATGCCAAGGCGTATACCCGGGACGCCATATGACTTCGAGATACTTTTTATGACGTATAAATGCGGATTATCCGATAAATAATCCTGCTGAAGCAGCGTGGCATTTTCTTCGTCGGAAAAATCCGCAAAGGATTCATCGAGCACTACTCTGATCTTTTTCTCTTTACACCATTGAACCAGGCGCACGAGATTTTCCTTCGGAATATAATTTCCACTGGGATTATCCGGATTAACGATGATCAGATTCTCTATCGGTTTATCCGCAAAAAAATGTATCAGCTCATCCGCGTCATAAGTAAAATCCGGATTTGCAGGTTCAAAAACAACTGCCCTGTCCATACCGCAGCGGTTTATATATTCGTCAAAGCCGGGTCTTACAACCCCTGTTTTGCCGGAAAAGCTTTCCATGATACTCTTTATCAGTTCCGATGCCCCATTCCCTATTACAACATTCTCCTGTTGAATATCAAAACACCTTCCGGCGAGCATGGAATTCACACGCATCCCACTCGGATATTCTGTGAGCAGTTCATTAAAACTGGCTTTCATTTCGTCCTTCATTCGTTTGGGCGGGAAATACGGATTTACCAGATAACAATAATCGAGCATTTTCGGATAACGCCAGAATCCTCCGTACCTCTCAACCATCAGCTTTACATTTTCGTCGCCGTGTGAAGGGAACAGAGTCTTCGCAATGTCCAGATCCTGAGCGTCATCGATCTCATACCATTTTTGTCCCGAAAGCTTCTTTACCTGAATTGCAGGTTTATCAAGCATGGTAATAACGCGAAGAACCTGTTCATAGTATTCATTCTCACCGAGCGATTGCAGATAAGCTTCCATAAAAGGAACGTAATAAGTAGCAGAAAAACCTTTGCTGAATTTGTAAATGTTCACCGTCTTATAGTAGTCTTCAACATCAAAAAAACTCACTTGCGAAGAAAACTCCACAATATAATCCCTTTCATCTACCTTTACGCAGGTTCCGTTCATCCATGCCTCATACTTGTCCACCAGAGCCAGTGTGTCCCTCGGATCCTGCAAAAGCAGATCAAGCACTGCATCCTCAAATATCAGATCAGATTCAAAAAGTATAGTATCCTCCCTGCAAAGCTGATCCTTTACAAGTGAAAGCGAATATATATTGTTTGTTCTGTCATAGATTTTGTTTTCCACAAAGAGGATAGGTGTCCTGATCTCAAGGGAAGCGATGAAATCCACAAGCTTTTTCCCTTCAAATCCCGTCACGATCACAATCCTTGAGAAATGCTTTTGATCGATCTGTTTCAGCATTCTTTCGATCAGAGTAATGCCATTCACTTTGATCATGCACTTCGTATTGTATCTTGTCAGTTCCTTCAGCCTTTTTCCCATTCCGGCCGCTAAAATGATCGCCTGCATGCCTTATTCCCTCGCGCTGTTTCCGCACATTCCCCGGAATGTATATAGGAAAGCGCCTCTCCCATTATCTTCTTCATAATTTCAAAAGCTTCTGTTCCGGTACAATGACAGGTAAAAGAATTCCGAAGAAAAACCACAAGGTCCGTCCCCGTGGTTTTATTATGTTTCCCTATTTCATTACGACAAGTTCGTATTCCCTGCTGCCCACCCCGATCTTTTCGGCATGTTCAAGTGTCTCGGCCCAGGAAACGTTGGGATTGCTGTTATGCCACACATCTCCGTGGTCGTGGAAGTGCTCTTTTGCCATGTTATCGCCAAGCTGGCTGTTTCTGATAGGTTCAGCCTTCTGGCAGAGATCCACACAGGCCTGATCCAGAGCTACGGGATCAAAAGATGCCAGCATTCCTATATCCGGAAGTATCGGGGCATCGTTTTCACCGTGACAGTCACAGTTCGGTGACACATCGGTGATCAGGCTTATATGGAACGAAGGCCTTCCATTCAGCACTGCAGCCGTATATTCGGCCATTCTTCTTCCGAGCATCTGCGGTGCATCCCAGTTATCATTTTCTATCGCATCAAAGGCACAGGCTCCTATGCAGCGGCCACAGCCTTTACATTTTTCCGGATCGATCCACGCCTTATTTGCATCATAACTGATCGCGTCGGATCCGCATTCCTTCGCACACCTCCTGCAGCCCCTGCACATATCGCTGATCACGTGAGGATGACCGCTGTTGTGTTGTTGCATCTTGCCTGCACGGCTTCCGCAGCCCATGCCGATATTCTTGATAGCTCCGCCGAAACCTGCCTGCTCATGTTCTTTAAAATGATTTAAGGATATCACGATATCCGCATCCATTACCGCCCGGCCGATATATGCTTCCTTACAGTATTCCCCATTCGGTACCGGAACCGTGATGTCATCCGTCCCGCGAAGTCCGTCCGCTATTATGATCTGGCAACCGGTGGTCACTGTATTGAAGCCGTTTATATTTGCACAGTCCAGATGCTCCAGCGCATGCTTGCGGCTCCCCGGATACAGGGTATTACAGTCCGTAAGAAACGGGAGTCCGCCCAGTTCTTTTATAACATCAGCAACAGCCTTTGCATAATTCGGTCTTAAGTATGCAAGATTGCCCAGCTCACCGAAATGCATTTTGATCGCTACGAACTTTCCGTCCATATCCACATTTCCTATCCCGGCCATTCTTATCAGCTTTTGCAGTTTTGCGGGAAGACTCACTCCCAGAACAGTCCTGAAATCCGTAAAATACACCTTAGACTTTTCCATCTTGTAACCTCCTGTATTCCCCTTAATTAAAACTCAAGCTGTATTAATCGAAACACTATTCAGCTCACTTTCTGTATATTATCAAAGTCCCGACTATATCGCAACTTTCTCCCCTGCATGAACGCAGACTTCTTTCTCACCATAACTATACCAAATATCTCTTGCTGTCGGATTGACACAGATCTTCATTGCCGTATCAAATATCAATCTGCCAAAAGCATCACAGTAATCATATATCTCTATATTTGTAGCGTACCAGATATCTTCCCTGCCGCTTACGGCTTCCGCAAATCCTTCAAGAACCTCCCAATTATTCTGTGCCTCAAATTCGTAGCTGTGTCCCCACAGATAAAACATCATCGGATGCCAGCGGTTTTTAGTTTCAGTAAATCTTTCCGCCAGTTTCATCAGTTCCGGATCATTATGGTGACAGGTAGCAGGCATTCTGAGCCAGTCCTGAGGAAGGTAAAACTCATGTGTCGAATTTACGGTTCTTGCATATGCCATACCGCAGTTTTTCAGGATCTCCACGCTCTTATCATCATATGCGCCATAGGGATAGGCAAAACCTCTGATCACCGTTTTGAATATCTCCTCAAGTGTTCTTCTGTCCCTCAGCACTTCCTCAGTAGCAAGATTTCCCGGCAGTCCTACAAGTGCAGCATGTGTATAGGCATGTGCCGCGATCTCCCAGCCGCTGTCGTGGTATACTTCTTTTAAACGTTCAAGCGGCATGCGTCTGTGTATGGTTCCGGGAGCATACTTCACATCAGCCTCCGGAAAACAGCCGCTGTTAATATTAAAGGTCCCCTTCAAACCATATTTCAGGGCAATTTCCAGCAGCCGTTCATCCTGTTCCACACCATCATCGTAACTCAGTGTGAGTGCCTTTGCTTTTCCTCCCGGAAACCGCATTATCAGATTTGCCATCTTATTCCTCCTCTGATCTCCAAAAGCCATCCGTTCCGCCCCGTGATTCTAAAACCCTGTCTACATGGTTTTCAGCCACGACGCCCTGCTGTTTTCTCATGCGAATACTTCCGTTAATATTATTTCAGCATTATCCTCCACGGATACTCTCCCGTTATCGATACACAGATCATATCCGTCCTTTGGCCACAGATAACGCAGCGAAGCTTCTGCCGATCCCGGACACCTGTCGCCGCGCTCTTTCTCTCTGCTTCGCAGGATCTCAGGATCACAGCTCACCTTAACTGTTATTTTATTACCACATTCTGCAGTCTCCAGAAACATATCGTAAATACGTTCACTGGTGATCGCATGATCAACAATGACTGTCTTTCCATCATTTACATACTTCCTGATATCATGACACATTGCAGGCATTATCTCATAGATATCATCCTCATAAATAGTTTCTTTCGGATCCGTTATCATATAGTCATCTATGGAAATGATATGCGATTCAACACCACGTTCCCCAAGTCTTTTTTTCAACTCTCTTGAAAGCGTTGACTTTCCGGCCGAAGACGGCCCGTTAAGTAATACTATGTTTCTCATCTGTTTCTATTTCTTCTCCCGAATGTACATATGAAAGCCTTTCCGCCATGATCCGCTTCATAATATCAAAAGCTTCTACCCCGGTACAATGACAGGTATAAAACCTTGTCGGATACTTCTTTAATTCATTTCCTGTTTCCTCGATCTCACGGATTTCTTCTTCCCTGTATGGCGTTTTCTTCATCAGATGAAATCCGCTGATCACCGCATCAGGCGCACTCCCGTATTTTGCAACATAAGCATCCAGTATACTCAATATTCCGTTGTGCGCGCATCCGGACATCAATATCGACTTTCCGTCCTGACGTATCACAAGATAGTGTTCATGTCTGAAATCGTCTCTTATGTATTCATTCCCTTTACGGATCAAAAGCCTTTTGTTTGTAAACGGCAGCTCATGACTTCTTTGGCCTATCGTAAATAACTCCAGTTCTTCATCGATCACCATGTCACCGTTTATTAATCTTACCTGCGGAAGTCTTGCTATATCCTGATCGATACCGATATATCGATACCTCTCCGGCGCAGCTTCCCCGTCATCCGCAAAATATGCATCTGTCGCAGCTGCCTGCATATAAATGGCCGCCTTATTGTTTATCTCTGTGAAAGGAATGATCCCGCCCGAATGATCATAATGCCCGTGACTTAAGATCACTGTATCCACGTCCGAAAGCTCTATGCCTAATGCCTTGGCATTACGAATGGCATCCTCCGAAGGCCCCGTATCCAGTAACAGCTTGTGCTTTTCAGTCTCTACATAAAAAGAAAGTCCGTGCGCATTTACACACCCATGATTCCCTTCAGTATTCTCGATCAGATTAATAATTCTCATTTTTCTTTTCTCTTTCTTTTCTCTTTTTTCTCTTTCGTCTATCTTTCTGTCGCTATTTCGTTCCTTCTCTTGTTTCACTTCCCGAGGCATGAATGACTGTCTCACATCCATATATTTTTATAAACCGGCATTTAGTCCCTAATTTTCTTCTTCCTATAGCTTTAAATATTACCATATTTTTCCGTCTTTTACCACTTATCACAATCCTTCCCACCACTCGACACGTAGCCCGATACTTTTTCTTCTGCCACGTGTCTGTCTTCTCTTCAGAAATCTGTATCGACACGTACCGCAGCACTTTTCTCTCACCTACGTGTCGGTCCTTCAAACCCCTGACACGTAGTACGGCACTTTTCCTTCTGCTTCGTGTCTGCTTCCCCTCAGTATTTTTTCGGCGACACGTACCACAGCACTTTTCTCTCACCTACGTGTCGATCCTTCAAAACCCTGACACGTAGTACGGCACTTTTTCCTCTGCTTCGTGTCTGCTTCCCCTCAGCAATTTTTCGGCGACACGTACCACAGCACTTTTCTCTCACCTACGTGTCGATCCTTCAAACCCTTGACACGTAGTACGGCACTTTTTCCTCTGCTTCGTGTCTGCTTCCCCTCAGCAATTTTCCGGCGACACGTACCACAGCACTTTTCTTCCCACCACGTGTCAGTTCTTCAGAATCACGACACATACTACAGCATTTTCCTTCTTTCTGCGTGTTCAAATAAATCCAAAAAACTTGAAACCCCTCTTGACATAGTATCATTTTTATACTATCTTTAGTATGAAATCACTACTATCGGCAAACACTAACCAACGTGAGGTATAAAGATGAACACAAAACACCAAAAAATATCAGTAGCTGTAGACGTACTGTTATTCACTATAACAGACGATAAACTGCAGATCGTACTGACAAAGCGCAGTGCCGAGCCTTTCAGGGATATGTACTGTCTCCCGGGAGTATCACTCAGAGAAAACGAAACTCCCGAAGAAGCAGCTGAAAGATCACTGAAGGAGCGTACGGGCCTTAATGATATCTATCTGGAGCAGCTCTACACCTTCGGCGATGTAGATCGTGACCCGAGAAGCCGGACCATATCGATCGCCTATTACGCTCTGACAGATCCCGAAAAGCTCCTTTCATCAAAGCTTACCGAACCGGCTATACTCGTACCGGCGGATAAGATATCAAACGGCAGGATAAAACTTGCTTTTGATCACAAAAAGATCGTTGAGTACGGCAGGATGAGACTAAGAGGAAAAGTCAGCTACTCAGATATAGCCTTCGAATTCGTTCCCGAAGATTTCACCTTGCCCCAGTTGCAGAAAGTATATGAGATACTGCTGGGCGAAGAACTCTACAAAGCAAACTTCCGAAAGATGATCTCACCCAGGGTCGAGGAAACCGGCGAAATGCTGACAGGCATGGCTCACAGGCCGAGCCGTTTGTACAGAAAGAAATCCCGTCAGGACTGATCAGCCATGTCAACGCAATGCGGATCATAAATGCTCTATCTGCCATAGAATACTCTACCGTCAAACTTTTCCTTATGGCCAAAAGGCGGTGAAGGTCAAAATACAAAACCATAAAAGCTCTTAAGAAATGCGCAACAACGATGACAACCATGATGATCATAGGAGGTGACAACATGAACAGATTTAAAGCATTCATAAAAGACGAATTAAGCGGCTGGAAAGGGATTGAAATATTCTGGCTGCTGTTTGCAAACATCGCACTGCTCGTGATCTCACTGATCCTGGGAGATACCGCAATAGGAATACTTGCATCCTTAACAGGCGTGACCTGTGTGATACTCTGCGGCAAAGGCAAACTGTCCAATTACATTTTCGGTACGGTCAATGTCCTGCTCTACGCCTATGTCGCGTGGAAAGCTAAATATTACGGCGACGTGATGTTGAACCTGCTCTACTATTTTCCTACTAACATACTGGGCTGGTTTGTGTGGAAGAAGAATATCAATAATGAGACTAAAGAAGTGGTAAAGAAGAGAATGACCTTAAAGCAGGATATACTTGTGATCCTCATAAGCGCCGCCGGAATATTTGCATACGGCATGATACTGAAAATGCTTAACGGCAATCTTCCTTTGGTAGACAGCATGAGCACCGTACTCTCCGTAGTGGCTCAGGTACTGATGATCAAGCGTTTCACCGAACAGTGGGTAGTCTGGATCCTGGTAGATGCGGTATCGGTGATCATGTGGATCGCAGCCTTCTTTAACGGAGGCGAGAGCGTGGCAGTTCTTCTGATGTGGAGCATCTATCTGCTCAACGCCATCTTCATGTTTATAAAATGGTATCGCGGAAGCAAGAAGGAGGTGGTCGCATGAAAAACGGAATGAGATATCATGTCGGAATGTACGGAGGTTCCTTCAATCCTCTGCATAACGGCCATAAGGAATGCCTGCTTAAAGCCGCAGCCATGTGCGAGGAGCTCTATGTGGTCATCTGCAGCAGAAAGGATGCATCGGACATAGATGCAAGGATCAAATACCGCTGGGTTTATTCCCTGACTTCGCATATAGGAAATGTAAAGATCATCCTTCTTGAAGACAGAACAAAGGATAATAAAGATTATACCGAAGAATACTGGGACGAAGACAGTCGCAAAGTCAAGGATGCCATCGGCAAAAAGATCGATGTGGTGTTCTGCGGCAGCGACTATGATGAAAACAGCTTTTGGAATAAGTGCTATCCGGAAAGCGAACTGTATATCTTCCCCCGTGACGAATATAATTCTACTGCCTTAAGGCAAGATATATACGGCCACTGGGACTGGCTGCCCCTCTGTGTCAGACCTTACTATGTAAAGAAGGTGCTGATCATAGGTTCCGAAAGCTGCGGCAAATCCGTGCTCACGATAAACCTTGCGCATCACTACAACACCAACTACCTTGAAGAAGTCGGCCGTGACCTGTCGATGCTTTCCGGAACGGACGAGATGATGCTGCCTGAAGATTATACACGCATCCTGCTTGAACACAAGGATAAAGAGATACAGCTTATGAAGCAGAGTAACAAAGTGCTTTTTGAAGATACCGACTGCCTGATAACAAGATTCTTCATGGACTTTCTGGAAAACGGAAACGAAGCTAACAAAAAGCTTGCAGAGAGTATCGCCGCCCTTAACCGTTACGACCTGATACTCCATGCAGAACCGGATGTGGAATTCGTACAGGATGGTGACCGCAGTGAAGAGATCGCAGCCAACAGAAAGCTTTACAGTGAACGTATCGAAAAACTCTATGAGAAATACGGATTCAAGTGCGAACGCATTTCAGGAAGCTATGTCGAAAGATATGAAAAGGCGATAGAACTTGTTGATAAACTCTTTTGAATAGCTCCGGTATCTTTTAAACAGTCCGGTGAAAACAATGAATCATGAACCATTTTTACTCTCTGTTCTCTTCTTTGTTCGAAAGATGATATCCGGAAACAACTTCCTTAACTCCCGGCAAGGTCATAAAGACTTCTGCCGGGATCTCTTTATCTTCAAACACTATCTTCGAATCCGTCTCGTTTAAATGTGTGATGAACAAAGAAGCCACTTCTTTTTCTGCAGAAAAATCCGGATAGATCTTCTCCGCTTCCTCAATATCTTCCCGTATTGGTGCAAGAAACTCTTCAATGCTTTCATGCTTCGCATAACGTATGCTTCCCTGCCAGTCATTCCGGACATTTGTCAGATCGATGCCTATCCTGCCGATATTATTCCTGTCAGTCTCACAGTGCAGCGGTCCTGCTCCGTGTCTTGTCACGTAAGTTCTTGTCACATAGCAGGCTTCATTCAGTTTAAGCCCCGCTGCCTTTAACAACATAACTATATTGTGCAGTCCTGTTCTGGAACCGGTAACATGCGGTGCATAGGTTTTATTCTCGGCATCCAGCAGCAGTCCCTGTCCTGTTTCAAAAACTATATTCTCATGAGACCGCAAAAACTCAGCCTCATCTTCAACAGGTTTTATATGCTCAAGATTTCTCAGCATTTCCTCTGCTGCATTGATCAGCACGTTTTCGGAGTTCAGCAGTTCCGTATATTCCGAATGCAGCTTATCAAGTCCCGTCTCAATGAATCTTCTCCTGCCGTATGTTTCCCTTATTTCGGAAAGCTTCTTTGCAAGTTTAAGTGCATCCATGCCCAAAAGCTCGCCTGCATAAAGTCCTGCGCCTGCCTCGGTCCTTAAATATCCTTCCCATATTCCCATTCCGCAGCTTCCGTGACGTTTATCTCCTCTTGCGCTTTCCTGGGCCATGTTGAACAGCACATCATCAGGATAGATGAGGGGAGTATTGCAGCTGCAGTATATTTCCGGTTTGAAACCAAGGTCCTTTATCTCGTCCCCCAGTTTATACAGATCAGGAAAATAAGTAGATGCAAAATAAGTAGCCGCTCCTCTGAAAGACCCCGATGAGAGCTGGTGAAAAACAAATCTCTTACCCTTATACACAACCGTATGTCCGGCCTGGGCTCCTCCGTTGTGTTTCACCACCAGACAGGAGGGGACCTGCGCGCAGAAATGATCCACGGCAAGTCCCTTTCCTTCATCTCCGAAATTTTTTCCTATTACGGCAACTATCACAGTTTTATCTTAGCTCCCACATTCAGATTCTTTATGGCGTTCTCCACGATGCTCTTCGCAGACGGATCGAGTTCCTTAAATACCTTTTCCTTATCCATTCCGTTTGTCAGCTGTATCGCAGCTATTATCACTTCGGGAAGATATTTTACCTGGTTAGGGTCCATACAGATCACGCGTCCCGGCACAAGCGCTGCTGCGCTGTCTGCGCCGCTCCTTAAGTCTATGTGGAAAAGTTCGTATTTCTCCGAAGCCATCTTAGCCAGGTCTTTTGAAGATATCTCAGCGGACTGGTCATCAAATACTTTTTTGATATGTCCCGGCTTTAAACTGTCATGGAATCCCGCATCACCGATGGTAAAGCAGTAGCCCTTCTTCTTGCGCAGATTATAGCTGTCTATATCAGTATGCTTTGCAACAAAATACCAGAGCAGCTGGTAGTCTTCGGGAGCATCTCCGCCTTTGCCTTCTATCCACAGTTCCATAAGCTGTTCGGCAATACGTATGTCCGACTCGAACTGTGTTACCTGAAGAGGAGCATCATCGCAGCCCGCATCTCCGATAGCCGCAAACATCAGCTGGGGATCCTCAACCAGATCGGTGGAATACAGCTTCTTCATCAGCTCATTGAGAGAGTTCTTGATGATCTCTTCGGAAAGATATCCCATGGAACCCGTCACATCCACGCCAATGGCTATAGGTGTTGAATTGGGATGCTCCTTGGAATCCCTTGCTTCCCTCTTATCGATAAAGCGCGGGTTGTAACGATCATCCATCTTTCTCGAAGTAAAGATCTCGTTCACCGATGCCGAATCGATCCTTCTGCTTTCCTTCAGTCTGCTCCAATCTGATGCTCTGTAACTTCCGTATCCCATAGTTCACACCTTCCTTTCTTTTTTATATAATTATCCTTCAAACTCTGCAAAATGATGTCCGCCGAAACCGTTTTCGATAATACTGTCCCAGTATTCAAAATCATCATAAGCCGTTGCTTTCGGTATCGAATCAAGAAACTCTGCATAGGCTTTAGGCCCTTCCTCAAGCTTGGTTCCGCTAAGCTGCTTCGCTGTCTTCCTCAGGCTCTTAAGCGCCGTTATCGGATGTCCGACACTCAGATCCCACCAGCCTCCGAAAAGAAAAGCTTCATGACTTCTCGGATTGATGAACAGATTCTCCGCATCCATATGCTTATGATCGCGTTCATTGAATTCCAAAAGGCAGCACAGGTTTTCCATTCTCGATATCATCCATGCCACATGCTTAGGATGAAGATCCGCAAATACGAAAAGCGGATAGACATTTTCACTCTTTGAAAAAGCCAGGATCACGCCACCATTCTTAAGTTCCAGCCTTGCCTTCAGGTGCGGCAATGTATTCCTTAAGTTTTTGATATCCGCTGACGGATATTCAAGGCTTTCTATATTTGCAAGCATCCTGTCCGCAAAAGCTTTTTTAACGGCTGGAAAAACATATATCACGCTTTCCTTATTAATGAACACATCAATGCCGTCCGTCTGTGTCCTGTAGGTATAAGATACTTCTATATCGCCGTCAACGCCTTCAAACTTCTCAAGATCGCTGTCACCCCAAAGCCTTAATACATCTCCTTTTTCAAAAATCGTATCATTTACGCTGCGGACATATTGAAGCACATTGTCACGATATCCCTTATAGCCTTTAAGTTCCGCATCGGAGAAATACTGCTTGGTCCCGCAGAACGGACATTTAAGCTCACCGTGTGTATGTATCTCAAATTCACCGCCGCAATTACTGCATTTATACTTTAACATAGTGTAACCTCCAAAACCTCAGTACCGCCTATCATCTTATCATATTTACGCCTGTCCTTCAATCGGCTGTCTGAGAAAACGATTTATGCCGTGTTACATAGTAGCTGTTTGATACTATCGTTAGTATATTATAACTACTATCTTTTGTCAATACTGATTTGCATTCCGGGTGCGGATGCATATACGATGATCACCTGCACATAAAAATACCGGCCTGATGGCCGGTATTTTATTCTATTTGACTTTCACTTTTGTACTGTAATCGATTTTGTTTACTGTCATTATCAGTTTGGTTGTTCCTTTGGCTATTCCCGTTATCGTACCGTTTTCGTCGACTGTTGCGATCGAAGCATCTTCGATCCTGTATGTTACGGCCGCCCCCGTGGTATTTACGGTTTTAGTCTTTTTACTCTTACCTGCTTTTACGCTATAACTGCTCTTCTTAAAACCGGGCATCTTTATCTTCAAACTGATCGTGAGTTTCTTAACCTTCATTCCCTTCTTTGCAGGGAAAGCAGCTGTCAGCTTTACGCTTCCCGATTTTTTGATCGTCATCAGGCCTTCTGCGTTTACTTCGGCTATCTTCTTATTCGAACTCTTCCAGGAAGATGGCTGTACGGTAGACTGAATATATTTATTCAGATCCACATTTCCCCGGCGCATGATCACTTTAGCTGCGCTTGTGTCAAGGGACGGCGCTATAAGGACCAGCGTTTTTTCTGCAAGCTTCTCGTTCTTTTTATTCAATGCATCCAGTGTAACAGTTCCGTTCTTTAATACTTTCAGTGTACTGCCCTTTATCTTCGCAGCGTCCATATCTCCGCCGCTGATCACAAAGCGTTTTATTCCCTTTATACCGGCAAATACCGTTTTCTTAAGATTGAGTGACTTTACGGCTATCTCGTTTCCAGAAGCAGAGTACTGTGAAAGATCCGCTTTGTCGGGGCCCAGGGGTGATTCTTCCTCCTTCTTTTCCTCGTCCTTTTGTTCTTCGTTTTTCTGTTCTTCTTCCTTCTTTTCTTCGTCCTTTTTTACTTCGTCCTTATTGACTTCATCCTTATTAACCTCATCTTTATTAACTTCGTCCTTATTATCTTCGTCCTTATTTCCCTCAGGATTATCCTCATCAGTGATCACATTATTATCCTTATCATCCGGGATCAGCTCACTGTCTTTCATCCTGACAACAAATACAGCAGCATTCTCCGATACTTCCTTAGGTATATATGAGATCGAAAGCTTGCCGTCTTCCCCTGATCTCTCCTGTCCTATATACAACAGATTATTATCGGATATCGCATCCTGTGCATACTGATCCTTCATAACATAGAGATTATATACCTTCTGTGCTTCGAGTCCGCTGAAGTATGCAGTAGACCGGCCCTCTGCAGTCGTCACCTTATCAGCGGATACGGATGATGAAGCCAGAGTCCCCTGTGCTTCTTCGCCGGCACTTTCTTCATTCGTCGGCAGCCCGCCGGACTCATCTCTGTATTGATCATAAACATAGATATCTTCACCGACGGTATATAGTGTGGATGAGTATGGAATATGGATCGCGGGGCGGATTGCTGCTCCATTCCAATTTACATAATCCCCCGATCTTAATACATATCCATCTGTGTATACATCTCTGGCATAATTTGCTCTGTCTCCCGGAGTTCTGAGCCACCAGTATACACGTCCGTCATCTGTTCCGTATGCCCCTCCGGCTAATGCATATGGAGTCGCATATCCTATACGTTCACCATGACCATATCTGTTATCCGTCAGGAAACAATAATCATTATCTAATATCTCCGTTTCGGACAGAAGGAATATCTTATCAACGGTATCATTTCCACCGGGCGTTCCGTAGTCTATGTTATCTGCATTTTCAAGCTGACTGTCCTTTATCGCATTTATCTCAGCTGTATTAAAGGCCTTTTTAATAAAACAATTATCTGAATAATCTATACCGCAGATATTGGCACTTGCCGTATATCCGTTAAGCCAGCTTCGAAGGGTGCATTTCTCCCAGGTGATATCACCTCTGATCTCATTATATTTTTTTCTGTCGATACACTTATCCGCAAGCAAAAACATATCGTCTCCGGATATCCGCAGCACCCTCCATCTTATGGGTTCCTTGGCATCGTTTTCACTGGCCGTTCCGTCTCCGTTGGTATCATTCTGCCAATAGTTTCCGAAATATACGGTGGAATACCTTGTCATCTCATCGGGCAGCCACTCCGGATTTCTTAACCTCTTCTGGGGATCTCCTTCCTGGGGATCAACATGCGGATCATCATGGGGATCATCGCCACCGCCGCCCTGTTCATCGTCCGGATCCTTATCATCAGGCCCGGGATCCTTGGGTTCTTCTTTCTTTATTTTTTCCAGAACTATATCCACATCCCTGCTTTCGCCTTCCACGGAATAGGCCTTAAAGAGCGGTTCATATCCTTTCTTATATACTTCAACCCCGTGCCAGCCGCTTTTCAGGTATACCACGGCCTCTCCGTTATAATCGGTTTCAACGTCATCCGCACGGTGCTTTACGCCCATGGTCAGAACGGTAAGATCATTACCCGAAATAAGCGTTCCCACTATCGGATGATGCCCCTTATCTCTTACACATATTTCTGTTTTATACAGCTTATAGGGACACTCTCCGAAGCCGAAGTCGAAGTGATCAACGGAAAAATACCAGTCTGCGATCTTCACCTTATATCCGAGTATCTGGACATCCTTTTCCACTACCCCGCCTGCGATCCCGACACTGAAGGAAAGATCCAGCTTAAAATCGATCTCCCCGTCTATACAGTTGTAGCATTCATGAATGCTTTCCGGAGAATCCTCGTCTACGGGGCCTATATCTTTAGACCCTTTTATCTCGACTCCTGTTTTTGCGTTCAGACCTATATGGGCTACATTTTCATGCAAAAGAGCAAGCGAGGGTTCCAGCGTAACCCCGATATATATACTGATCTCACCACTCAGTTCGCAACCCACTTCGGGATTTGTACTTAAGTTTTCTACATTGTCTGTACCTGTAAGTCTGAAACCTGCTTTTTGTTTTAATGAAGCTTCCAAAGTCAGGCCTGCATCAACTTCTATAAATGCTTCCGGATTCATCTCCAGGAACACGCCGGGAAGCAAAGGCACGTAGTAATAGCCCAGATATATGCTTGTCGATATCGACCCGCTAATGTTAAAAGAAAGTTTCAATTCATATGAAGCCGATAATTCAATATAAGTATCTTCTTTATGGAATACATCATAATAATATTTCAGAGAAAACTGATAACCCAGCTCCAGATTTCCGGAAAAAGTCACATCAACATCTTTTATATTCTTTTCTTTCTTATCCAGTTTGAGTTTAAACGTTTCCCCGAAGCTTCCGCTCCCTTCTACTTTTGAACCCGCCTCTTCCGAACAGCCTTGTGCATCAGCTTCCTCATTGTTTTCACTCTCATCAGTTACAGGCTCCACGCCTTCTTCCAGCCCGGAATAATCGATATCATCTTCCGTAGGCGAAGCTATTGCATCGATCTTAATATATGTAAATACCTCTTCTTTTTCGGTTTTCTCTCCGCTTATTCTTACATTGATCCCGTTTTTCGTTATGCTTTTTACCGAAATTATCCTTACACTACCGTCTTCCATCTCATATGCAAGGATATCATCTGTTCCGAGAACTGATAAAACTTCATTCCCGTCTTCAAATACATAAGTCAGCGCAGACTCGTCTTCTGAGATAAGGCTTAAGCCGTCAGCTTCCTTTGCCCTTATTATCCCATCCTTATATACTACAAAGTTGTTACCCTTATCCTCATCAAGATTCAGCACGTCCTCTTCCGCAAAATCATCCGTGGTCTTGGCAAGAAACTCCTGCATTCTCCTTGTATAAAGAGGACAGTTATAGACTTCCGAAAGTGGCGTCAGCTCATCATCAATTATGTAAGCTCTTAAGTAAAAGAATTCGGGTAAATCTCCGCCAAACTGTACCGTTGCTTTTTTATCACCTTTATTGATCATCGTGCTGCCGCTTGTCAGCATCTTCTCACCGGTATCATCATAAACAGCTGCGATCAGAAATCCGTTATGTATCGTATCTATATCCAGCTCTGCCTGATTACCGCTTACCTGCGCAGCATATACGGCACAGCCGTTTTTTTTCGCTTCCGCCGTCTTCTCATCTATACCTGCCGCAAGGAGTTCACCTATGGAATCTGAACCCTGTAAACTTAT
>JAEEIK010000060.1 GCA_016281335.1 Lachnospiraceae bacterium | reverse complement strand
GACAGTACGGACCTGCTGAGGCTGATGGCTGTTATAGCGCTGATGATGATCGTATGCTTCCTTGTGCTCACACTGATGACATTCAGGATGAATGTGGCCAAGGCTCTGAAACTGGGAGAGGAATGATATGGGAAACATTATAGAGATATTGGATGTATCACGAACATTTCCGGTGCCCGGCGGCGAGTTCCAGGCACTGAAGCATATAAATGCGGCAATACCCGAATCCTCTTTTGTGATACTTAAAGGACGTTCCGGCTCCGGTAAGACCACGCTTCTCAATATAGTATGTACGCTGGACAAGCCTACGGGCGGTACGGTTAAGATAGACGGCGAGGATGTTTCCGCCCTTTCGGATTTTCAAAAAGAAGAACTGCGAAGAAAGAAGATGGGTTTTGTATTCCAGTCGGTGTCACTTATCCCTTCACTGAACGCTTTCCAGAACGTGGAGTTTTCCATGAGGATGGCCGGGATAAAGCCCGGAAAAGAAAGAGACAAGAGGGTTGAGGAGTGCCTGAAGCTCGTAGGTCTCGGAAACCGTATGACACATATGCCTGCCGAGATGAGTGGTGGTGAACAGCAGAGAGTAGCTATAGCAAGGGCTCTCGCACACAGGCCGAAGATGATACTTGCGGATGAGCCTACGGCCGAGCTGGACAGCGCCATGGCAGCAAGGGTTGCAAGCCTCTTTGCTGAGATGAGTAAAAAAGAAGGTATCTCGATATTGATGACAACCCATGACGTGGGACTGATGGGAGCTGCGGATTATCTGATCGAGCTTTCAAACGGAGAAAGAGTCACAGATGGAGAATAACGAAGAGGAAAACAGGAATACGGACGAGAAGGTGCTGATCAAGGCGGACAACCTTGTGAAGATCTACAAGACCAAGGAAACGGAAGTGCTTGCCTTGCAGGGACTTGATCTTTCCGTGGAAAGAGGAGAACTCACTGCTATCATCGGTAATTCCGGAAGCGGTAAATCCACCTTCCTGAATATGATAGGCGGATTGGATCGTCCCAGCGCCGGTTCTCTTTTCGTGGATGGGGGCAATCTGTTCACCATGAGCGAGAAGCAGCTGGTGAGATATAAACGCGAGACCGTCGGCTTTGTATGGCAGAATAACGGCCGCAACATGCTGCCCTTCCTTTCTGCGCTGGAAAATGTTATGATGCCTATGTACCTGTCGAGCAGCGCGCAGAAAAAACAGAAGGCAACAGAGCTTCTGGAAATGGTAGGCATGGCCCATAAGAAGGCCAGCCGCATGAACATGTTATCAGGCGGTGAGCAGCAGAGAGTGGCCATAGCAATAGCTCTGGCCAATTCACCGAAGCTGTTGCTTGCCGATGAACCTACAGGAAGCGTTGATACGGCTACGGCCAATTATATCTTTGACGTATTTTCGGAACTGAACCGTAACGGTCAGACCATACTGATAGTTACCCATGACATAGCTCTTTCCAAAAAGGTTAAGCGCGTGGTGGCAATACGTGACGGCAAGATCAGTTCGGAGCGTGTGCTTAAGGAAGCTTATCAGGACAGGCTCGCAGAGACCGATATTGACTGGAGAAGTGAAGATACCCAGGATGAGTACGCGGTACTCGACCGTGTGGGCCGTCTGCAGCTGCCTCAGGAGATGATACAGGGACTTAAGCTTGGTGACAACAAGGTACGTGTAGCATTCCAGGACGGCAAGATAGTGATCTCCGGTCCGGAAGACAAAAATACCGAAGAATAAAGCCTTCTCCCCATGGGGAGAAGGTGTCAGTACGAAGTACTGACGGATGAGGGGTTATAAAAGAAGGAGTAAAAGAATGTCAGAAGTAAAAGCCAGATTCCATCTGCCCGGACTCAGATATAATTATCCGCTGAACATGTTCTGGATATCCATGCTGGAGCAGTATCCCGAATGGTTCAGAGAGGGTGTTGAGATAGCTTCCTGCTTCGGTGAATTCCCGCTTTCACTTTGGACCGGCGGACGTTTTGCCGGTTTTGACCAGTGCGATGCAGGTTATATCAAGGCAGTCATAAAGAGCCTCAACGACAAGGGGGTTCCCATCCGCTATACCTGGACCAATCCGGATATCACCGAGGAGGATCTGGATGATCCTTACTGCAACTTCTGTATGGACTGTGCCGACAACGGCATGAACGAGGTCATGATCTTCAATCCCATACTGGAGGAATATCTCAGGAAGAAATACCCGAACTTCAAATACAACAGTTCCACCTGCAAGGAGATCAAGGATCTTGATACGCTGAATGCCGAGATCGCAAGGGACTATCAGTATGTAGTGCTGGATTACAATCTGAATAACCGCTGGGATCTGCTTGAAAAAGTGGAACATCCCGAAAAGCTGGAAGTACTGGTAAACACACTCTGTGTGCCTAACTGCCCCAGGCGCGGCGCGCATTACAAATATGAGGCCGGTCTCGAGCGTATCGCGCTGAAGAACCGTACTCTTCCGAAAGACAAGCAGATACCCATGACTCCCTGGTATTGCGAATACGGTGAGACCAACAATCTCTGGACCATACAGGATTATCCCACCTTCATCAAACCCGATGATATCTGGGAAAAATACATACCGGCGGGTATCATCAACTTTAAGATCGAAGGGCGTACGGCCAATCTGTTCTCACTGATCGACACCTATTGCTATTTCATGCTGAAGCCCGAGCATGCAGGCTTTGCAAGACAGAGACTCATAGGAAATCTCAAAGGTGCGGGGATCATCGTCGTGAATAGACCCAGGCCCGGAAAGTGGCCCTGATAAAGGAGACTGACTATGGCTAAAGACATCTACTGGCATCTGCCCGGCTTCGTTTATCTGAGGAGTGTAAATCTAAGCCTTATCGAACTGATGAGGGAGTACCATAACTGTTTTGTCGACGGCTATAAGATAGGCAGCTGTTACGGCACTTTTCCCGGTGCCATCTGGAACGGGGGCAGGACCATTCTCGGTTTCTGTTCAAAGAATGATGTCGAAAAAACGCTGAAGGAATACAATTCAAAAAACGTTCCCGTTCGTTTTACCTGGACCAATCCGCTGATAGGCGAAGAAGAGGTCCACGATACTTTCTGCAATCTGATCATGCGTCTTGCACATAACGGCATGAACCAGGTGCTGGTGAATTCGCCTGTACTTGAAGATTATCTGAGAACAAAATATCCCGGATATAAATATATTTCCTCTACAACAAAGAGGATAATAGATCCTGCGAAGCTTAAGGAAGAGCTGGATAAGGATTATTTCATGGTGGTGCTGGATTATGACTTAAACCACGATGAAGAAGTGTTAAAGAGTCTGGAGCCTATGGCTGAGAGAGTGGAGATACTCGTGGATGAGATCTGCTTCCCTCACTGTCCCAAACGTCTGGAGCATTATAAAGATGAAGGTCAGAAGCAGATCGACTATGAAGTGGCGCCGCCCTTCCCCTGCCCCAACAGGGATAAGAAAAAGTCTTTCAAAGACTGTATGGACAGACCTGCCTTCATATCAAGGGAGGAGCTGCAAAGCTATATTGATAGGGGATTTGAGAACTTTAAACTTGTCGGGCGCGGACTGCCTGTAAACATAGCAATAGATTCATATATCTACTACCTGGTAAAAGAAGACAGTCAGGAGTTCATCAGAAAACAGCTGGAGAAGAAGCTGCAGGAGATACAGCTTAAGAATTCTTCTCGTCAGGCACGTCGGTAAATATCCTTTCATCTTCATAGGTCTCTGCCGGATGGGCAGCAGCATAAGCCTCTTCGAATTTAAGGAAAGGCTTGTCATACATTTTTGCCGCAAACAGTCCCGGTGCGCTGAAGCAGAAACAGAATATCAGAGGGAAGAGCATGAGTCCCACATTTCCTATAAAGAACAGTGCAAAGGGGATCAGCTTGACCACAAGGATAGCCAGGGTTCTCGGAAAATATTTAAAGGAAAACAGAAAAGCATTCTTAAGTGTTCCGGGAACTGTATTCACGAACCTGGCCTGCAGGGGATACACCATTGAGCCCACAAAGAGTATCAGCAGCATGCAGAATAATAAGCCGCCGAATACATAGGAACTCATCTCGGTGGGATTGGTATACATGAAGATGCAGTCAACGACGAAAACCGCTACTATCACGAGGAACAGAAGCCAGATCGCAGTGGACTGTTTTAAATTATCCTTAAAGGAGTGGAAGAACAGCTTGAGTATCCCGGTCTCATGATCTCTCGCTATCTTGAGGCAGCAGTAATGCATCGCAGTAAAAGCTGCGCCTGCCGTAACTATCGGGATGCACATGATGATCGTGATGATATTCAGGATCACCAGATCCGCCACCTTTCCCAAAACCACCATTAAAGGACTGTCTATGTCAAAAATCTTCATTATTATTCTCCGATCACTTATATTTCAAACATGTGGTATTATACTATTTTTTTTCGCCTGAGTCAAAACATCGCAGTATCACGCCTGTCCGGGGGAGTTACCACAGCCCGTGTCAGGTCGCTTGCTGCGGTGAGACACTAATGAGGCAGTCGCAAGATTTCGCTGCTTCCGGGTCGGTCACACACCGCCATCCTGGCGGTGGGTTCCCTCAATTCGCCATCCATGGCGAATTGCCCCTGCAGTGCGATGCCTCATAAGTGCTCACACGCAGCCGCTTAAGACACGTTCTGCGGTAACTCCCCCGGGCAGGCTGATAATGGGAAACATAGATATCGATGATCACGGATGATAAAGAAATACGAATGTTCTTTTTATAGCGTGATTTTGGTATAATACAAGAAGTGAAAATATAGAGATTATAGAATGGGATTATTTAAGATCATGGAATATGAGATAGTTTTGGCAAAAGAAGAGGACAGGGCAGAGGTACTGGAGCTTTACCGGCAGCAGAAAGGCCGGGAGTACTGTCCCTGGGACGAGGATTATCCTTCGGATGAGACGATAGATTTTGATCTGTCGAGGGATGCGCTTTTTGTATTGAAAATGGACGGGAGTATAAAGGCTGCCGTGTCCATAGAAGAAGATGAGGATGTGGACAGGCTGGAATGCTGGGACAAAGAGCTTGCTCCCGGAGGTGAGCTGGCAAGACTGGCCGTGCTTCCTGAGGAACAGAATAAGGGACTGGCTCGCATCCTGCTTCAGTTTGGCATGGAAGAGCTGAAAAGACGCGGATACAGAAGCATACATTTTCTTGTTAACAAGTATAATGTAAAGGCGCTTAAGTCTTATGCGGTATTCGGCTTTAACACGGTCGGTGAATGCCATATGTATGAGCAGGATTTTCTGTGCTATGAGAAAGCGCTGTCGGACCGGATGATCGATACACAAAGATCAAAACTGATCAGCTTTCCCCATGGTTTTTCTACGAGAAGGGGAGGGGTGAGCAGCGGGATCTTTGAGTCACTTAATCTTGGGATGAACCGGGGGGATGAGGAAGACAGGGTTAAGGAGAATTACAAAAGGTTTTTCGCTTCCTGCGGTATCGGAAGCAACAGTTTTGTCTGCGGTAAGCAGGTGCATGGAAATACTGTCATGATCGTGGATGATGGCGATGCCAGGGAGCCTTACGGATATGAGGAACTTTTTGAAGCAGACGGATATGTGACGAAAACTCCGGGAGTGCCGCTGGTAGTCTTTACGGCAGACTGCATACCGCTGCTGCTTGCGGATGAGAAGAACATGGTTGTTGCCGCCGTCCATTCCGGTTGGCGCGGAACGGTAAAGGATATAGAAAAAGAGGCTGTTGATAAGATGCTGAGTCTCGGAGCCGAAAAGGAAGAGATAAAAGCCTGTATAGGACCGGCCATAGACAAGTGCTGTTTTGAGGTTGGAGAAGAAGTAATCGATGCAGTCGATGGGCTGTTAAACGGCGATACAGCCGGCTTATACACGAAGAAAGATAACGGCAGATTTATGCTGGATCTTAAGACGGTATTGAAGAAATGCCTGTTAAGAAGCGGGATAAGAGAAGAGCATATTGAGATCAATAAAGACTGTACCATGTGCCTGCCTGAAAAGTACTGGTCACACCGCTATACCGGCGGGGAACGTGGAAGCCAGGCAGCAGTGATAATGATATATAAGGACGCAGATTTAAAGACAGGGCAAGATAGAGTTGACCGTAGGGAACAATAATACTACAATATAAGGCATGGCAGGAAAGAAAAGACGGATAAATTATCTAAATATTGTTTTGACCGGGATAATATGGCTTATCTGCTGTATACCGATAGCTACAATATTATCATCATCGATGGCGGCCTATAATACGGTGAGCGGGATATTAAAAGGCGAAGATGATCCGGTATCAGAGGTGTTCTTTCATGCTTTTAAAAGATATACGAAGCGCTGGCTGGCGGTTTTCATACCGGATGCGCTGCTGATAGTCTGGCTGATATATGTCATCATCGTACTCCGTGGCCACGGAAGCGGAACTACGGCATCCGTGATGCTCCAGGCAGTTGTGTATGTGATATCCGCGATCTTCCTGGGGATAAACTTAAGCCTTATCGCCTGCGGAGGCCGTTTCGGAGACAGCCCCCTGCAATTGATAAAGCTGTCTTTATTCTGTGCATTTTCGCATCCTTTAAGGTCACTTGCTGCAGTGGTAACGGCTGTACTCATGGCAGCAGCGGTGTATCTGTGTATCCCGCTGATCATCATCATGCCTGCAGCGCTCTGGTATGTACAGTGTCTGATATGGAACGGCGTGCTGAAATACTATTCCATCGATCATGAGGACGAAGAGGAAGAGGATGAAGAGGACGAGACAGGGGAAGATATCATTGAGGACAATGATGAATATACTGTGATCAGGCTTGGTAAGCTGATAATCAGAAAGAGAAAAAGACGCGGCGGTGTGATACCTGCCGATGACGATGAGGATTACGAGGGAACTTCCGATACGTCCGACAAGAGACGGGACCGTGTAGTTCCCAAGAGCGAGGTTGATAATGCAGAGTAAGTATTTTGAGAATTCGGTGCTTAACAGGGGCAACCTGCATGCGCTGAAGGAAGTGATGAAAAAAGCGGCCGGCGGCGGCCATATAAAAGCCGGCTTTATAGGCGGCTCCATCACCCAGGGCTACTCGGCTACAGATAAAGAGAAGTGTTACGCTTATCTTACAGCTAAATGGTTTGAAGAGAAATTTCCGCAGGCACAAGTGGAATATATAAATGCAGGCATAGGCGCCACCACGTCACAGTACGCTGTGGCGAGAGCGGACAGGGATCTGCTTTATGCCGATCCCGATGTGGTGTTTGTGGAATTCTCGGTAAATGATGCCAATACCTCATTTTTCATGGAGACCTATGAAGGTCTGATCAGGCATATCCTTAACGCCCCGCGCAAGACCGGCGGACAGAGGGCGGTGATCCTCATTCACAATATCAAATATGATGATGCGTCCACGGCAGAAGATGCCCATTACAGGATAGGCGTATATTATGATCTGCCCTGCATAAGTGTGAGAAGCAGTATTTATGCGGCGGTAAAAGACGGAGAGCTGAAGATGGCTGATATCACTCAGGACGGTCTGCATCCGAATGATCAAGGACATAAGCTGCTTTCCGAAGTGATATGTTACAGTCTTGAAAAGGCGTTAAATGATACGGAAAATGATGAACCCGTGACTGTGCTCAGGGAACCGATGACAGTCAACGGCTTTGAGGATTCCCGGGTAATTCAGAACGAATATGAAAACGTAAGACTTCGCGGTTTTATCAAAGATATAAAAGAAAAAGAATATGATACGGACTGTTTCCGCGGGGGCTTCACCGGCTTTAAACGAAGGGACGAGATAGTCTTCCGTTTTAAAGGGAGCAGTGCTGCGGTCCAGTACAGACGCACGGTTAAAAGACCTGCGCTGATAGCCGAAGCAGTGATAGACGGTGATGAGGAAAATGCAGTGATCCTAGACAGCAACTTTAGTGAAGATTGGGGGGACTGTCTGTCGCTGACTACAGTGCTGTATCACGGCTGTATTGTCAGGAAACAGACCAAAGAAAACTATTCTCCGGCGCTGTATGAGAGAAGCAATATCGCGCTGGATAAACTTAAAGGCAGAAGCGCCGAAGCAGAAGAGCATGAGCTGAAGATAAGGATACTCGGTACTCCGGAAGAACTCGGATATGAGCTGGGTGAGGTGGGTACCGGAAAGGCAGCCTGGCTTATCAGTGAAGATAAGAAGGATGTGGGCTTTGACCTTGTTTCGATACTTGTGTCGGGCTCGGATAAAGAAATAGGATACAGCAGTACAGGACTGCTCTTCATTAAACCGACCATTATGGAACGCATCTGGGGCGGCAGCCGTCTTAAGAGCGAATGGAAATATAAAGCCGATAAGGATGACGGACTGGGCGAGTGCTGGGGTGTATCCTGCAACAGTATTGTTGACAGCGAGGTAGCTGAAGGAAAATATGAAGGAAAAAAGATATCGGAACTGTGGAGAGATGAACCAAGACTCTTCGGCTATCCGGTGACTAATGACTTCCCTCTTCTCGTAAAGATAATCGATGCGAAGGAGGATCTGTCCATTCAGGTACACCCTGCCGATGATTATGCCTTCAGGACAGAGAAAAGCAGGGGCAAGAGAGAATGCTGGTACATACTGGACTGTCCGGAAAATGCAAAGCTGATCTTAGGTAATCTCGCAAAAGATGCAGAAGAACTGAAGACTATAATAGGGAACAGACAGTGGGATAAACTGCTTTCCTATGTGGCTATCAGGAAGGGTGACTTTCTTGAGATACCTCCCGGAACGCTGCATGCCATTACCGCAGGCGTGGAATTACTGGAAGTGCAGCAGAATTCCGATATCACCTACAGGGTCTATGATTTTGACAGACTGCAGAATGGAAAACCCAGGGAACTGCACATCAGTAAAGCCCTGGATGTACTCAGAACACCCAATCTGGTAACCGATAAAGACGTGGTCCACGATGACGGGCGTGAGAATGAGCTGATAATGCTTGAGGAGAATCACGATTACTGTGTATGGACATTGAGGGTAAACGGCAGCGTGAGCGTGCCCATAAAGGATAACGGTTTTGTAATTGCCAGTGTGCTTGATGGAGAAGGTGATATAAACGGAAGGTGGATCAGAAAGGGTGAGCATTTCATAATTCCTTTCGGATACGGAACCTGTGAGTTCAGCGGTAATCTGAGGATCAATTTCGCGGCTACTTGAAAATAATCTTCAATGTGGTAGTATAGATGAGGCTTATTTAATCAAACAAAAGGAGACATGAAAGAATGGAAGAGATAGAATTCAGATATGACACACAGCTTCTGATAGATGGTGATGATCTTGATGAAGACGAGGTAAATGATTATATCACGGAGCATTTTAAGGGCGACTGCCTGCTGGCTGTAGGCGGAGACGGAGATCCCATAAAGGTGCATTTCCATACCAACGAGCCCTGGAAGCTGCTGGAGTACTGCAGAAGCCTCGGTGAGATCTATGATATAGTTGTGGAAGACATGGACCGCCAGTCAAGAGGATTAAAGGGCTGACATGACTGAAGAGATCGCTGTAGTAATTCCTGCATATTGTCCCGAAGACGGTCTGATCCGTCTGGTTAAGGAGTGCAAGGATGAATTTGCGCATATCATCATAGTGGATGACGGCTGCGCAGAGTCTTATCAGCGTATCTTCAAAGAAGTCGAAGCTGATGCCTGTGTATTGCATCACGAAGTCAATAAAGGTAAAGGCCGTGCATTAAAGACGGCTTTTTCTTATGTTCTGAAGAATCTTCCGGAGGTAAAAGGCGTACTTACCCTTGATGCTGACGGACAGCATACGGTTTCCGACAGCAAGAGATGTGTTGAGAAATTTCTGGAAGATCCGTCCGTGGCAGTATTTGGCTGCAGGGATTTTGAGTCCGATGAGAAGATACCGCCCAGGAGCCGTTTCGGTAACAGGCTTACCAGCAGACTCATGAAGTTCTTCTGCGATATCAAGTTAAGCGACACCCAGACAGGCTTAAGAGTGATACCCGCTACCGCACTGGAAGAACTGCTGGAGGTAAAGGGTGAGAGATATGAATATGAGATGAACATGATCTTTTACTTCAAGGAACATCTCATACCCTTTGTCGAAGTACCCATAGAAGTAATATACATAGAGAATAACGCATCATCGCATTTCAACCCCATAGTCGATTCGATAAAGATATATGCGATATTCTTTAAGTTCGTGATATCCTCCTTCGGTTCGGCAGTGCTTGACCTGGCATTGTTTAGGATATTCTCAAAGCATATCTTTGAAAGCATCTTCCCGGGGCATTATATAGAGATATCCACGGCTCTTGCCAGGGTATGCTCGGGCATATTCAATTACAGTTTCAACCGTTCCATCTTCAAGAGCAAGTCAAAAGTAAAGAAGAGCGGTTCCAGATATCTGATACTCTGGCTTGTGCAGATGACTCTGTCCGCATATATCGTCAAATTCCTTACGGGTATAACTGGCATAACACCGATGCTCGTAAAGATAGTTACCGATACCATTCTCTTCTTTATCAGTTATAAGATACAGCAGCTCTGGGTATTCAAGCCAGAACGAACCTGACGCGGCCTATACCGATCTCATCATCCTTTTCTATGGGGACTGTCTCTTCAGCCTGCAACTGTATCCCATTTAAAAATGTACCGTTAGTGGAACCGCAGTCTTGAAGATAGTATTGATCGTCTTTTTTCAGTATCCGTGCATGTATGCGGCTCACGGATCTGTCATTAAGTTCAAGCTCACAACGATCTTTTAGTTTTCCTATCGTGAATGGAAATGAAGTAAGCGGATATTCGTTTTTCCTGTTTTTCTCTATGAGCAGACCTTCTATATCCTTTGGATCGCTTTCTATAAATACGGTCCGGCCTAAACGATCGTCAGACACATCACTGAGGGGAGAAACAGTATTACTGAAGTAAGTATCATACTCTCCTGTTTCGTCAGCAGTTGTATCTGTTTTTTCTTTTATGTTCCCGGGACTGACTTTTGTTTTTTTTCTGAGACTGAAAAGCAGGAGTATCAATGAGGTCATAAACAATGCCATACCACCGAGTCTGAATGATCTTGGAATATGCAGGATACCGGCGGGAATGAGCAATATCAACAAGCCTGACGCTGCGGTAATGAGTGGGATCAGCGGGAAGTTTTTTTTCTCACTTATCGAGGTCGCATCGGATAAAGTTTCCGCTTCATCATGTACAGCTTCTGCTGCAACGGGAGCAGGCTTTACGTAAGGAATCTCCGGGTCGGGATACTTCACGGCTTCATGAGGTTCATCAAGGAGTCTTTGTATGTCCGCTGTTACGAAATTATCAAGGCGGATCAGATGATAAAGCCGGTAGCTTAACATATCGGCATCGTTGCCCTCATGAGCGGAGCGTTCCATAAAGTATTCACTCAGCTTAAGCAGACTATTGTTTCTTTCAAGTTCATAAAAAGGAAGAAAGATAAGAGCGGGCTTAAGACTTACAGCATCTACATATATGTATTCGGGCTGCAGTAACAGATGACAGTCGTCCAGCATATAATCCTGGAGAGATCGATAGATGTTAAGTATACTGCCGAGTATGATACGTATATCATCGTCGCTGATGGTACGGTGTTCATACAGGCGTTTCAAAGGCTGCAGAGAGCTTATCTCATAATACAGCTGGGGACCGTTCTGATCATAACGCGGTTGCATATGTATAAGTCCGGGTATCTCATTATCACTGATCATGTTTAACTGATAATCGATATCCATATCTTCGGGCATCGGAAAAACTATATAATTGTGGTCAAGTGTCTTCTTATAAGCAGGTTCGTACATTTTAATCTCCTTTCATTTACTGCTGCTCTTCAGTGCGGATACAGCGCGGCAGATCTTTGATCTTCTTAAGCGTGTCACTTTTGATGATGAGAGGATCTCTGTTGAGATCGACGATGATAAAGAACTAAAAGCAGGGAGCTTAGGCAGATTCACGCTGCCTTTATACTCAGCCGAGATACTGTCGTAAGATATTTTTACACTGAGTTCTCCTCCGGCCATCAGTAAACGTCCTGACAGCAGATTTTTAAACTCTTTTTCAACATAATGCAATAATTCATCATTGTTCATCTCGGACATTTCGCTTCCCCTGATGAGCGCAGCGTCAAGCGCATAATTTACGGCAGTGCGATCATACAGGATTATCCCGGAGAACAATAAGTATGTTGAGACAATAAAGGCCAGTGGAGCGAGAAAAACAGCTTCAATCGTATGCATCAGTTACCTCCTTTGAGTATTATGAGCCTTAATATAAAGGCAAGGCAAAGATAAGGATACATGGGGATGCGGCTTTTTATGCCTGCTCTTTTCCGTATGATAAGTATCTGTGCATATATGCTCATTACAAGCAGTGCTATCAGCAGAACACATACAGAAACATAAAGTCCAAGAGACATTCCGATAAAACACAGCGCATAAGCATCCCCTTCTCCTATCGCACCGGAGGAAAGCCCGGAAAACAATAAGAGAAAGAGTCCGGGAAGTAATCCCATGAGAAAGTCGGAAGGATTAAAAACAGGGAGAGAGAGCAGTATGCATCCTGAGGCGAATATCAGCAGAAAGCGGACGGAAATGCTCTTATCCCTGATATCCCAAAAACTGCCTGCCGCGAGCATCAAAAAGATCCATACATTCTTTAAGACATCATATATGCTTTTCATTCCTTACCTCCGCAGAGAGAACAGGCCTTTCTGCTTCCTACCTCAGAGATCGGTATCTCGTAGATGGTACGTTTAAGCGCAGAGCATGAAAGAGAGCTGTGATAACTGTTTCCTTCAGAGGTGATATAGATGCTGCTCTGGGATGCCGGTGCCTTACCGCAGAGAGCACAGGCTGTATATTTTTCTCCCGATTTATTTCTGTAGCTGTCCTGAGTTCCGTTCTTTATGGCAATTATGGTAAGGTTCAGATGTGAGCAGCTGCGGCTTAAGTGATATACCTTACCGGTTTCGGTGATATATACTATGCGTTCTTCATCTGATCCGTCGGTTACCGAACCCTCCGCATCATAGCCTGTCCATGCTTTCGCATAGGCTCTTGAAGTCATGGATAAACCGGGAAGCTTAAAGAAATTGAGAGCAGGCTTTAACTGATAATCTGCTCTGAGGTCTACGATATCGGAAGCTTTCATGACAGAGGACCTTAAGAGTGAAGCACTGATATCCGGAGCATCTTTCTTCAGCATCATTACAGCATAGCCGTCCGACAGAACCGTTGATGCAAGAGCAGTATCTTCCGATGCAAGAGTTCCTGCTGCGGCATATGTTGAGATTGCAGACGCAGAGCGGCAAAGAGATGCATCGATCTTTGAAATATCGTCAAACATCTTTATCAGACACAAAAGGGATATGAAAAAAAACATATACAAAGGAAGTGACATAGCTGCTTCAACTGTCATGGATGCACTTAGTTTTCTTTTCATATATACCTCACATATACCTGAAACTTTTACCGGCCAGAAGATTGTACCCATAAGCGCTTTTAAAGACGTACTGGATATCAGCTGCAGCTATACAGTCATCCATTCTGAATGCAGCATAGCATTCAACAGTTCTCATGTTCATCTCGACTATATCCGTAAATCTTTTTGCTGCTGATTTTTCATCAGAGGAAAACAGCATGATGCGGAGCAGATCCTGATAACAGAGTCCGTGATCATAACCGCTGTCTACTTCGGGCCCTGCAGTAGTTATGCCAAGGGCTGAATTAAGAGAATAATGCCATTCGGATTCAGTCTTGATCGCCGGAACCTTTTTGTTTTCCAATAACAGCCTTACATCATAAAGGCTCTCTACATATATCCAGGCCGCCGCCAGAGCTGCTTCGTATACCGGCTTGAATTCCGGAAAGGCAGTGACAAAGGAAAGAGCCGCGGCTGCAACGCTTGTCTGTTCTTTAAGCGAGGGACTTGAATAGTAGGTTGAAGCATTTGCCGCACCCCTTATCAGCAGCAGTCTTTCGGCTATGATCCGAAGATTATCATTGTCATTATCCTTGCCGCACAGTATGAATTCAGTCTCATATCTCAAAGGAGACGAATCATTATTGGATATGTAATTGCCGCTTTTTTCCATAATGTATTCAAGAAACATAAGACGGTCCGTTACGGAGTTTCTCTTTTCCCATTCCTCAGGCATACCGTTTCCTTTGACCAGACTGCGGGAAGACGCAAATTTAGAAAGGTTTACACTTTTTTTGGAATAATCCTTTTTACAGACAAGAGACAGTATGCCGCTGTATCGCAGTTTTTTGACATTTGGCGCAGGATCGTCTTTTGCAGGTTCGACCCATTCCGTTCCTTCTTCAAGATCTTCGGGAGGAGCTATACTTATGCTGTCTATAGCGGAGACCGAATCGTCAAATTCCGATCCCACATCCTCACCGTCGGCCTCCATACTCCCGTATTTCGTTATCAGATCAGCGGTATCACTGACATAAGCGGCTCCGTATTTTTCGTACATATACGAAAGAGCCAGATATCGTAATACCGATGAAGAATCATCACTTCCTCTGGAAAGCTTCTTAAGTTCAGCTCCGCTTAAGCTCAGTCGGCACAGGTCGGTAAATATCAGCCCTGAACCCTCTGAAGTGTTAAGGTTTTTATTTACATATTCCGTGAGGTGACTGAGCAGATGCTCTTCGGAGCCGGCGGACGTGCCGTAAGCTGTATCTATCATCAACAGGCCGTAATCCTCCAGCAGTTTTTTGTTATATTCCGCAAGTACGGAGTCGGAGGCGAGATCCATGGCACATTCTATACGCATTCTAATGGCATTTGCCCTGGCTCCTTCAATCATTGTCCAGATGAGCGGAATCATCACTGAGAGCATCATGGCAAGATATAAACTGAATGCGGCGTCTTTTGTTTTTTTGTTATTTCTCATTTTTCCTCCGTACCTGCGAAATATTTTTGTCTGAGCTTATTTTGCGATTGTTCCGGTTTTTGCTGTGATACTTTCAAAGAGTGTATTGATGATACTTGTGATCTGGTTTTTGAAGATAAGAACAAGACCGACCAGCACCACGATTATGAGTATCATCTCAACTGTTCCCATGCCGGATTCGTCATAGAGATATTCTTTCAGTTTAGATTTCATATTTTCCTCCTTTCTTTAATTGTCATAAGGGCACCGCTTAATCTGTTTATATACCGGTAAAAGCCGGGACAATGATTACAGCCATTACGATTGCGAGCATTAACATCATAGGGAGGAGCAGTTTGGTGCCGGCTTCTTCTCCCTTTCTTTTGGCAAGTGCTTTTCGTTCCTCTTCGGCTTCTGCAGCTTCTTTTCGCAAAGAAGTAAGAAAGCCTGAGGCTCCCAGTTTTACATTCTGCTCCAGCAGGGAGATAAATTTAACATATTGCTGAAGTCTGCATCTGTTTGCAAAATGTCTGTATGCCGTCAGCTCGCCCTCGCCTCTTTCCATCTCATGAAGCGTATAGAGCATTTCTCTGTATGCGTAGCGCTCAAGCTGAGTATCGGAACACTCGGTGGCAGTTTTCTTCCAGGCCATGCGCACGGTCATGCCGGCACCTATATAGAGTGCGAGTTTTCCTATTATCTCCGGATAATCCATAAGCATTTCTTCATCTCGTTCTTTCATTTTTTTCTGGATGTCACTGTCTCCGGCGAGAAAAAGAACAACGGCGATGGCGATCGACATGATGAAAAGAAGCAGAGCATTATTTTTTTTCTGCTCGGTCCAGCTTAGGACTATACCGTTTATCTCTCCGGGAAGGACCAGGCTTTCTTCAGCAGCATTTTGCTGATCGGCTTCATCGAGTCTTTCATGAACGAGATCAAGAAAATCTGCCGTAGTGTTTTCCTTCACGGGCTTAAGGATCATGGGAAACATATACCTTTCTTTAAAGCTGCCATAGCTTATAAGGGCACATACCTCTATAAGCGTACCGTCCTCATCCGGTGTGATCCTTATTTTGCCTTCATTATCTATGCATAAGCGATCACTGTATTCCCATTCGATGTCAAAAGGGTATCCGTCGACTCTGTCAACAGGATCAAGGGGCGACGATACATCGGAGACATCCGTATTTTTCCCGAGAAAAGCTTTTTCCAAAGCTTCGTGAAATTCAGGAAGCAGGTTTTTAAGTTCCTCATCGCTGTATTTTCTTTCTGATATGTGTACATCAACATTTTTATACTCCTTTCCGTTTGCATTAAGATCCAGTGTTACGTCATAGCTGCCTTTGCCGGCTTCGTGTCTTAAGAGAGTACCGTCTGTCAGAAGGCTTTCATCAGGCTGTTTCAGCGAAAGCAATATAAAGAAGATGAAACCGATAGATATCATCATCAGACTCAGCCCGAATTTTTTTACGAAGTGTTCTCTTGCGCTTTTGTCCGGATCTTCGGTGGGCTGCAGACAGTGAAGATCATTTCGGTTTTTTTCGAGCAGTAACCTTCTTAATGCGGCAGCCGATGAGGAAAAGGGAGCACGCTTATCAAGCAGCCTGACGATAGCTTCCGCAGCTTTATAAAAGGGTGAAGTTAAGTTTGATCTTTTTTCCATCGGTACTCCTTATCAGTATTCTATTCTTAATATTTTTGCTGCCAGCAGGTATGCGAATACATATACTGCCAGCATCGCACTCATCATGATCACTCCGAAGAGATTGTGATATAGAGGAGTGAAGAATCCCGGTGATGTAGCATCTATATATATGATGATCCCGAAGGGAACCACATTCATGATGGTCTGTTCCATTTTCTTTGCACTGATCAATGTGTCTATTTCTCGCTTTACTTCTATTTTTTCATTGATCAGAGCTGCGGTGTCACGCAGGATCTGAGGAAGATCTCCGCCGCTTCTTTTGGCTATGGCAAAGACATCCGCAAAATCCCGTATTTCCGGGACATGACTTCTTCCGGCAAGATCGGATAAGAGTTCTTCAAGATTGGAATTATTCCTGAGATTCCTGCTTATCCATTTAAGTTCTTCGCACATATAAGCGCTGTTGCCGTACAAAAGGCACATATCAGGGTAGGCTTTTATAAAGGCATTTTCCACCGAGTACCCTGCTTCAAGTCCTGCGATCACGGATATCATTGTTTCTTTAAACTGGAGCTTAAGCTGTTCCTTGCGCTTTTCCTTATATCCTGCGGTTTTGTATTTAAGCCAGGGAACCAGTCCGGGCAGTATAAGGATGAATGCTATGACGGAACGGTAGAAGACATAAGAGATCAGAGCATCAATAAGTAAGCCCGTGACGATGCAGGAAAGCAATTCAATGCCGCTTAAACCGGTTTCTTCATAGTCCGGCTGCACGGAGTTTTTCCGTGTGTTGAAGCTCATTTTTTGGAACAAGCCTGCCAATGATATGCCCTTTTTCATCTTCTTTCTCCTCAATAAATTCGTATAATACCGATGTATTGATCCGGTCATTCTTATAATCCAGTATCTCCACGATCTGCAATACCTTGCGGCTTTTGTCTCTGAGCCTTCCGAGGTGGACGATGATATCGATCCCGGAGGCCAGTTGTGATCGTATGGCCGGAAGTGGCAGTTCCATTCCCATAAGTATCATTGTTTCCAGCCTGGCCAGCATGTCAGGCGCACTGTTGGCATGTCCCGTGGAGAGAGAACCGTCATGTCCCGTGTTGAGTGCCTGTATCATGTCTATAGCCTCAGCGCCTCTCACTTCTCCGACAATGATACGGTCAGGCCTCATCCTCAGGGAGGACCGTATCAGGTCTCTTATGCTTATCTCCTTACAGCCTTCGACATTAGCGTTCCTTGTCTCAAGTCTGACCAGATTCGGTACGCCCTGTATCTGCAGCTCTGCAGAGTCTTCGATGGTTATAAGTCGTTCATCTTTAGGTATAAAATTTGACAGGGCGTTTAAAAAGGTGGTTTTGCCTGAGCCGGTGCCGCCGCTTACGAAGATGTTGTAACCGGCTATTACCAGATTCATTAGAAAGGTGACAGCCTCTTCAGAGATGGCACCGAAGCGTAAAAGGTCATCCATCTGTATCGGATGCTCGGGAAATCTTCTGATGGTGACTATCGGCCCGTTAAGGGCAACCGGAGCAAGTACGATGTTTACACGGGAACCGTTTTCAAGCCTTGCATCGACAATGGGTGATGCTTCATTTACGGTACGGTTACACTTGGCGACTATCTGTTGTATCACGTCTGCAAGCTTCTCATCCGAAGAAAAGCTTTTATCCCAGCGCAGCAGATGGCCTGCGCGTTCTATGAATATACAGTCTTTTCCGTTGATCATGATCTCAGTTACGGAAGGGTCATCCGTCAGTTCTTCAAGTATGTCCAGTCTCCTGATGGAGTAGAACATTTCCCTGGCAAGAGTCTGCTTCATAATAAGAGAAAGACCTAATGCACGCCCCCGGTCCATTATGACGTTATCGATGATATCCCTGACCTCATCATCACTCATATCCCTTGATAGAGAGATGCGTTCAAGGACCAGGCTTTTCAATTCATTTCTTATCTCTTCTTTGATCTGCATTCAATTTGATCTCTCCTTTTTTCAGCTTATTTTTGTTTTATTTTTATGCCCATAATTCTTCCGATGCTGTGACGACATTCTTAACATAGCCGGCCAGATCGGAATAAGGCAGTTCCTCGAGGGAGGAGGGAAGCTTTTTGAAGACCGGAAGATCATATTTATATGTGCGTTCCTTTATGTCGTCATATTCAAGGGAATGAAGCAGTTCTTCATACTGCTCGAGCCGTGCCAGTGCAAAGCCTTCCCTGTCGGCGATCGTATAGATCATGTCGCATTTCCTGAGGACATTCAGCAGTCCCCTGACCATTTCCGAAAGATCCAGTATTATATGATCGTAACTGCCCATGTTTCTTAAAGTGTCGATCAGGCGTATCCAGTTTTCTTCGCTGATCTGGCCCAGGTCCAGAAAAGAAAATGCCGGTGAAACATAGTCAAGACCGTTAACATTTCCCACCATGCTCTCGAGTTTATATACCAGTCTGTCCGTATTGCCATCCAGATAATATACGAGGTCCGTGAGATCACGGTTGTTCGAACCTGACATAAGTGTGGACAAGCCTGAAAAAGGTTCAAGGTTAAGATACAGCACCTTGGAACGTTTCGATAAGAATTGTCCCATAAGAAGAGAAAAAGAGGTCTGTATGCTTTTGGCGACCGGTGAGAAGATACCTATCACTTTTGTTCCGCGTCGGCCGCCGCTTAGGGCTGCTTCTTCGCCGGCGGTCTCAGAATAGTAGTCAAGAAGCTGTTTTCTGATCTGTACGGAAGACTGGTATTTCCAGATATATCTGTCGGCAGAGGGACCTTTCTCCTTGCCCTTGAGCAATATGAGATCTTCTTTATGCCCTTTCAGCCGTTCATAAAAGAACTCGTCAGCAAGATAGAGACTGATTTTTTTGTTGTCGTCAAGCTGATCTGGTTTGTTGTATATGAATACGGAAAAGGGAAATGTTTCCCTTTCCGAGAGGGCTTCCTGCAGACGCTTCGCATAGGCTTCGTCAGCGGTGCAGACAGCCAGTATCCTGTCATTCATCCTGATGGATCCTCCTCTTTATATTGGGACGGAGTTATAGGAGACTCCGTCCCGGGTTTTCTTTTTCGTAGAAGCCTTAGATCTTATTTACATTGTCCGTTAGCGATATTTTGTTTTGGAATGAATATTTTTCACACCTCCTTTCCCTGCGTCTGCATGTATCACAGCCATAAAAGGACAGAGAGAAACACAGGCAGAGCAAAATGTATGGTAGTCGGGGAATTGTCGGTCTCAAAGCGTTTAATGAGACCTGCGGGTATTGATAGGACCAGAGCCGTGAACAGAATACGGCATCCGGGTATCAGACCCTGGATCGCACTGATGGCACACAGGAGCTTACCGTCTCCTCCACGCAGTGCATGCGTTAAGAATAATAGAAATGTAATCATAAACATTGCCGCTGTGTCGGTAACGACAGCAGGCAATCCGCCGGGACCGGCTCTGTAAAGGCGCAGGATAAAACCTGCAAGGATACCTGCAAGATTCAGTACATTTGGTATCCGTTCTTCCTTCAGATCAAAGACCGCTGCCAGCGCAGTCAGTGCTATCAAAGTCAAACCATCATATCCTCCATGAAAAACAACAGTATCAACACACAAAAACACATTACTGAAGTCGTATTCCTAAAAGGGAATCTTTGATCGACTGTCCGATCACGGAATCTACGAAAGGTCGACAGTGATTCTGCCTTGACCTGCCATGGATGATAGCAAAGAATCGAAAAAATTGCAAGAGGTTTTTTCAACAAGTTTTAAACAAAGTTTCATGCGCAGGATGATAAAAACTATGGCATTTATATATTATCTGGAGTATAATATATAATATATTTTTGAGGGGGTACGGGCATGATATTTGTTCCTGCGGAAGAACTGAAAGTGGGCATGAGGCTGGCAAAGCCGATCTTCAACAAGAGAGGCGTATTGCTTTATGACCGTGATACGAAGCTCACTCCCCAGGGCATTGCTAGCATAAAGAATTTCCAGCTGATCGGCATCTACGCGCTCGAACCGGCTGAACCTATGCCGCCCATGACCGACGAAGACCGCGAATTCGAGCGTTTCCAGACTATGTCAGTCTTTACTCTCCAGGAGATAATGAATGATATAAGGGATGGCAGGCAGCCTGCCAAGCTTGAACAGTTATGCATCGACGTACTGAGACAGTTCGGAAAGGGAGGCAGCAAGCTTACCTTTACGCAGAATCTCAGGAGTCCGGAGGATACTGTATATAAGCACTGTCTGAATACTGCTATCCTCTCTGCCGCCATATATGCGGCTCTTGCGCCCCAGTCAAAGACCCAGCAGCGTTATACCGTCATGGCGGCCCTGCTTCATGATATAGGGAGTCTTGAAATTCCGGATTCCGTGACTAAGAAGAAGAGCAGCGATCTGACAGAGTCGGATATGGAGCTGATCGCGCGTAAACGCGAGGAAGGCTACCGCATGATCAGGGATAATTGTGACCTGGATTCCGAGGTAATGAAGGATATCTCATATCTTTTACGGGATATCAGGGATATGAACGGTATGGCTGATAACAAAGCGCCTGACTTCCAGGTAGAGACATTGAAATGCGCTTTTGTCTTTGATCAGATGACAGCAATGAAGTACGGTGAGGAACCCCAGTCCGATATAGCAGCATATAAGTATCTGCATCATCCCGTGCATCATATCAACCAGCAGGTAGTGGCGGCGCTGGCAAAGGCGATACACATAGTTCCGGTGGGCTGTTCGGTGGTATTTACCGACGGCACCAAGGGAATAGTGCTGACGGACAATCCCGACGACATATTAAGACCTTTTGTCCTGTCCTACAGGGACAATATGATCTATAACCTGTCGGACGGCAAGGTATTTGAGAAGATGCAGATAGCCGATGTAGTCAAGACCATGGACAACCGTTATGTGATGACGGATGAATACAAGAAATACCAGGAAGGCTTAAAGAGCGGCGAAGAGAAGGTCATTAAGCGCCCGGGAAGTTGAAATGGCGGAAAAGAAATACAAGGGCATTCAGGCCCTGTTCAAGAATAAATATCTGAATTTTTTTCATATGGATGCTCTGACGGATTCCGGAAAAGAATTCGATTATTACTTTGTGTCCAGAAACCCCGAAGAAAAACTGAAGATCAAAACCGGAAGCAGTAAGGCGGAAGGTATCTTTATCTATGCCGTTTTAAAAGATGATCCCGGGAAACTGGTACTGATAAGACAATATCGCTACCCTGTCGGAGCTTTTATGTATGAGCTTCCTGCCGGCCTTATTGATGAAGGCGAGACTCCCGAAGAAGCGGCCATCAGGGAGATGGAAGAAGAGACAGGCATGACGTTGGAAACAGTGAAGGGTACCAGCGGATTGTTTGAAAACGGTTTTTACATGGGACAGGGTTTTACGGATGAGAGCTGTGTGCCTGTATTCGGCTATGCTTCGGGAAAGGGCAGAATGCATCCCGAAGAATGGGAGAGCATAGAGCTTATAACGGCGGACAAAAAAGAAGTGCGCCGGATACTGAAGGAGGAGAAGGTATCTGTCCGTATGGCGCTGCTGATGATGCAGTTCTTACAGGCAGATCCGAAAGATCCTTTTGTTTTTTTGAATTTAGATGATATGGGAGAATGATAAATGATAAGACAGAGTTTATGCGGAAGCGGCTGGAAATTAAGGGAATATCAGGAAAATACTTTTTATGATGTGGAAACACCCTGTTCGGTGCTGCCTGTACTGCTTGAGAACAGAGTCATAGAAGATCCTTTTTTCAGGGAAAATGAGAAGAAGGCGCTGCCTTATCTTGAAAAGGATTATGAGTTCATTAAGAACTTTTCACTCGGAGGAGAGATACTCTCCGAGGATGAGGTAGAGATGGTATTCAGCGGTCTGGATACCGTGGCCGAGATATTCCTTAACGGAAAACGCATAGGACGTTTGAAAAATATGCACAGGACATTTCGCGTATCCGTAAAGGATAAGCTGAGAATGGGTGCCAATGAGCTTAAGATACTTTTTCATTCACCGCTTAAGTATATAAGCGAGATGGAAAAAACTCCGGGTAAAGAGATTCATTATACGGCTGCAGGTTCCATAGAAGGCAGCAGTTATCTGAGAAAACCTCATTCCTCTTTCGGCTGGGATTTCGGTCCTAAGCTTCCGGATATCGGCATTTTCAGGGATATCTGTATTGAAGCCTATTCCAAGGTGAAGATAAGTGAGGTGTTCATCTTTCAGGAACATATGGACGGAAAGGTGAAACTCTATGTCGATCCCATACTGGAGTATACGGATGTGATACCCGTGGAACTGGTGGTATCCGTAAGCGGCGAACCGGATGTGACGGTAATGACCAGGATGAGCGGCGCAGGGGCTCATGTAACGAAGAAGGGTGAAAACGAACTGACAGTTGATATCAACAGCCCGCAATACTGGTGGCCTAACGGGATGGGACCGCAGCCTCTGTACAATGTGAAGATCACCGTGAAAAAAGCGGATAAGATATATGACGAAAAGAAGTTCAGGATAGGACTCCGCACACTTTCGGTAAGCAGGGAAAAGGATGAAAACGGAGAAGAGTTCTGCTTTGTGATAAACGGGATAAAGATGTTTGCTTTCGGAGCAAACTATATTCCCGAAGATGCGATCTATAAAAGGATCGATAAGAAGCGCACCGATACGATACTTAAAAGTGCAAGAGATGCAAACTTCAACTGCATACGTGTCTGGGGAGGCGGTTATTATCCTTCTGATGAGTTCTATGATTTCTGTGATGAATACGGTCTGATAGTCTGGCAGGATCTGATGTTTGCCTGCAATGTCTATGACCTTACATCCTCTTTTGAAAAGAGCATAGTTGCTGAAGTCAGGGATAACGTAAAGCGTTTAAGACATCATGCCTGCCTGGGACTGTGGTGCGGCAATAACGAGATCGAGTCGGCCTGGGATCACTGGGAAGGCTTTGCAAAAGAGGCTCCTGCGCTGAAAGCCGATTATATCAAGATGTTTGAATACATACTGCCGCGCACCGTGCGTGCTGAAGATGAGCTTACTTTCTACTGGCCGTCTTCGCCTTCATCGGGAGGCTGCTTTGACGGACCCGATGATGAAAACAGAGGCGACCAGCATTACTGGGAAGTATGGCACGGAGACAAAGCATTTTCGGAATATACAAAACATAAATTCAGATTCCTTTCCGAGTTCGGTTTCCAGTCCTTCCCCTGTTTAAAGACAGTGAAGAGCTATACCGAAGCAGCTGACCGCAACATCTACTCGCCTGTGATGGAGGCGCATCAGAAGTGCGATAAAGGCAACGGAAAAATGATGTATTACATCTCTGAAAACTTCCGTTATCCGAAGGACTTCGAACAGCTGCTGTATGTCAGCCAGATAATGCAGGCCCTTGCCATAAAGACAGGGGTTGAGCATATGAGAAGAAACAGGGGAGTGTGCATGGGCACGCTGTTCTGGCAGCTTAATGATAACTGGCCCGGATCGAGCTGGTCCGCGATGGACTATTTCGGAAGATGGAAGATGCTGATGTATATGGCAAGACGTTTTTATGCGCCTGTGTCGGCAAGTCTGTGCATAGAAGGTAACCGCCTCACTCCCTGGGTAGTCAATGACGGTATGGACGATATGGTGGTAAGGTTAAAGACTGCGCTGGTAAGCTGTGACGGAAAAGAACTGCTGCATTTCGCCGAAGACATAAGGAGTACTGCGGGACTTGCAGCCAAGGGCATAACAAGGGATCTGTCCAGACAGTTAAACGGAAGGGATCCGAGGGATGTGTATGTGCTTGCGGAGTTCGAATATCCCGACGGATACATACAGAGGGAGAGCGCCGTGATAGTGCCATACAAAGAGCTGAACCTTCCGGATACAAAACCCGAGATCAGTGTGGAAGAAACGGAAGAGAGTTTTGACATTACGCTCAGCGCAGATGTATTCGTTCCTTTTGTATGGCTGGATCTTAGGGAAGCGGATGCGAGATTTTCCGATAATGCCTTTGATCTGCATAAGGGAAGACCCGTAATCATAAGAGTTGAAAAAAGCAGCATAAGCGGAATGGAGATCGCAAATGCCGAGGCCTTTACCGAACAGCTGCAGGTATTCAGCTTAAGGGATTCATTTGTTTAGGAGGTTTTTATGGGAATCTCATATGATGAAAGAAATATGAGTTTTAAACTGGATACTGCTAAAGTATCTTATTGCATGGCTGTCGCGGACGGTTATCTCGGGCATTCATATTTCGGAAAACGTATCAGTGATGATGCAAGTCAGCTGTTAAGGATTAAGGAAGCTCCCTATACGCCTGATAAAAACGCCAGGGATAAGCTAAGTTTTATGGACTGTTTTCCTATGGAGTATCCGACTCACGGAACAGGTGATTTCAGAGGAGATGCGCTGAAGATAAGGACCGCGGGAGGACACAGGGTCTGTGAACTGCGTTATGCATCCCATGAGATAACCAAGGAAAAGAAGAGGCTTCCCGGGCTTCCCGCTACTTTCGGAGATAAGGCCGAAAGCCTTAAGATAAAACTTGCCGATGAGATCGCAGGCGTAGAGGCAGAACTTAACTACAGCATCTTTGATGACAATGATGCTGTGATGCGCAGCGTATCGATAAAGAATGTTTCGAATGAAGACATTTATCTTGAGAGGGTATTGTCTGCGGCCTTCGATATGGACAACAGGGAGTATTCGCTGATCACGCTTAACGGCACTTGGGCAAGGGAGAGGCATATCGATATATATCCGATAGGAAAAGGTTTCCACGGCGTATCTTCAAACAGGGGCGAGACTTCCCACCAGCATCAGCCTTTTATCGGCATAGCATCCAAGAACATAAGTCAGGAAACAGGCGAAGTATACGGAGTGCATCTGGTGTATTCCGGGAACTTTCAGGCCACTGTTTATAACGATCAGTTTGACAGGCTGAGGGTGATGAGCGGTATAGGGGAAGATGATTTTGAATGGAAGCTTTCACCCGGAGAAGAATTTGTTGCGCCTGAAGTTGTGCTTGTATATTCGTCCGAAGGACTGGGAGGAATGAGCAGAACTTTCCATGATCTGTACCGTGATCATCTGATAAGGGGAAAGTACCGTGAACTTCCGAGGCCAGTGCTTATCAACAACTGGGAAGCAACTTATTTTGATTTTGATGATGAGAAGCTGGTGAAGATCGCAGAGCAGGCTGCAAAGAGCGGCATAGAGATGCTGGTCATGGATGACGGCTGGTTCGGAAACCGTTATGATGATAACCGGGCTCTCGGTGACTGGACCGTTAATGAAGAAAAATTAAAAGGCGGACTTGGGAAACTAACGGAGCGTGTGAATGCTTTAGGTCTTAAGTTCGGCATATGGTTTGAACCGGAGATGATATCACCGGATTCGGAACTCTACAGGGCTCATCCCGATTGGGCCATAGCAGTGCCGGGCAGAAAGGCCGGACTGTGCAGGAATCAGTATGTGCTTGATATCACAAGAAAAGAAATAAGGGATTATGTTTTTGATGCCGTAGCTAAGGTGCTTGATTCCGCAAACATAGAGTATGTAAAGTGGGATATGAACAGACAGCTTGCGGACCTTGGGAGTTTGGAACTGCCGGCAGACAGGCAGGGGGAACTTTCCCACAGATATGTGCTTGCAGTATATGAACTGCAGGAGAGGCTGATAACAAAATATCCCGATCTGCTTCTGGAGAACTGTTCAGGAGGCGGTGCACGTTTTGATCCGGGCATGCTTTATTACAGTCCGCAGATATGGTGTTCCGATGATACGGATGCGATAGAGAGACTGGCAATACAGGAAGGCACGGCTCTTATATATCCGCTGTCAGCCATGGGCGCGCATGTCAGTGACTGCCCGAACCATACGGTGGGAAGGAATACGCCTTTTGAGACAAGAGGATATGTAGCACTGGCAGGAACCTTCGGTTACGAGCTGGATATCACGAAGATACCGGAAGCAGACAGGAAGCAGATACCCGCGCAGATAAAGATGTACCACAGGTATCATGAACTGGTGGCAAAGGGTGATTACTACAGGATAGCATCCTATCATGAGAACAGACTGTGGGATGCATGGATGTGCGTTTCAAAGGATAAGAAAGAAGCGCTGCTTACTTTTATACAGGTAGTGGGCAGGCCCAATCATCATTCAAGGATCGTAAGGCTTTCCGGTCTTGATCCGGATAAAAAATACAGGCTCTTATCCTTTGACATGGAAAACGCAGAGGAGAAAATTATCAGTGAAGTGTGCTTAAAGGGTGATACGCTGATGAATGCGGGCCTGGTGATACCACAGCTCTGGGGAGATAATAAAGGACTGCTGATACATCTGGTTTCTGAGGGATAAAGAGATAATAACATGAGACGTATATTACTGATACTGACAATACTGATAATGCTTTTTCCTTTGAAAGCCTATGCCGGAGAAGATACGGATATTGAGGAGACGGAGGAAAGCTCTCCTGCCGTTACAGTGGAAGAGGGACCCGGTAATACGCTGAAGCTGGGGGACAGGCTGATACCTCTTTACGCTAAAGAGATAGATCTGTCAGGAATAAACTTAAGCAAATGCGATATGAAAGCGGTATTTGCGAAAATGCCGAAACTTGAAAAAGCTACGCTTATTGACTGCGGCATGGAGAACGAAGACTATGCGAAGCTGCAGGACGCTTATCCCGGCATACGCATGATCTGGGAGATACAGTTTTCAAGAAGAAAGCTGCGTACCGATGCAGTGGCATTTTCTACTTTCAGGGGAGGCGAACTGGACCAGCCCTTCAAGGATGCGGACGCTTATTATCTTAAGTATTGCAGGGATATGGTAGGCATAGATCTCGGACACAACCCGGTGCATGACCTTAGTTTCCTGCAGTACATGCATGAACTGAAAGTGCTGATAATGGTGGATAATGCAGGGCTTAACGATATATCGATGATAAAGTACGTGCCGAAGGTGACTTATCTTGAAGTCTTTGTCAATTCGATAACGGACTTAAGTCCGATACAGTACTTAAAAGATATGGAGGACCTGAACTTCAGCAGGAATCCGATAAAGAATGTGGATGCGGTCAAAGACTTTCCGAAGCTCAGGCGCATGGTTTTCATGGAGACAAAAGTATCTTCGGAAGACATAGCGGAGCTTCGCAGTATCTATCCGAAAACAAAAATAGTGACTACGGGGATCAACTCCCTTGCAGGTGACTGGAGGGAAGATGCGCATTACTATGCAATGAGAAGGCTCTTCAAAAATAATGCGGAGAACGATACCTATCACAGAGATGAGGAAGAAGTCACAGAACTGTGTGACAGATAGAAAAGACATCACGAGCAGACCTGACAAAGTATGAATAACGGAGGGAAAGCCATGAGTAATGATGCAAAAGTTAAGATAGAATGGGGAGCCGGAAAGACTGCCGGCAAGGCCGCAGGAAACACCATACCTGCCGTTGGTTTCGGTTCCTATCTTGCTACGGAAAAGAACGGTAAACAGACTATAAAGGATGCCCTGGTTGCAGGGTATCGTTATGTCGATACGGCCAGCTTTTACCGGAACGAAGAGGAGATAGGAGAAGCTGTAGAGGAAGCCGGATTAAACAGAGAAGAATTGTTTATCTGCAGCAAGGTATGGCCCGGAGATCTAGGAAGGGAACGTACACTTGCTTCATTTGAGGAATCATTAAAGAAGCTTAAGACAGACTATCTGGATATGTATCTGATACACTGGCCCAAGGATAACAGATCCGATGATAAGTGGATCGATAAAGTAAGAGAGAGCTGGGCGCTGATGGAAGAACTCTGTGATGAAGGAAGGATACGCTTTATCGGTCTTTCCAATTTCCTGCCGCATCATATAAGGCCGCTGCTGGAAACAGCGCGTATCCGGCCGGTCATCGATCAGTTGGAACTGCATGTCGGCTATATGCAGGAATATACACTGTCTTATCTTCGTGAAGAAGGGATAATCCCGCAGGCCTGGAGTCCTCTCGGCAGGGCGAGGATACTGGGAAGTGAGATCGTTACCAAAATAGCTGAGAAATACGGAGTAAGCAATGCGCAGTTATTGCTGCGTTATCTCATTCAGAGGGAGATACCCGTGATACCAAAAGCTTCATCCGTGGAAAGGATGAAGCAGAATCTTGATGTTTTCGGATTCAGTATTTCGGAAGATGATATGTCTTTTCTTTCCTGTCTGCCGGAACAGGGCTGGTCGGGAGAACATCCGGACCTGTAAGCTCAGATCAATTTCAGAAACAGGGTCCTTAATAGTATTGCTGCAGCAAACAGCAGTATGGTTGCTGCTATGGTCATTAACACAAAGGCAGCGCCGCTGTATTTAAAGCTCTTCCAGCACTTTCCCATTTTAACGAGAGCCATGATATAGAAGAAGAAAAAAGGTATGGTGATCAGCGCAAATACCTTATAAGCCAGCAGAAAGAGGATGAACATTCCGCACATGCAGCCGGCCCAGGAGAGCATCAGACTGTCCTTCGGATGCTTTTCATTTATCTCCATTGTTCTTTCGGAGATCTCGTCTATATCAAAATATATCTTTTTAAAATTGATAGTGAAACGGCCCTGAAACTCTTCCATCTTCTCCGCTTCATAATCTGTCATTCTTTCCCAGTTACCCATGGTATTGCCCTCTTTTGTATTAATATGCATATTTATCGTATTTGAAAAAGCGCGCCATGTCAAGCGATTTGGGCAAGCATATTATTGAATGACTATGCAGGAATTGCTGAATTTGCGGATAGAATGAAAGAGCTGTTTTTCAGTAGGCAGCTTATGCATTATGTTATATAATATTCCGGTACCGTGAATAGCTGAAAGGAAAAATAAAAAGATGAACGATATAAGGATACTTGTGATCGCTGTCTGGTTTGTGATAGTGGTGATCTGGTTTATCGGTTTCATTCGGAAACTGCAGGAGAAAAAGGGCTGTACGGAGCTGACAACAGGAAAGCTCGCTTATTCCGATCAGAAGATACCGAAAATGTACAGAGGAACAAGAGCCTGCTGGATACCGGTATATGAGTATGAAGTTGAAGGCAGTGTGTATATGGCGGAGATTGCAAAAGCAGGAACAAATAAAAATGCTTTTGCTACAGAGGCTGATGTTCATTATAATCCTTTTGATCCCGGTATCTGTTTTATAGAGGGGCTTAAGGGAAAAGTAATATCAAAATACGAGAAAGAAGAAGGCTGAGGACTAAGATGAAAAGAAAAAAGATGACAGCGATATGCATGCTCACACTTGTGTGTCTGGCAGCAGGCTGCGGTAACAAAGAGGATGAAGAGGAAGTAAGCAGACCGGCGCACGAGAGGGAGGAGACGGAAGTTGAAACCGAGGCGCAGGTAACCGAAGCTCCTGAACCGACTGAAGAGCCGGAACCGACGGAAGAACCGATGACCGCGGAGAAGACGGAAGAAATATTTTCAAAGGCATTCAATGAAAACCTTGTAGTAAACAACGGAAGCTATTTTGTACAGATAAGTGACAAAGTGTTCTTCAGGGCTATTTCGCCTGATTCCATGGAAGAAGGCGCGGTGTTCGGAGAATTTCTAACTTCTGAATGGAACGCAAAAGAAAGCCCTCTTATATGCTATGACTTAAACAGTCATGAATGGGAAGAGGCCGGCAGCATCACCGGCGTGGGAAAGCTCTATGCCTGTCCCGGAGGGTTTTATGTCGGATATATGGAAGATGCACAGCTCGACACCTATGCCACGTATTACTATGACATCGAAAAGGGAACCCAGGAAAAGTATTGCGACGGCTTACCCGTGGGTATATCACAGAGCGGTGAGATACTGGTGACGAACTGGGTCAAGGGCGAATATGACAAGCTGGTACTGGTGCGTGACGGAGAGCAGATCACAACTGTCGGTGAAGAAGACTGTTATTTCGATTGCTGCGGTTTTGTCGGAGAAGAGATGATAATGCTTAAGCAGAATGCGGATATTGAGTATTATCTCTGTTCTGCGGATGAGAAGGGAAATGTTACTGAACTTGGCTATGTAGGCAATAGCGAGCAGGGCTATGCGCAGGTGGATCAGTTCTTGACAGACGGCAGTGATGCCTATGTGAGCATAGGTTATTATCAGGGCTCGGGACATTTTCTTTCTGACTGGCAGGCCCTGCAGGCCACGCCCGCTGTTGAGGGCAGTGTCAGGACGGCTATAGATTCCACAAATGCGGAGACCGAATACATGGATACAGTGCCTGTTATCTATTTAGACGAGACAGGACGCTTGTGCGATGCACAGCATGTTCCATATATCGCATATATGGGTGATTATGATAACAGAAATGATCTGTATTATTATGATGACAGTTTTGAGGAAAAACTGCTTATAAAAGACTTCATCGATAACAGCTATGATGATGACTGCCAGATAATCCAGAATATCACTTCAAATGCGGAAACTGCGTTTATAATTTATGCCGATGCCGCGGAAGATCAGGAATATGAAATTGGATGGAGGCCCGGCTACAGGAGGACGGGATGGCATACCTGTGTAATACCGTTCGGATATGGACAGCTGGATGACAACGGCCAAGCGAAGGAGATAATCATTATTCAATAAGAGAGGAAGGCAAATGGGCATACGATCGAAGATCGTATGGATCGGTTGCAAAAAAATCGCTCCGGCAAGCTTGCTTGCCGGGACGATTTTTGGGCAACTGATACAGGCAGCGAAGCTGGCTGACCATTTGACTGAATCAGATTTGTTATATGTACCCATTTGACTAAGGCAGCGAAGCCGGTTGCCCATTTGACTAAGTACAATAATGATATAAGGAGGGGAACAAAATGAACTACATTTATGAAATGCCGGCAGAGATGCTGAAGGACTGCGAGAAGAAGGGAAAAGTGGAGCGCTTTGAATATGAGAGCTTCACCTACGAGGAAGATAATAAGCCGCTTAAAAAAGGCGCCTGGGTGTATCTGCCCTACGGCTATGATGAAGCAAAAAAGTATAATGTCCTTTATCTGATGCATGGCGGCGGAGTGACCGAAGACTGGTGGTTCAAGATGTTTCCCGATACCGTGACTATACTGGACAACATGATGGCGCAGGGGATATGCTCCCCCTGCATCATCGTGACTCCGACTTACTACAGAGGAGATGAGGAAGCAGATAAGAAAGGGGAATATATCACAGAACAGTTTAAGTTTGAACTTCGCAAAGACCTGATACCTGCCGTTGAGAAACATTATCCTGTCTATGCTGCAGGAGACGTATCGGAAGAGAATTTGATCAAGACAAGAGACCACAGGGCTTTCGCCGGTCTGTCCCTCGGATCAATGACAACCTACCGCGCAGCCTTCTATAACAACTTTGATCTCTTCGCATGGTACGGTCCTTTCTCGGGCTGTGGCGGACCTTTCGGTGATCATGATGAAGAAGTAAAGCGTATATGTGAGACCTTGAAGAAGGGTGAAGAGAAGGGGCTGGATCTGAAATATCTGTTCTGCTGCAACGGAGATAAGGATATAGCCTATGCGGAACATACGGATATAATGGGCAAGGTGCTGCCGATATGTCCCCAGCTTAAGAAGGGTGAAAACTATGATTTCTACGTAATCCCCGGCGGCGTCCATGATATGAAGGCATGGCAGCTTCATCTGTATCATGCCCTGCAGATATTCTTTAAGGGGGTTGAATAAAGAAATTATGAAAGATCTTTTTGAGATACCTGATTATAAAAAAGTGCGTGTGATCATAGATACCGATGCGGCCTGCGAGGCCGATGATCCCTATGCGATAGTCCAGGCGCTGCTCAGTCCCAAGCTGATCGTAAAAGGCGTGATAGCAGAGCATTTCCGTGAAGAAGGTTCCATGGGAAAAAGCTATGCCGAGATCGAGACCATCTTTGAGTGTATGGATGCTGATGTGCCGAAATTTTATGGACAGAAAGGGCCTATGGCAGATGCTCCTGAGATATCCGAGGGCGTGAACTTTATCATTGATGAAGCTCTGCGGGAGGATGAGAAACCTTTATACGTACTGTGCCAGGGAGCTATCACAAATCTTGCAATGGCAATGAAAAAAGAGCCGCGCATAAGGGAACGTATGACGGTGATATGGATAGGCACTCACGGAGAAGCTCCGCACAAAGCGCCATTCCGCGAATTCAATGCGGGTAATGACGTGGAGGCCGCCAACTTTCTGCTTTCGGGAGGCGGTGATATCTGGCTGGTACCTTCCACTGTATATACCACCATACTGATAGGTATAGCCGAACTTAAAAGAAGGGTGCGTCCCTGCGGAAAGATAGGAAAGCATCTTTATGATAATCTGGTAAGATATAACTTTTCCGAAGGTGCAGGCTGGACCAAGGGAGAGAGCTGGTCCCTCGGAGATTCACCTGCCTGCGCGCTGGCAATGAATCCCGAATGCGGACACTTCCGGTATGCGCCGGCACCGTTTATTGCAGAAGATACTTCTTCCGAAGTAAAAGACGGTCAGCCTCAGGTAAGGATATATACCGATGTTGATTCACGATACATACTGGAAGATATGATCGCTAAGCTGGAATTGTTTACATTATAATCTGTCTGATATGTAATAAACTTATCTTATTTTAAACGCCCCCGGGCTTGATACCCGGGGGAGTTTTAGCGTGTTTATTTATTCAGAATATTATTCATGCATAAGAGCTTCAAGCTCTGCGCCGGACTTATCATTCAACTCACCATCATTATAGAAACGGGTCACAAGAGTCGCTATGGCTTTGCCGTCATAGGTAAATACGAAATCGTAGTATCCGGGGGCACAGTCTTCCGGATTCAGGTAAAAACTGCCCCAATACCATTCAAGGGGATCTTCTGCATCTTCTGGATAATGAAGATCGCAGTAATTTGCGAAATCGGGCATCAGGTCTGAAAACTTGCAATCGGCATAGTATTCATGATCATCACGATGTTTAAGGATCCATACACGTAAGCCGGATTCTTTATCCGTGTCCGGATAGAATTCAACCCATTCGTTCAGCCCAAAGATACAACGTACATCGTTAAGGGAAGGATCCTTCCCGTTGATATCTTCGAAGCTTCCGAAACTGTTTCCAAGTGTTTTTACTCCGCGCAGAACGGAAGGATCCCTGTCTTCGAGTTCGATGATATTAAGTTTTCCGGTAAGCTTTGCAGGTACTGTAAGCTTGTATCCGGAGTCACTGCTGTTTGAATTGCTGTTGCCGCTATCCTGGGAATCGCTGCTTTGCTGAGTCGTGCTCTGCGCGGCAGGCTGAGAAGAAGCATCCGGCTTTGATGAGTCATTCCCTTTCCCACAGGCTGCAAGTGTAAGGATCATGCCGGCGGTAAATAAGGTGGTAAGAAACTTGTTGTTCTTTTTCATAATAATACCTCCTGAATCTGTACTCTCGACAGGAGGTGTATTTGGGTCAAAAACAGGGAGTTCTCCTTCGGGGCACGTATAGTCCTCAATGGTTTTAGCCTTGAGGTTTTATGAGTAGTATAAACCATAAAAAATAATATCACGTATACAGTTAACAGGCAAGTTTTTACTGCAGGCATTTTTTGTAAAAAATGAAACTGAATTCATTTATATATTGACAAAAGACAATCGACTTATTAAAATGAAACCACATTCATTTTAATGAGGTGACAAAATGCCTAAGGTTACGCAGGAATATATTGATAATAAACGGAAGTCTATCGTAGAAGCAGCATACCGTGTATGCCTTCGTAAGCCGGTTGAGATGGTAACTATGATGGATGTCATTGAAGAGACGGGACTTTCTCAGGGGGGGATCTACAGGTTTTATAAGGATCTGGATGAGATCTTAAGCGATGTTATTGCAGGGATGAGGAAAGATTATAACATAATTGATGATATGGAGCAGCTGTTTAACACAAAGGAAGAGATGGACTTTGAAGAGGGCGTGCATAAGATCTGTAACATTCTGGCTGATGTGATGGAGAAGCATCTGATGGATATTCAGAAGATCAATTTTGATCTTACTGTTCTTGCTATCAATGAGCCTGAAAGGGCGGAGAAGATCATTGGTGCGATAAAAGGCCGGAGCAGTTTCGGCTATCTTTCAGCCGTGGTACTGCCTAAGCTGTTTAAGGAAAGTAAGAAGAGGAAATATAAGTTTAAGGATAAGCCGGAGAGGATCGCCAATTTCATTTCGGCCGCTTATACGGGAATTGAGATGAACTGTATTCTCGCGGCCTGTTACAAAGCTCCGATGGGAGCACAGTGTAAGCCAAGACCGCTTTTTGATACACTCGCAAAATCGATTATATATTTATGCGGAGGAGAAGAATAATGGGAAGTAATCCAAAGCCGGGCGGAAAATATGCAGTCGGAACGACGACATTTACTTCAAAGGAAGAGAGAGATGAGGTGCTGAATCCCGGCACAAAGAGAAGGATCTCGGCACGAGTCTATTATCCCGTCACAAAGGATTCTGTTCAGGGACTTAAAAAAACAATGTACATGTCCCGTGATATGTTTAAGGGGATTAAGGATGCCTTTAAGCTTCCGCTTGATTATGATAAAGAGACCGCTGCCGGAAATAATGTTTCCGAGTGCTATAAGGATGCTCCGCGGATTGCGGGCGAGAAGTTTCCACTCATTATTTTTAATCATGGATATCAGTCTTTCAGGGAAGGTAATTCGTTTCTTTGTATTGAGCTTGCGTCTCACGGATATGTCGTTATGACGGTCGGACATCCTCTGGAGGGCGTTTGTACGGAATATGATGACGCTGCTCCGACTTTTGGTGATAAGAAGCTTTTGAAGATCGCGAACAGTCCGATGATCCCCAATCTTATAGCTCTTAATAAACTTTCTAAAATGAAGGGTACAGATGAGGAGCTGATTGAAGCAATCGACAGATACCAGGAAAAGTTTGGGGGCTTTTTGATAAAACGTCTTCCCGAATGGGAAAAGGATATTTATACAGCGCTGGACCATGCTAAACAGAATACGGATGCTATGATCGATTTTGGCAAGGGTATAGGACTGGCCGGTCATTCCTTAGGAGGAGCGCTTGCTTATTATCTTTGTATGAAGGATCCGCAGTTTAAGTGCGGCGCAAACATAGATGGCATGCTTTTCGGAATGTATAATGATCAGGTTCTGGATAAGCCGTTTCTTATGATCGTGTGTGAGGAACATGAGGTGCTGGCAGCCAGAGTTATCAGCAGGCATTCGGCACCTGCTTACAAAGCAGTATTCAGGGGTATGAAGCATGTTGGTTTTTCGGATATGAAACATGCGATGCCGAAGTTTATGTCGGGAATGGCAGGCAGGCTCGATGCGGATCTTATGCATGAGAAGCTGTGCAGATGTCATCTGGCCTTTTTTGATGCGCATTTGAAAGAGTTAAGCGGAACAGTTGATGTAAAGTCTGATGATGTGATCAGATTTCAGATATTTGACTGAGAAAGAACTTAAGAATGGTTTGAAATAATCGAGGTTACGAGTATGTCAAAGAGAAAAATCTTATTTTTATCGATTATTATACTGGTTTTGATATTGGCAGTTCTTGGCGCATTTTGCTATTTGTTTCATACGTCAGTAAAAATTCATTCCGAATTTGACGTTGATGGAATAAACGTTGTTGACGAGAGTGGGAAAGTGATTTACAAGGATTCTTCTTATTTTTCTCATTTTTCAATTTATGGGAAATATGAATATCGTTTTATTGTGAAAGGACATAAAGTACAGGTTGATTATGTGAAAACAAATAATTACGAGCATAATAATATCGAAATAGATATAAAAAGCGATGATTCTCAAAGCGACTCAATTATTGTAATTGATGTTAAAAGAAATGGAACTCTGGAAAAATCGCAAGCGTTTAATCTGAATGACCAGGAAATGATTTTAATCAATCTTGGACCATAAATGATCAGTACTTATAATTTCCGGAAACGTCGGGATAATTAACCTCAATAGTCGTATATTTCTGAGGTTATAAGGGAAAGTATGCTTCCAAAGGGAAAAGTGTATTCTTTATCAGAAAAATAATAAAATTATCGAAAAACGATAAAAAGTTGTTGACAAATGATATTTACCGTGGTATATTCTGATTAACGATAAACGTTAAATCGTTAATGCGAAACGAAAATATAGATATACTATAGGAGGTATCAAAATGAATAAGGAAACAGCTATTAAGAAGATCAACAAAATGGGAAGCATCGGAAGAGTAATATCGACAATACTGATCGTTATACTGATCCTCGGTGACATAGCAGCGGTATTGGGAATAGCAGCGCTGGCGATCATACCCGACGGACTGGTGAGTGTGAAGGGGAGCACGGAACTGAGAATGGATGTTAACCCCGCGGTAGCCGGCGGAACAGCTGACGCAAGCATCACTGATCACATTCTGGAGGGAGGGCACTTTTCGGTAGGAGGTTTTGAGTTTGTAAAGGAAAAAGCACAGAACGATGGCTTAATCTCGTACGTGGTCAATCCTTACACATCAAGCATCGATATCAAAAACTTCATATCAATAGTTGCGGCTACTGCCGGCGTGATCACAATGGCTCTGATCAACTTCTTCTTCATCCGCAGTCTCTGCAATGCTTTCAAAAACTGCACATCTCCCTTTGAGGATAACGTGGTAAAGAAGCTGCGTAACCTTGCTTTCTCACTGATTCCCTGGACCGTACTCGGAAGCCTTACAAGCATCTTAAGCGGAGCAGCTTTCAGTACATTCATGATGGGCAGCAAACAGCGCTTTACGGTAAGCATCGATCTCAGCATGTTACTGGTGGTGGCTATAATCCTGATGCTCAGCTACATCTTCAAATACGGTGCCGTGCTGCAGCAGGAATCAGACGAGACACTTTAAGGAGGGCTGACCATGGGAAAGATAATATTAAGACTCGATCGCGTAATGGCCGACCGTAAGATCAGCCTGAAAGACCTTTCGGAAAAAGTGGGCGTCAGCAACGTAAATCTCTCAAAGATGAAGACCGGAAAGATCAGCGCCATCCGCTTCTCTACCCTTGAAGCAATCTGCGAAGCCTTAAGCTGCCAGCCCGGCGACATCCTCGAATACACCGAAGAATAAACCGATCACCGGGACGGTTCCGTGATTGAAAAGTGGCGATATCGCAGTTCTGCGGTATCGCCAATTTCTTTTCGGAAAATCCTCCCTTGTACTATCCGGATAAATGTGTTACCGTAGCAGTATAAGCATAAGCGGTTTCAATCCGATCATCTGAAAGATCAATTATTCTAATCTCCTATGCTTTATCCCCAACAAATAAAAGCAGGGAGATAAGGAAGTGACGCACCCTACAGTTCTCCCGAACACATTGAAAGGAGAATGCCTATGGGTGAAAAAGATTCCGGTGAAAAAACGCTGGAGGCCTATAATGATGTATTCGCCGACATCATTAATGTTTTGTTATTTAATGGCGAGAAACGTATCAAAGAAAATGAACTGGATGATGTACAGCCGTTCAGTCAGTACAAAGCAGATGACGGCAAGCTGCATGAACAGGAACGTGATACTGCTAAATACTGGAGGGATACGACATTTCGGATTGCTTTGATCGGTATGGAAAATCAGACGTACCCGGACAGAGACATGCCGTTACGTATCATCGGCTATGACGGTGCATCCTACAGAAGCCAGCTTTATAATGAAAAAGATGAAAACGGGAATGTTTTCAGAAATAAGAATCCTCGTTATCCCGTATTCACTCTGGTTCTATACTTTGGCACAGAAAAGTGGGATAAACGAAAGTTAACTGATTGCTTTGAAATTCCCAAAGGGCTGGAAGATTATTTCAATGACTACAAGATAAATGTGTTTGAGATATGCAGGCTTCCGATGGATGTAGTATACAAGTTTACCAGTGACTTTCGTGTAGTTGCTGAATACTTTGTTATGACTGCAGGAAAGAATGCAGATTATCAACCTACATCGCAAACGATAGTGCATGTAGATGAAGTATTAAAACTACTGAAGGTGATGACTCACGATGATAACATAGGAGAACTGTTTCTCGAAGAGAACACAGAGAAGGGAGCGAGTATGGAGAGTTATTTTACCGTATTGTATAAAAGAGGCATCGGAGAAGGACGTGAGGAGGGTATAGACGAGCATCTTATCCTACTGATATGCAAAAAACTAAGGCGGGGCAAAGATATAGAGGTTATAGCTGACGAAGTGGAAGAATCCGAAGATCGTGTACGCGATATCTGTGAATTGGCCGAACCTTATGCGCCTGCGTATGATGAAAAGCTGGTGATCGAAGCCTATCGAAACAGGAATAAAGAATCTGCACTGTCATCTGTCGGATAAAACATGCCGAAATGTTAAGTGAGTGCAGGATATGGTTCCGCGAAATAGTACAGAAGAGAGTTCCGGATACATCCATTGTGGAAATAAAGAACAGTCTGTTCAGATAGAGGAGAAAAACATATGAAGATCATGAGAATAAAGAAAAGGTTCATCAGTTCTTTGCTTACGCTGGTTTTGTTTATTTCCCTCATGGATACCTATGTATATGCAGAAAATGGGAATGCGGATGAAACATATATCGTTGATGAAATTACCGATGATATGGAGGAAGAGTGTCTTATTGATGATGGCAATGACACGGCTGAAGAGTATGTGACTGAAGAGCGAAAAGTAGAAGTATATGAAAATGAGTCGGTATATGAGAGTGAAGAAGTAAATGAGCCGGATGCTGCTGACGAAACAGAGGAAAAGACAGAAGAAACACCCTGCTATTACATAAGCGGACAGACGGTGGCATCAGGAACATGTGGGAATGATCTTAACTGGAGACTTACGGCTATTGACAGCGAGAAACTGAGACTGCGGGTGTCGGGAATCGGTAATATGACAAGCCATCCATGGAGTGATCATAACCGGAGTATCAGTGAAGTGGTCATTGATTCAGGCGTGAGCAGTATAGATTCTTATTCTTTTCAGAATTGTATTTTGTTGACTGATGTTGTGATACCAAATAGTATCACTCAGATCGGAAACAGTGCTTTTTATGGTTGCAGTACTTTGGAACATATCAGTATACCTGCGGAAACAAAGATGTCAAGCAGCGTGTTTTCTCACTGCCCAAAACTTACCTCGGCTGGACCTAAAGGTAGTGGAAAAAATATAGAGTTCGGTTGGGAAGAAGAGTTACCGTATAATGCATTTACCGGTAATGAGAATCTAAGACAAGTTGAGATTCCGGAAAGTATAAAGAAAATAGGAGAATATGCTTTTAATGGTTGTACTTCATTATTAGGTATTACTCTACCTAATGGCGTAACAAATATAGGTTCTTATGCATTTAGTGGTTGTAGTTCTCTTTTGGAAATGGAAATACCCAATGGAGTTAAGACTATTGGGTATTCTGCATTCTCAGGTTGTAGTTCACTGTCCCATATTGTTTTGCCTAAGAGTTTAAACAGTTTTTCATCATCTTCTATATTTGAGAGATGCGAGCTCTTGGTATCTGCAGGTCCAATAGATAGCGGATATAATATAGAATTCGGATGGGATGAAGCAATACCTGCGTATGCTTTTTACGGATGCAAATATTTAAAAGCTGTCACATTTCCGAGAGGCATACAGTCCATTGGATCAGAGGCATTCTATGGTTGCAGTTTGCTGGAGAGTATCAGTATTCCCGAAGGAGTGAGCAAAATAGATAGTAGTGCATTTGCTGGCTGCAGCTCCCTCGTTAGTGTTGTGCTCCCGGCAAGTCTGGGGACTATTGGCAGTGGAGTATTCAGTAATTGTGAGAAGTTGATGACAGCAGGACATATAGGCGGAGGATATGATATTGAATTCGGCTGGGATGATGGAATCCCTGCGTATGCATTTAATGGTTGTAATACATTACAAAGTATAGACTTGCCGGAGGGAATAAACTCTATTGGAAGCTATACTTTTTCGGGCTGCAGTTCATTGAAGTATATATATATACCGAAAGAATTGAATATAATAGATAACTACGTCTTTTCTTCCTGCAGTTCACTTGTACATATAGACATACCTGAGGGTGTAAGTAGTATAGGCAATCATGCATTCTATAATTGTACTTCTTTGGAAACGATCACAATACCTAGTAGCCTAAGTTACATTGATTATTATGCATTTTCGGGATGTACCTCATTAAGCACTATAGATCTCCCTGCCGGAGTCAGTGTTGGGGGCTCGAATGCTTTTGCTGACTGCACTTCTTTGACCAGTGTTAATATTCCCGGGGGATGTGCAGCTCAAGAGAGAATATTCTTTAATTGCCGTTTACTGACAGAGTTTGAAATAAAAGAAGGTTCAGATACTATCGGGAATGCAGCATTTCAAAACTGCAGATCCTTAACAAGCATATATATACCGGCAAGTGTAAGCAGCATATATTCTTATGCCTTTGACCAATGTACAGCGCTTGCTGATGTTTACTATGGGGGAAGCGAGGCTGCCTGAGTCAGATAAGTGTTGGTTCTTTTAATACAGTTTTAAAAACAGCAAATATTCACTATGATGTACAGCATAAACAGGGATTTTTGGGAAAGGGTATTAGCTGGTCCTTATCCGATGAAGGTATATTAAGTATTAATGGTAACGCGGCTTTGCCGGAGTATAATCATCCATGGGACAGATATAAAGATGAGATAAGAGATTTATGCATAGGGGAAGGCATTACAGAAATAGGATATGGGATTTTTAATATTTCTTCATTGACCAATCTATCGCATGTTTCTATCCCGTCAACTATGGAAAGTATTAATTCTTCAGCGTTTTCTGGCTGTAATTCATTGACTAGTATAAGTTATAGCGGCTCTGCGGTTCAGTGGGCAAGCCTTTCATTAGGCGTATATGTGTTGTCTACGGCTCAAGTTGAATATGTACATAAAGTGATATTTGATGCTAATGGCGGTAAGGTTGGATTGAGGGATAAAGTAATCATAACAGGCAATACTTATGGAGAACTGCCTGTTCCTGAATCGCGCAGCGGGTATAACTTTAACGGCTGGTATACAGAGAAAGTTGGTGGCACTCTTGTTACAGCATCGACAAGTGTTACCAATGAGGAAACGCATAAGCTGTATGCCCACTGGACAGCGAAAAGTGTTGATGTCACTTTTGATTCGAACGGTGGAAGTGTTATAAATACAGGAAGAAATCTGAATTATGGCAGTGCATACGGAGAACTACCGGTTCCTGCTGAAAGAGCCGGCCTGATATTCAGGGGCTGGTATACCGAAGCAGAGGGCGGAAGAAGAGTCAGTGCCGAAACAATAGTCAGCAATGAGAATGATCATATTTTATATGCTCATTGGGGAGGTAAAAAATACAAGCTGAGTTTTGATCCTAACGGAGGTAAGTGCGGAGAAGAAAGCAGAATAGTGTCTTATGGTTCCGTATATGGAGAACTTCCTTTGACAAACAGGTTAAACTACAGTTTTGACGGATGGTACACACAGAGGACCGGCGGAAGCAGAGTTATTAATACAACAAGTATTATCAGCCCAGCGGACCATACGCTATACGCGCATTGGACTCTCAGCGATGTGACAATAATATTTGATGCCAATGGCGGAGAATGTGAAGTTGAAGAAATGGTGCTGCCTACCGGCAGCGTATACGGAGAATTGCCTGTTCCGGAAACCAGGCCCGGATACAGCTTTCTTGGGTGGTTTACTGATAGAACCGGAGGAACTGCCGTTACCACATCCACTGCCATTAATAATATTGAAAGTTATTCCTTATATGCGCATTGGTCAGTCAAAAATGTGACGGTAACTTTTGATGCAGATGGGGGCAGCTGCAGTCCCGGGTCGAAAACGTTCAGTTATGGAGAGGCATATGGAATACTTCCGACAGCTGTAAGAAACGGATATACTTTTCTTGGCTGGTATACCTCAAAGACCGGTGGAGAACAGATAACTCGGAATAAGGTGATAACAAACGCCGAAGACCATACGCTGTATGCTCATTGGAGTGCTGAGGAAGCAGTCAATGTGACAGTTACCTTCAATGCCAACGGAGGAACAACGTCGGTTCAGACTAAGACGGTAACTTTCGGAAGCGCATTCGGAGAACTTCCGACTGCTGCAAGGGATGGATATGTTTTTCTTGGCTGGTATACCGCATTGAATGACGGATACAGTGTGGATGCGGCATCGATAGTAGGCAATACGAGCGATTTTGTATTATATGCGCTATGGAAACAGGAAGAAGCAGTGAAGGTAACGGTCAGCTTTGATGCCAATGGCGGAACCGCTACCATGAACAGCAAAACATATACATATGGAAAAAAATATGAGGAGCTACCGGGTGCAAATCGAAACGGATATTCTTTCCTTGGCTGGTATACCTCAAAGACAGACGGAGAACAAGTGACCACAAATACAGTGGTGACAAATACCGAAGCCCATACACTGTATGCTCATTGGAGTGCTGAGGAGGCAGTGAATGTAACAGTTACCTTCAATGCCAACGGAGGAACGACGTCGGTTCAGACCAAGACAGTAACTTTCGGAAGTGCATTCGGAGAACTTCCGACAGCTGTAAGAAGCGGATATAATTTCCTTGGCTGGTATACTGCTCTGAACGATGGGTACAGTGTGGATGCGACATCGATAGTAGCCAATACAACTGATTTTACCTTATATGCCCATTGGAGTAAGAAAGATTCAAATGAAGAAAACAATGATCCCTCAAATCCCGACGAAACCACGGAGCCGTCGGATCCGGGTAAGCCCGATGTCTCGGATGAAGTTGTGAAGCTGAAAGGCATTACGCTTGATAAGACAACAGCCGAAATGAAAGAAGGGGATACGATAGCACTTACGGTGAAGTTTGATCCCGAGAATGCGACAAATAAGAAAATAGCCTGGTCGAGTTCGGATAAAGAGGTTGCGACTGTTGATAACGGAAACGTAACTGCCGTAAAAGCCGGGACGGCTACAATTGAAGCTATATCGATAGAAGGCGGATATAGGGCGCAGTGTACGGTGACTGTTTCGGAAAAAGAGTCGCCCCTCGGTCCGTCGGAACCCGATCTGTCACAATATACGGCAAGCGAGAATGTGATAGCTGTCAAATCCATCAATCTTAAAAAGTCACTGTTTTACGGCTTGAAGGGAGCAAAGAAGTTTTATCTGATCGACGGAGATTACTCTGCAGTGACGATAAAAGGCAGTACACTTACCGTATTGCATGATGGTACTGTAACGATCCAGGCGGTCGGAAAAGACGGAACGAAGCTGGCTGAGGCTACAGTCAGCGTGATCACGCCGGTAGTGAATCCGGATGCGGAGTATATGATATTCCGAAGAGGCTACCTGGATATGAACGGCTATATCAATTCCACTGTTCAGCCATCTTCCTGGAAGAGTTCGAATAAGAAGGTCGCTGAGGTGAACCGTGAAGGTATCCTGACTCTCAAAAAATCCGGAACCGTAAAGATAACGGCAACATTCCCCTCAAAAGCAGGAATGACTGCCAAGAAGCTGACTGTTAAGCTGACAGTAAGGATGCCGCAGTTTAGGAAAAGCACATATACAGTTAAAGTGGGGCGTACGGTCAATACTTCCGTGAAAAATGTTTATCTGAACGATATAACGAATTTCAGAATTGAAAACGAATCTTTAGCCGAGGTTGACGTATATGGAAATGTTACCGGATTATACAAGGGAACCACTAAACTGTACATGACAGTAAACGGCATCGAGTACGAGGCCAATATCAAGGTCAAGTAGTGAATTACATTAAGTATAGCTGTGACGAGAAGCGGTGAATAAGCCGCTTCTCTTGACATTTGCCGCGTTTCCCCATATCATATATCAGATACAGAGGTGTAGAAGATGCGTTTTGTGATACAGAGGGTGACGGAGGCCAGTGTCACCATTGAAGGAAAAGTCAGGGGCAGCATAGGCAGAGGCTTTATGGTGCTGATCGGTATCAGCGAAAGCGATACCAGGGAAGTAGCCGATAAGATGGTGAAAAAGCTGGTGGGGATGCGGATTTTCGCAGATGAAAATGACAAGACTAATCTGTCGCTGGCTGATGTTAACGGAAGTCTTCTGCTGATATCACAGTTCACACTGTATGCGGACTGCAAGAAGGGAAACAGGCCGAGCTTCATTAAAGCAGGCGGTCCCGAAATGGCGACGGCTTTATACGAATATATTATAGAAGAATGTAAAAAGAGCGTGCCTGATGTGCAGACCGGAGAATTCGGAGCGGATATGGCGGTAAGTCTTAATAATGACGGACCGTTCACCATAATACTTGACTCGGAGGAGTTGTAAATGTACAAGAAAGTATCAAAAGACCAAAACTTTGTGACAAGGGAAAAGGAAGTAGAGCAGTTCTGGAAAGATAAGGATATTTTCAGAAAGAGCATTAAGGAGCGCGAAGGCTGCCCTACTTACATGTTTTATGACGGACCTCCTACGGCCAACGGCAAGCCGCACATAGGTCACGTGCTGACCAGAGTCATTAAGGATATGATTCCCAGATACCGTACCATGAAGGGATATATGGTGCCCAGAAAGGCCGGCTGGGATACCCACGGTCTGCCTGTGGAGATAGAGGTTGAGAAGAGCCTGGGCCTTGACGGAAAGGACCAGATAGAAGCATACGGCCTGGAACCCTTCATTGAAAAGTGTAAGGAATCCGTATGGAAATATAAGG
>JAEEIK010000059.1 GCA_016281335.1 Lachnospiraceae bacterium | reverse complement strand
GGAGGGAAAAGTAGCTGTGGACGTGTCGGCGAAAAGAGACGAGAAGGAGTTGGACACGTGGGGAGAGAAAAAGTGCTGTATTACGTGTCGGTGATCGGAGGAGTTGACACGTAGGGTAGAGAAAAGTAGCTGTGTACGTGTCGGCGAAAAGAGACGAGAAGGAGTTGGACACGTGGGGAGAGAAAAAGTGCTGTATTACGTGTCAGCAATTGGAGGAGTTGACACGTAGAGAGAAGAAAAGAGCCTCAGTACGTGTCGAGAAAAACAGTTGAAAGAATAGTCGACACGAAGGGGAGAGAAAAGCTGCTGTGTACGTGTCGGCAACGCAAAAAAAGAGTAGGTACGCGGATAGTTCTCAGAGAGAAGGTTATCAGGCGTTGGATACGCGGTTTAAGTAGAAGCAGGTGAGGGTAGCTTCAAGGTAGGGCACCAGAAATAATAGGCCGGTGCCTGCGGAGAGCAGCCCGAGTGAAAAGATGGGAATGAATCCTGCATAAAGATAGATCAGCTTAAGTCCGTTTCCTTTCATGAGGTAGACGGACATTTTTATTATTTCTCCGACTTTCTTATCGGGAAAATCCAGTAAGAGATAATAGCAAAAGGCCAGCTTCAGCATGACGGCACAGAATACTATGATGCCGAGAGTGATACTTAAGCAGGCGAAGAAAAAGGCGGAAGCAGTCTTGCTCGTACTGTAGGCTGACATGAAATAGGAAGCCGGCAGGAAGCAGACAGTTTCGATGACTGCAAGGATCGCTGCAACCTTGAGTATGCGTACGCTGTCATTCTTGAAGCCGTAAAACAGATCTCCGAAGGAATAGTTCATGCCGCAGCAGAGGTTCATGTAGCAGCGGGTGAGACCGTAACGGAACACGCCTGCAAGCAGGGATACTATGATCGAAAGGAAGATGTATAAGATCAAACGTGTGACCGAAACATTGGGCCTGGTCTGCAGGGTAAGTTCGTTCATGTATGCCATGATAATAAGATAGGCGAAATGTATAAAGATAATGCGCCCGTACTTCCCTAAGAGAAGTCCGCGCGCCGTAGCTCTTAATTCTGAATTTTTTAGTAATGAGTTGTTCATTGTAAGGTCAGACCGCCGTATCCAGATTATTGCCTTTGAATGCTTCGGCTCCGAATGAAGCGGCATTCTTATTATAAGGATTCTGCGGATCCTTCGGTGTCTTAATGGCAGTGCTGGTGGTACCGCCGGCTACATACTGTCTGCCGCATTCGGGGCAGATCGCATACTTGATGCTGACGCTGGCGCGGAGAACCTTGCCGCCCTGCTGCTCTGCTTTATCGTAGGCATTGGCTACATGCTCCTGCTCGTGACCGCGCACTCTTGCTTCAGCGGCTGCCGGAGCGATCTTGGCGGCTGACTTGAAAGAAACCATTTCATCGGAACCGTCAACATATTTACGGTTCTTGCAGGTCTCGCATTCCTTGCGGCCGGTAAGCTTCTCAACGGGATCATCGCTGCCCTTCTGTGCGCCGGCGACTTTAACATCCTCTGCTTCGGACGCAGCAGAAGAAGACGTATTCCCGTAATACGGATTATACGGTATCAGAGGAGATATGCTGTTGCCGATTGCTGAAATGCCGCCTAACATTTAATTCTCCTTTTTACGTCAAATGGTTTACGATCTGCGATCGTTGTGACGTCAAATGGTTTACGATCTGCGATCGTAAACTTTGTTGCCCCCAAATCGTTTATGCAAGCAAGCTTGCAAAACGATCTTTGGGTCAACAGTTTCAGACGGTTTACCGTCTGAAACCATTTGACTGGTTATCAAAAAACGTTTAGCGCGCGGGAATGTCTACTTTCCTAAGCCCTTAGTATTGTAATACTCCCGCAGGAGTCTGGTATATTCTTCATAATCCATGTTGCTGACTGCGTTGTACAGCTGCGTCATGAAGCTCCTCATCTCCGGATCGGTCATGATCGCATGCACTGCGGCTGCGGTGATGCCCGCACCGATGATCATGGCAAATACAGCTATATAAACGCTGAGCTTTGCGGAGGCGGAAAGTTTGCTTTCCTTGCCTCTTGAAAGCGAAGCCAGTATGATCGAAAGACTGCCCAGCATGATCGGAAACAGGCCTGTCAGTATGCTGAATACTGCTATGCAGGCCAATACAAATGCCAGAAAAGCAAACATATTGGCGCCGTAAGGCTGGGTTCCCGGTGTGCCGGGAATGCGGTTGTCCTCGTTCTCGTACATGGCATTATTATAGCACAAACAGGTGTAAACGGTCAATTATGGTTGAGAAAAAGAGTAAAAGATGATATTATCTATAAGTTAAAGATTTGGAGAGGCAGATGGAAGAATTCATAGAAGCTGAAGAGATCACTCCTGTAAGGGTAATGCAGGGGGATGATAAAGTAAAGAAACCGAAAAAGAGTCGTAAATTAAAGCAGAGGCTTAACGTACTCAGGCTTGTTTCGGTATTGCTCCTGCTGACGCTGATATATACGGGTGTAAGTCTCTATAACAGTAATAAGCGTCTTAATGAGACCGAAAGCAGACTGAAAGAAGCACTTGAGCAGAATGAAGCAAAGGTCGGCAGGGAGGAACTTGATGAGCGGCTTGAAGCAGCACGCAGGGAAGGACTGACCGAAGGACGCATCGCACTGAAAGCCGAGATAATGGACAGGCTCTCTATTCCTGATGCTTCCAGTGCAGACATGCTGCGGGAACTCTTTGATGATTATGTTTATTATGTTTCGGACAATACCTATCACTTCGTAAAGATAAATGATGAGCTGCCTAAGCATGGCATATCAAAGGACGAGCTGGTTAAGGATGAGAAGGGTTTTTATGACTACATAAAAAACGGCGAAAAGAATTCTCTCAGAGTAGTTGACGTCTCACAGTTTCAGAAAAAAGGCATCAACTGGGAAGCAGTGAAAGCTGCCGGTGTAGACGGCTGCATGATAAGAGTGGGCTTTCGCGGTTACGGCAGCGGAGCGCTGGTTGAGGATGAGTGTTTTGAAGAGAATATAAAAGGCGCTGCTGCTGCGGGACTCAAGCTGGGAGTATATTTCTTCACCCAGGCAATAAACAACGCAGAGGCTGTGGAAGAGGCTGAGTACGTGCTGGAGCGGATAAAGGGATATACCCTGGAACTGCCGGTAGCACTGGATGTGGAAGTGCCCGGGGCAACCGCAAGGGCAAACGAACTGACGCCGGCTGAACGGACAGATGCGGCAGAGGCTTTTCTTAAGAGGATATCCGAAGCGGGATATACGCCTATGATCTATGTCAATACCTATGGCATGTTCGGCATGCTGGAGGTGGAAAGGGTGTATTCATATCCCATATGGTTTGCTTTTTATAACGATAATATCTACTACCCTTATGAGATAAAGATGTGGCAGTATACCGAGTCGGCCGAGGTGGACGGCATCAAGGGCGGAGTGGATATGAACCTGTGGTTTCAGTGAGGCAGCAAAAATGAGCACGGAAGAGAAAAAACTCGGATTCGGAATGCTTAACATGCCAAGGATGAATGCCGCAGATGACGGAACCCTGGGCATGGATGAGATGAAAAAACTCGTGGATCTTTTCTTGAAAAAAGGATTCACTTATTTTGATGCGGCTTACAGGTATTACGGTGTGCAGAGCGAGAAGACCGCATATGAATGTCTCGTAAACAGACTTCCGAGAGACTGGTTCACGCTGGCTTCCAGATTGCATTACAGCTTCTTTAACAATACATCGGAAATGGATAAAGTCTTTGAAGCACAGAGAAAAAATGCGGGGGTGGAACGTTTCGATTATTATATGCTCCACGATATTGACAGAAAGAGCTATGAGAAGTACAGAAACCTCAGATGCTTCGACTGGATGACGGCAAAAAAGAAGCAGGGACAGATAAAGTATGCGGGTTTTTCCTTTACGGATGATGCAGACATGCTTGACAGGCTGCTTTCAGAGCATACAAACGTTGATTTTGTACAGATAAGGATGAATGATACTGCAAAAGAGAGCAGGGACGAGGCTATGGATATATTCGAATGCGCCGCAGGGCATGACGTTACCGTAATAGTGACTTCCGATGATCCGGATGTGATACGTTTCGTAATGGGCTTTCCGGAAGTGAGCAGGGCCGTGGCAGGCATAGGAAACATGAGACAGTTAAAAACTTTTACCGAAGAGACGGACTAAGGAGGATAGAAATGAAAAAGAAGAAACTGATAAGCGTTACGCTGGCAGGGATGCTGCTTGCAGCTGTACTTGCCGGATGTTCCGAGGGGGATACCCTCGGAGATATCGCCAAGGAGGCAGTCAATGCTCCCAAGGAAGTGGGAAACATGTCCAAAGAGGATATAGAAAATAAGGCAAAGGAAGCACTGGACACTGCAGGGCTGTCCGAGGGCGGCGCGATCGTGGATGCGGCGGGGGCGGCCGTAGACAACGCAAAGGAAGCCTTTACTGCAGAAGTCGGGGATCTGGCTTACTATGTGGCAGTTACAGCCATGGACAAGCTCAATCTGGAGACAACCTGCAGCAAGCTGAAAAAAGCCTATCTCGATGAAGACTGGGTTGCTATTTCCGACAAGATACGTTATCCTTTAAATATGGCTGACGGAACAGTCATAAACGGTCCCGAGGAATTTATAAACTATATGGCTGACAAGACCATAGCTCCGGAAGACAAGGCCCAGATGGAAGCCGAGAGCTGCCATGACATGTTCTTTAACGGCAGCGGCATATGCTTCGGCAGCGGCCAGATATGGATGAATGATGCCAGTTATATGACCGATGAGGAGCCTAAGCTGGAGATCATCTCCTTAAGCGGTATAGTTCCGAAAGAGTGACCGTAGAACAATTGCTTGCCTGTATGGAGGGAACTGATCATGGCTGATTGGGTAATTGTAGTAGATGATGATACAAGTAATCTGAAAGTGGCGGGACATATCCTGAGTAAAGCAGGGATGCGCGTAACCGCTCTTAAGAGCGGACAGGCGCTGCTTGACTTTGTCAGGGAAAAAGGAACGCCGGACCTGATACTCCTGGATATCAATATGCCGGGACTTGACGGTTTTGAGACTTTAAGCGCTTTAAGGAAACTGGAGGTCGAGCTGGCTGTCATGATGGAAATGGAAGCCGGCAAGGATGAAGTACCGGTCATCTTCCTTACAGCCGATGAAAACGAGGAATCGGAAACAAGAGGACTGGGACTGGGCGCAATGGATTTCATAAAGAAGCCTTTTGTTCCGGATGTGCTGACGATACGAGTCAGACATATCATAGATCTGAATCATCTGCAGAAAAATCTTGAGCAGGAAGTTGATAAAAAGACCCGTGAAAACGAGAGCCTTTTCATACACGTGGTGCAGGCTCTTGCGGAAGCGATAGATGCAAAGGATACTTACACCAACGGTCATTCCGGCAGGGTTGCTGCATATGCCAAAGAGATAGCCAAAAGAGCAGGCTTCAGGGATAAGAAGCTGGACAGCATTTATATGATGGGCCTGCTCCATGATGTAGGAAAGATAGGCATACCCGATGCCGTGATAAACAAGCCGGCAAGACTTACCGATGAAGAATTCGAGATAATCAAGAATCATCCGGTGATGGGTGCAAGGATATTGAAGAATATAAAAGAGATGCCGAGTCTTGCTATCGGAGCCAGATGGCATCATGAAAGATACGGCGGCGGCGGATATCCCGACGGCATAAGCGGTACGGATATTCCTGAAGAAGCGCGCATCATCGCAGTTGCGGATGCTTATGATGCTATGTCCAGCCGCAGAAGTTACCGTGAGGTATTGCCCCAGGGTATAGTTCGCGAAGAGATAGAGAAGGGTAAAGGAACACAGTTCGATCCCGTATTTGCTGATATAATGCTCTCCATGATAGACGAGGATATCGACTATAAGATGAGGGAGCTGTAAGGAATGAAACAAAAAGATGAGGAAAACATATTTTTTCAAGCTTCTCATCTGATGATACTGGGCAGCTATACCATGCTGTCCATTATTCTTGCCGCTGAAACCTTATTGCTTGACTGGGAAAGATGGGCGGTGGTGCCCATCATCGCAGGCATGGTGCTTGCCTGGGTGCTGCATATATGGCAGAAGCTGTCTTCGGTAACACGACTCTGGGTCTATTCGGTCGAAATGATGCTTGCCTTTTTCTTTTACGGCATACATTCCACCAGTACATTCGATATGGCGCTTGTGATGACCGTGATCATCATGGTCTATACAATGACGGGGCAGAAAGCCCTGATCACGCTCTGCCAGGTTACCTACTACATTACTTTTACATATGATCTGATCATGATGATCATGGGTAAGGCGGGTTTCGGCAGTCTTGAAATAAGCAGGTGCATACTGCATGTCATGATGGTGGCGATGACGGGCTGGATAGGAAGAAGCATAATCGACAACTGGAATGACGTGATGGGAAGATCCCATGAAGAGATAGAAGAACTGAAAAGCGCCACCGAACGTCTGGACAATTTTCTTGCAAATGTTTCCCATGAGATAAGGACTCCGGTCAATGCCGTTATGGGACTGTCTTCGGTATTGGAAAAAGAAGAACTGCCGGAGAAAGTAACGGATAATATAATCTCCATCTCCAGAGCAGGACATCGCGTGTCCGAACAGATAGGCGACATACTTGATTTTACAGAGATCGACATGGGGAAACTCCATGCCAATAAAGAAAACTATATGATCAATTCCCTGGTGAACGATCTGCTGACGCAGCTTTCTTTTACGGAAGATTACGGACTGGATCTGGTAATTGACATGGAGGCGGGGGTGCCTGCGGAGCTACTCGGAGACAGCGCCAAGATCAAGAAGATACTCTGGCATATGATCACCAACGGCTACAAGTTCTCCAAAGAGGGCGGAGTATATGTCCACATATATCCGGTACAGAGAGAATACGGTATCAATCTTATACTTGAAGTGCAGGATACCGGAGTGGGAATGAGCGAAGACGAGATAGACAATATCTATGAGAAATTCTACCAGTCGGATTCCGGCAGGGCCCGCACCGCAGGCGGCTTAGGGATAGGCATACCGATAATAAACGGATTTGCAAAGGCTATGGACGGTGTGCTTGCCATAGAGAGTGTTCCGGGCGAAGGCACAACCATAAGGGTAAGTATCCCCCAGGAAGTGTTGAATCATGCTCCGTGTCTCAGCGTGACGGATAAAAAGAACTGCGTGGTGGCAGGTTTCCTCGGATTCATGACCACCGGACATCCCAAGATACGTGAATACTATATGCAGATGATAGCCCATCTCTCAAAAGGTCTTTCCCTGGCATTTCACAGGGTACAGTCGAGAGAAGAACTGGAGAAGCTGCTTGAGAATGAGAAGATCAGCCATCTCTTTGTGGGCACCGGTGAATATCTTGAAAACAGAGATTATATAGAGGAACTGTCGGAAAAGATGAACGTGGCGCTTGTGGTGGACAGGGGCTTTAAGGGAGCAGTCGGCAAGATGATAACGAGGATGCCTAAGCCTTTTTACGGTTCTCAGGTGGCTAATTTCCTCAATCACAGTTTTGATGCAAGGACACTGCTTGGAGAAGAAAAGATGAGCTTCCCCGGCTTGAAGGCTCTTGTTGTGGATGACGAACCCATGAACCTCCTGGTTGCAAAGGGCATATTCGAAACATACGGAATGGAAGTGAGCACTGCGCCCGGAGGCGCGGAAGCCATAGAGCTGTGCAGTCTGAATGATTACGATATCGTGTTCATGGATCACATGATGCCGGGAATGGACGGTGTGGAAGCAATGAAGCGGATCAGGCAGAATGCCGTTAAGGCAAGAAAGGATATCTGCATAGTTGCGCTCACCGCAAATGCCATAAGCTCTGCTAAGGAGATGTTCATTTCGGAAGGCTTTGATGCCTTCATACCCAAGCCCATTGATATCACGGATCTTGAAAGGGTCATGAAGCATGTGCTTCCGAGATCTGCGATAGTCTATACCAGAGAAGAGAAAAAGACGATCGAAGAGGCGCAGCCTTCGGAGATCGTAAGTGAGAGCGTAAGCGACGAACTCTCCGGACTGAAAGCCGGAGGCGTGGATACTGATGCGGCTCTTAAATACTGCAGGGATGATAAGGAATTCTACAGACAGCTGCTCAATGAATATGTGAAAGATAAAAAGAATAAGGCTGAGGAACTTAATCGCTTTCTTGCTGAAAAGAACTGGAAGGATTATGCGATACGGGTTCACGGACTTAAGAGCACATCCAGGATGATAGGGGCAGGTACTCTTTCCGAAATGGCCAGGGAACTGGAGATGCTGTCAAAGGCAGGAGACGGGGCGATGGTTGCAAAAAAGCACCCGGCCCTTATGGAGATGTACGATAATGTTGCGGAGCTGATAACGGGCTGCATGGATATATCCGTAAGTGACGAAAGTGAAGAAGATATACTGGAATTCGAACCGGAGGGTGGAGATGGAACATAACGTCCTTTGGAAAGAACATGAAAATGAAAACAGGATGAGACATTTCAAGGTACTCAGTATGGGTACCCTTCCGGTCATGTTCGGGTATTTCGTTATCATGTATCTGCTGGGATACGGGAATATCTCCTCATCCACTCTGGTATTGACTCTGGTCGCGCTGGGCTTTGACCTTGTTCTTACCTTTGTGGGCATCAAAAGGGGAAATACCGAAGCGGTGGCTACGCTGATCGCGCTTATGCAGGTATTGATCATCATTCCCGTTTTTGTGTCAATGGGCGGATTCTCACTGGGAAGTACCATATGGTTTGCCCTCAGCGCGCTTTATATCACCATAGTCATCGAAAGCGGGATCAAATATCTTCTTTACGCCGTGGAAGCCTTCATGGCTGCTTTCATGCATTATTATTTCTACGCCTTTGCGTCAGCCAGGGTGCATACCCTGGCGGATTATGTTGCATGTTATATCGGCGTATTCCTTGTGTGTCTGATGATAGTCCTTATGGTCATGTATGAGATCAACCTGCAGAAGAAGACTGCGGAAAAGGCAATGCTGCAGGCCGCCGAGATAGAGGAACTGAACCGTGCGCAGAACCGTTTCTTCTCAAGCATGAGCCATGAGATACGCACGCCCATCAATACGATCATCGGTTTAAACGAGATGATACTCAGGGAAGATATTTCAGATGAAGTGGCAGATGATGCGAGAAACATACAGTCGGCATCGAGGATACTGCTTTCCCTGATAAACGATATCCTTGATATGTCAAAGATCGAATCGGGCAAAATGGATATCATCAAAGCACCCTATGATGTGGCAAAGATGCTTGGTGATGTGGCAAATATGATATGGGGCAGGGCGGAGGAGAAAGGACTTAAGTTCACTATTGATGTGGATCCGGGTATGCCCTCACAGCTTTATTCCGATGAAGTCAGGATCAAGCAGATACTGATAAACCTGCTGAACAATGCGGTCAAATATACCCAGGAGGGAAGAGTATCACTGTCCGTGCATTGCAGGAATACCGGAGAGGGTAAAGTACTGGTGACCTACTCGGTTGATGATACCGGCATGGGCATCAGGAAAGAGAGCATGCCGCATCTCTTTGATGCCTTCAGACGTGAGGATGAACAGAAAAACCGTTTTATCGAGGGAACGGGCCTCGGACTTTCGATAGTAAAACTCTTAGCCGAACTGCTGGGAGGAGAGTTAACGGTAGACAGTGTATATACAAAAGGTTCCACCTTTACTGTTTCGATAGAACAGGAGATAGCTGACGGGAAGGCAATAGGCAGCTTTGATCCCGGCAGGATCAAGAATAATGAGGGCAGGACTAAGTATCATCAGAGCTTTGAGGCACCGGAAGCGAGGGTGTTGATAGTCGATGATAACAGGGCAAATATACTGGTTGCGACCAAGCTGTTAAGGGATACCAGGGTGATTGTGGATACCGCGGACAGCGGAAGGGAAGCACTGGAACTGACGCTCAGTAACCGTTATAACGTGATCTTTATGGATCATCTTATGCCTGAGATGGACGGCATAGAATGTCTGCGAGCAATAAGACAGCAGCCGGGAGGACTTAACAAAGAGACTACCGTGGTGGCGCTCACAGCCAATGCAGGCAGCGGTAATAAAGCTTTATACAGAAGAGAAGGTTTTGATGAATATATAGTAAAGCCCATAGAAGGCAGGGTGCTGGAAGCCATGCTGCTGAAACTCCTTCCTGCTGAACTGGTAAGGGCTTACGGCTCGGAGAAAGAGAAGTATGCTTCGGAGGAAGTGGTAAGAGAGATGAGGAAGAAGAAACCTATACTCATTACCACGGACAGCATCTGCGATCTTCCCCAGGAACTGATAAGCAGGAATTCCGTGGCAGTCCTGCCCTATAGAGTATATATGAAAGGAAAAGTATTTGACGACGGACTGGAAGCCAGAGGAGATGTAATGCTCAGATACATGGAGGATAAGGGACTGAGCGCGAGAAGTGAGGCTCCCGAGGTGAAGGATTATGAAGAGTTCTTCTCCGAACAGCTGACAGGAGCCCAGCATATCATTCATATCGCGATGGCAAAGCGTTCCAGTCACGCCTATGAGAACGCATGCGAAGCTTCCCTTTCTTTCTATAACGTGAAGGTCATAGATTCCGGACATCTTTCCAGCGGTACCGGTCTGATGGTGCTCTCTGCCATGGAACTTATTGATAACGGCATCACCGATGAGGATGAACTCAGTGAACGCCTGGATGAGATAAGGGAAAAGATACAGACAAGCTTTATCGTTGACAGCGCCGAATACCTGAACAGAGGCGGCAGGCTTTCCGACCGTATATACAGGATCTGCAATGCTTTCATGCTGCATCCGGTGATAGTATTGAAGAACAGCAGCATGAAAGTCGGCGGCATCTTTATGGGCTCGGCCGAAAAGGTAAGGCATGCATATATTAAAAAAGCTTTGAAAGATAAGAAGGATATAGACAGATCGATACTCTTTATTACCTATGCAGGCATGAAGAAGAGTGAGCTGGAAGCTATCAGGGAAGAAGTGCTTGGCATAGTGAAATTTGAGAAAGTATATATACAGAAGGCATCCCCCGCAATTTCGATAAACTGCGGACCCGGGACTTTCGGCCTTCTGTTCAAAAGGAGATAGGGATGCTGGAACAAACCGTATACATGAATCTGGCTGCGATCCCGATCTATCTGATCATCTGGGTGACAACAGTTTTCCGCCGGATGACAAAGGGACGTACGAATGTGATATTCCTGTGGCTTACGGGAGCTGCGTTCTTTACCGTGTTTGCAGAACTCTTTGCAAGATTCGCAATGAACGAATTCCCGCTGGATCCTTCGCGACTTAAATTGGTAACGGCTATGGATTATCTGTATTTTGTCATGCGTAATGCCAGCAACCTCATATACATATATTTTATCTTTTCTGTGACAAGGACCTGGTATCGCATCAGGGCTTTCTGGAAGAAGCTGATAATAGCCATCCCCTTTATTGCCGTGCTGGTCATGCTTGTGATCAATTTGAGTACGGGATATGTGTTTACGGTGACTGCGGAGAGAGGCTATGAGAGAGGCAGCAAAATACTCATTCTCTATTTTCTCGCTGCCATATATTTTGCTTTCGGTACGGTCTATATCACGGTCTGCAGGCATTCTCTGGATAAAGGCGAGTGGCTGACAATGATCACCATGTATATTTCCAACCTTGTAGCCGTGCTGGTGCAGCTCTTCTATCCGAAGATGCTGATAGAGTGCTATTTCACCAGCATAAGCATACTGTTTATCGTACTGTTTGTTCAGAGACCGGAAAAGCAGGTGGATATGAGTACGGGCCTGCCGGGTTACCGGGCTTTCTGCGAAGAACTGAAAAAGATAAAAGCAACGGGACAGTCGGTGCAGATGATAATAGCAAGCATTGCCAATGCGAATGAAGTAAGAAGATTCATGGGTGACGATGTTTATTTTGAATATATACATTCGATCAACGCCGTGATAGCCGAATATGCCGAAAAGGAAAAGAAAAGTTTCGAGCTGTATTTTGAAGAGCCGGGCTGTATGTATATAATGACCGACGATCCGAAGTATAATCCGGTGCAGGTCATACCTGATATAAGAAGAAGGGTGCGAAAAGGAAGCGAAAGATTCAGACTGCGGGGAGCCATGCCTGATGTGCGCATAGTGTCTGCGATCTTCCCGGATGATATAGAGGATACAAATGAATTCTTAAGATTCGGTCATAATTTCATGCGTTTTGCTGATGTGGACAAAGTCTATACCAGGGCGACGGATATAATAGGCAGGAGGGAATACAGGATAGAAGCCCATATGGGCGAGATACTGGACAGGGCTTTAGGCGGACGTAAGCTGGAGATCAAATACAGACCCGTATGGTCTGAAAAAGAAAAAAAATATGTATCTGCGGAAGCGGTGATGCAGCTTGATGATGAAGAATTCGGTGTAATGGATGAAGAGCTGATCAGCGAAGCTGCGGAACGCAGGGGCATGATAGTAAGGCTCGGCGAGTATGTGCTGGATAAGGTGTTTTCTTTTGTGGGAAGTGAGGAATTTGAACTCTGTTCCTATTCCTGTGTTGATATTCCTGTTTCGGTAACACAGTGCATGCAGCTGGACTTCACCGATCTGATATGGAGACTGAGGGAAAAATATGATGTCCATCCGGAAAAGATCTGCCTGTGCATAAGAGAATCCGCTTATGAAAATATGAGCGGTATCATGAATGAGAACCTGAACAAGCTGGCTATGCAGGGATACGGACTGTGCCTGGACGGATACGGGAACGGTTATTCGAATATACAGCGTATACTTGAACTGCCGATAAGGAGCGTAAGGTTTGACCGGAGCATGATAGCAGCGGCGGTCAATGATGCAGGCAGGGCCGTGCTTGAAGGTAGTATTAAGATGTTGAAGAGCGTGCCGCTCAACGTGATCTGTAGGGGGGCGGATGACGAAGAAACGGCGGAAATGCTTAAAAGCATGGGCTGTGAGATGCTGCAGGGTAAACTATACAAATAAAAATACAATGCTTCACTTTTGCTACACATGAAATGATATGATGTGAACAACAATGGTTTTTTAGCCAAAGCAGAAATGAGGAGGTAGAACAATGCCGAAAATGTTGGAAATGAGCGGTGAGGATCTGAGCTACGCATTAAGGAGACAGTATGAACGTATTGACGATCCCGGAGCCCAGATCGATTTTCTTGTCAATCTGACACTGATCCATGATGACAGCCCCGAACTTAATGATCATCCGGAACAGCAGAAGGCCATAGGAACTTTTCTTCAGAGTGTTCTTGCGGTAAAAGGACCGGACGGTAAGCTGAACGGCGACGGAGTAAAAGATTTCATTAATCAGCTTGATATTTACCGTGTGAATTACAGCATGCAATACAGCAGCGAGCTGGATGCGGGAACGGATGTTACCCAGGAAATATACAGGGCTAAGCTGTCCGCCCTTTCAGGTTTATATCATACTGCGCTTCTTACGGTGGAAAGCGATCCCTTATTTCAGCAATGGAATAAAGAGCATCCCGAGGACAAACTGACTGCGGAGAGTCTTGAGGCGGTAAACGGCAATATAAGGAAGACCATAGAGGCAAGCCTTAACCCTCAGCAGGCGGAACTCTTCTTCATGCTTGATAGCAAGGAAGCCGGCTTCTATGCGGGGCTTGGCATACATGACAGTACCGGCATAGCCATGCAGCAGGCGCAGGCGACCAAACAGTTCATTCCCGAGCTTATGGAGTCATTTGACGATGCTCTTGATACGCTTATGAATGATCCTTTCGAGAAAATGGTGCAGCTTGGTGAAAAGGGAGACTTCCATACACTGGTAAGAGAGTATGTTGAGCTTTCTTTCAAGGTAGGCAAGGGGGAAGCTACAGAAGAAGAGAGAAAACTGCTGGATGCCTTTGATGAATACGTGCAGGAACCTATAGGCACGGCAAACGCGCGGGAGAGGGAAACTCCCAAAAGAAGCAAAGAATTCCTGACAGGTTTCATTACGGAGATGGCGCTTTACCGTTCGGAACTGTTAATGGAGAGCGGCAAACTTGCTGTCAGTTATGAAGAACGGATGAGGTACGGAGGGATCACGGGCGCGGAGCTATACAGCGGTAATCCGGAAGCAATGAAAGATATTGCCGACAATATGATGAACGGCACGGATCTCTATGCGAAGACGGTCATCACTGCGGCGGGCATAAAGCTGGTAAGCATGGTCTTTACCGATACGGAAATAAGTGATGAGATGGCTCATAAACTGGGCTACGAGGGGCTGACCATTGGCGATTTCATTAAGAAACCCATGTACGACATGATGAACGAGCATGCCAATTCCATGGAAGATTCGAGAGCGATGCAATACAGAGTGCGCGGTGAGTCACTTATGAGTGATGTGACTCTTGCCCAGAAATACGGACTTAAACCTGACGGAAAGAAATTTCAACCCGTTACGGCAGACGGAGAGATACCTTTATATGATCTGGCTGTTGAGCGTAATGCCAAGAGCGCAAAAGCCCTCGGTAATTATAATACTGCCTTTGAGGATATACAGAATGCAGCCAGGCAGCAGCTGACGATACTGCAGGAGATGGCAGATAAAAAGGGCAGTAATTCCGCAGAATTCAACGCTATGCTGAGTGCCCTCAGGGAAGTGGCGGAAATGAATGCCTCTTTAAGCTCGCCTAAACTGATAGAGGGAAATATCAACAGACTCAAGGAAGCTTCCAAAGATTATATGGAGAGGATCGACGGAAGCATCTTCAGAGGAGTAAGGGCTGACGGAAAGGCCAGAAGAGATATGGCCGGATCGCTGTCGGATCTTGCGGATACATGGAACGAAAGTCTCACGAAGGCGGCAGACGGAAAGATAGGCGAATACTGGCCATTAGGTCAGCAGGCAAGCGAACTTGAGACAAACAGGAAAGCGGTAGAGAGCGCAGCGAATGCTTACCACTTAAGTCAGCAGCAGATAGCGGCTGCAAGAGCCGCACAGGCAGCTCCGACGCCGACTGTCGCAAGCCAGCCTGCGCCTCAGGCAGAAACGATCGTAAGCAAACCCGCAGCACAGGCAGAGACGATCGTAAGTCCGCCTACTGCTACAGCGGAAACCGTGATACAGAAACCGGTAAGCAAGGCACAGACTATCGAGAGACCCGCTCAGGGACCGAACAGAGAGAGAAGCAGGACGATAAATCTGGCAACGATGATGAAAGAGCAGAAAGCGGCAGAAGAGGCTGCAGAACCTGCAAAGGCTTCGAAGAATTCGGTGCGTGAAGAAATACTTAAGAGAAGATCGGAGATATATGAGAAACGTCGTCAGAATGAAGAAGCGGGAATAGTAAACGACGGAAAGAACCAGGCTAAAAAACAGGCAGGAAAAGGAGGCATGTAATGGGTAACAAAAGTGTAGACATCACATTTGCGGAACTTCCGGAGACTCTGGAAGCTTTGAAGGCATTGCCGGAGGCAGCCATGAGCACTCCCTTTGAAACGGCAGCGCTTACCGTGGCGGCTCTGTGCGTTTATCCTAAAAACAGGGATGAGGCCATAAAGATGCTGGAGTATCTTAAGGGGCCTGCGGGAGTCAGTGAGTACGAGAAGCAGTTCATACGTGACCGTTTTATGGACAAAGATTATGTTCCGAGGTCTTTCTTTAAGGGCGCAGTGCCCGGAAATGACTATACTCCGGATAAGCCTTATGTGATCAGCGTAAGCGAGAATCCTTATTCCTATCAGGATCAGGGATATGCAAAACTGTACTTAAGAAGCGGCGGAGCGGATTCGGAAAGACCCATACAGCTGCGTCAGGCAAAGGACGGAAAGTGGTATATGTGGGAACAGTTCCTGCTTTCTGATATAAGGAAACCCGAGAGCACAAATCCCTGGGCTTGACAAGCGTGATATAATGACTTTTGGAAAATAAAATAATGATTCTTCGGGGCGGGGTGTGATTCCCCACCGGCGGTATAGTCCGCGAGCCCGTAAGGGCTGACCCGGTGTGATCCCGGGACCGACAGTTAAAGTCTGGATGAGAGAAGAAAGAACTTTGAGTGGATAACTTAAAGCATTCTGCCCCTGCATTTTATGCGGGGGCTTTTTTCGGAAACAAGCGCAGGCTCCGGGAAAAAGGAGGAGAAAATGGAAAACGAAAAAACACTGCTTCAGAATGTGAGCGAAAACGGCGGCTATGTTGCCGGTATCGTTGCGATCATCGTTGCGCTCATAGTCATTGCCTTCATCTTTGAGATGGTGGTACGAAAGAAAAACGGGGAGAAGGATAAGGTCTTTACCACCAGAAAACTGGTTATGGTCGGTATGTTCTCGGCTCTCTCGGGAGTGCTCATGCTTTTTGAGATACCCCTGCCTTTTGCGCCGAGCTTTTACAAACTGGACTTCTCGGAACTGCCCGTGCTGATCGGCGGCTTTGCCTACGGACCTGCGGCTGCGGTAATGATGGAGTTTTTAAAGGTACTTATCAAGCTGATACTTAAGAATACGACAACGGCCTTTGTCGGTGAGTTTGCAAACTTTGCTGTAGGCTGCAGCTTCATCCTTCCTGCCAGCATGATCTATTCGATGAAAAAGACAAAGAAAACGGCAGTGGCTGCACTTATCAGCGGCACAGCGGTAATGACCGTGTTCGGTACTGCCTTTAATGCCCTGTATCTGCTGCCTGCCTTTGCTGCTCTTTACGGCATGCCGATGGAAGTGATACTGGATATGGGAGCCAAGGTCAACCCCCTTGCAGGCGGCGGACTGGTTAGCTTTGTTGTTGCGTGTGTGGCACCCCTGAATCTTATCAAAGGCGCGGTGGATTCGGTCATCTGTCTGGCCATATACAAGCGTCTGAGCCCGATACTTAAGAGCGGCAGCAATAATAAGCGGGATTGATAAAAATACGGAATTCTGATAAAATATACGCTGGAATTGTGTGCATACATATTCCGGCGTTATTTTTGTGTAAATTAAGGAGATTATTTTGGAAGAGAAGGAACTCGTAAGCGAAGATGCATTAAAGATAACGGCCCATATGAGCACGCCTGTGCTCTACGACTACATGGTCCACCACAGTTATACTTCGGCAGAAGGGATACTGGGGACTTGTTTTGGTGCGCTTGGGATCATTATCTTTATGAAGACCTCTTATCCGCTCTATCTGATAATAGGGCTTTTACTGATATTCTATCTGCCGGTCAACTTAAGGTATAAGGCAGCTCTGGCGATGAATGCCAATCCGGCCTTTAAGAAGCCGCTGGAGTATGAATTCAGCGAAACGGGCTTTACGGTAAGTCAGGGGGAAGAGAGCAGCGAGATAAGCTGGGATAAGTGTACCAAAGCGGTTTCGACGAGACTCAGCATAGTCATATATACGGGAAAGAAGAATGCATCCATACTGCCGCGCAAGGATATCGGAGATGATCTCGGAGTGCTGATATCCTGCATTTCGGAGCATATGGATCAGTCAAAGATAAAGATAAGGTTCTGAAAATGAGCATGGAAATATATGAGAGCAAAAACAGGGAAGAGACCTATGAACTGGGCGTGGAGCTTGGGCGTAAGGCCAAGGCCGGAGATATATTTGCGGTGAACGGAGACCTGGGAGCCGGGAAGACCGTGCTCGCCAAGGGTATGGCCAAGGGCCTCGGATATGAAGGAGTGGTGAATTCACCGACCTTTACGGTGATGCAGGAATATATAGGGGGGAGGCTGGACTTTTATCATTTCGATACCTACCGCATAGAAGAAGCGGAGGAAATGTACGAGCTGGATTATGAGGAATACTTTTTCGGAAAGGGAGTATGCCTGATAGAGTGGCCCGGACAGATAGAAGAGCTGATACCCGAAGGCGCGGTAAAGATAAACATGGAATATGACAGGCCGGAAGATATTGAACACAGAAGGATAACGATAGAGAGATGAGGATACTTGCAATAGAAAGCTCGGGACGCTGCGCTTCTGCCGCATTGCTGAGCGACGGGCTCATAAAAGCCGAATACACGCTGGACACCGGACTTACACATTCGGAGACCCTGCTTCCGTTAACGGATAAACTGCTTACGGCAGTGGGAGGCGAAGCACCCGAAGTGATAGCTGTTTCCGCAGGCCCCGGATCCTTTACGGGACTCAGGATAGGAGCGGCAATGGTAAAGGGCCTGGCAGACGGCTGGAAGGCAGGGGTGATACCGGTTCCTACTCTGGAAGCTTTGGCATACCGCTATTACGGATATGAAGGACTGATATGTCCGATCATGGATGCCAGAAGAGGCCAGGTGTACGGAGGAGTATACCGTTTTGATGAAGAGAAAGGATTGGTCTGCGTTAAGGACGGCGGGGCTTATGAACTCAGAGAACTCATAAACTTCATTAACGGACTTGGTGAAAAGACGGTCTTTCTCGGAGACGGTACTGACAGATACAAAGAACTGTTGCAGGAAGAGCTGAAGATCAGGTGTGAGATCGCGCCTGCGCATAAGAGATACCAGTCTGCAGCATGCGTTGCTGTGTATGCAGATGAAGCAGGAGAGAAGGCAGTAATACCTGCCACGGCTTTTGTTCCCGAATATATGCGTCAAAGCCAGGCTGAAAGAGAAAGAGCCGAAAAAAATGGCTGAGCTTATATTCAGGGAAATGACTGAGAAGGATACGGAAGCGGTAAGCAGGCTGGAGGCAGAAAATTTTTCGCATCCCTGGAGGCGTGAGGATTTTGAAGAAGCGCTTTTAAAACCGCATTATCTTTATCGCGTGGCGGAACTGGAAGACTGTGTCATTGCCGTATCGGGACTCCTTATAAGCTTCGATGAAGCGGAGATCATAAATGTTTCGGTAAGCCGCGGACACAGAAGGGAAGGAATAGCACAGCGCCTGCTGAAAGAGCTGATGGAAGCCGGAAGAGAAAGAGGCGTAAAGGATTTTCTTCTGGAAGTAAGGAGCGGTAACGACGCCGCTAAAGCACTGTATGAAAAACTCGGATTTAAGCAGGAAGGCGTAAGCCGGGGCTTCTACAGAG
>JAEEIK010000058.1 GCA_016281335.1 Lachnospiraceae bacterium | reverse complement strand
GGTAAGCGGTCCGGGATTTGCTGCCAGTCTACCGAGCCTCTCTATCTCATCAGCTCTTAATTCCACTTGATGAATACCGATCATTTTCCACCTCCAAAAGTTCCGATGATGCCGGAGAGCTTATCAGTCACTCCCTTTTGCGCCTGCGCATTCAGGATAACGTTCTGCCTGTTAAGTTCCTGCTGTACCTGCTCACCGTATTCCAGACAGTAATTGATTTTTTCATCCGCATCCTGATATCCGCGCACTCTCTCAAACTGTGCTGCCGCCAGCTCTGCGGACCTTTTGTCTCTCACATTATTAAGCTGTCTTATCGCATCGGCATAGATAGTCTCTTTCCTCAGCTGTTCAATATTCTTCTCTATCTTTTCTTCATACTCACGCATCTCCGCTTTCAAAGCAGTCGATGCCAGTTCCTTGAGCTGTCTGTAATTATTATCGCCGGTAAATCTTTCGGTCTCTTTAGCGAAATCCATGCGTCTGCATATCTTTCTGTCTATCATCATATAAGCAAGATACGCTTCCGCATAAGTAGGTTCCACGCTGAGTATCCATTCGGCGTACTTCGCCGCATCTCTCCACTTTCCTTCTTCAAGTGAGGCAAAAAGATTTTTCTTCCATATATCCCTGTCGGAACCGCCGCCTGCGGGCGCAGCCACGGGCGCGCTTACATTTTTCTTTTCGGCGCAGATATTCTGTATCTGATCCATAAGCCTGTTGATGTCCATGACATTGGCAAAATTGTAAGCCTGGTTCTGCGCGGAGAGTTCAAGCGGTATTTCCCGTATATCCATATCGCGGAAAACAGGAACGATGAACTTCTTCTCCCCGTTCCTTATCCTGTCGATATATCTGCTCCATTCATTTCTCACCCATTCGGCATTAAAGTACTCTTTCTTCGTACCTACGACTATCATCACAGGCGCGCTTTCAAGCGCCGCATAGATATAGGGTTCGTACTTTCCTACCTTATCCTTAAGTGTACGGTCGGAGAAAAACACTCTGAGTCCTTTATCAAAAAGAGCTTCATATAACTGTCTTGCTATCTCAAAGTCTTCGGTCTTGGTATCCGTTCCGTCCACCTTATCCTTATAACTTATAAATACATCATAAGGTTTCTCTTTTGATGCAATGGTATGGAACTCACGCTGTACACCGTCTATATAGTTTGCATCCTCTTCGTACAAAACTTTCTGCTCGTAATCCGACATTGCGCAGGCTTTTTTGTAATACTCATTATCGAGTATGGATGCACTCTGCATACGGTTAAGCGTGGGAACTTTTTTCTTTGTTACCGGATCATCCGCATACTGTATTCCGTAGAGACACAGCACCACGCCCCAGTTTGCAAGCGGTTCATCAGGCGCCATGTTAAGCACTTCTTCATACTTATACTTCGCCCTGTCGTAATCCTTTTCCACATAACGCAGACGTCTTGCTTCTTCCAGCAGCATGTTTATCTCTTCGCTGTTGTCCCTGGGCAGCGGCTGCTTCCTTCCGCAGCTGGGACAGCTTCCGATCTTATCGCCCTGCCTGAATTCAAGTTCGTCTCCGCAGCTGTTGCATTTAAAATCAGCCATCAAAAGATCCCCCTTTTTATTTTGATGCCTTGCAGATCCTGTTCCTTTCAGCTATCACAAGTTTTATCTCATCCGCGACTTCGCTTATCTTTGTATCATCCTTATCTCTTATCGCCTCTGTAAGAGTAACAATAAGTTCTCCTATGCGGCACTCTTTCTCCTGGGTTTCCGCGCTTGACATCGGATCCGAAAACCCGGCATCTTCATAAACAGCATGCACCGCATCCTTAGCAGCGCCTGCATTCATGCGCGCTTCAAGGTTCTGCAATTCCAATGTCAGCCACTTGTTAAATGCCATCTTCTTTTCGATCACTTCATCATCTCTTTCCATCGCCCTGGATGCGATAAAAGCTATCACTTCCAGCACAATTGTGATCACGATCGCCACAGCTATAGCAGCAACATACATCCAGCCATCAGCCCTTAATCTGAAGAGTCTTATGAGCACACCGATAAGCGCGATAAATACCAGGCACGGTATTATCATCATCGGCAGCTTATATACAACTTTTTTCATTTCCTTCTGTTCCATGATCAATCCTCCGCAACAAGCTTTGTGCCGCATTCAAGGCAGAACTTTCCGTTAAGCGGAACATCTTTTCCGCAGTTGGGACATTTATTCACCAGCGCCGCGCCGCACTCCATACAGAACTTGCCTTCCGGCGTAGCCTTGCCGCAGGCCGGACATATCACCTGACCGGGCTGTATGCTTACGACCTTTTCACCGCAGCTTAAACAGAACTTAGCATTCTCCGGAAGCTCCGCTCCGCACTTTAAGCACTTTATCTTACCGCTTCCTGCAGGCGCCATATGTTCTGTAGCCTTGCTCCCTGCTGCAGCCGCAAGGGCCGCTCCTACCGTTGCGTTCAGATAACTGCCCACTCCGTTACCTACAGCCGACATGGTACCTATGCCTACACCCAGTTCGGTAATGCCGCTGTCGGACTGCTTCTCCGCAAATGACTGTGCCACATCAAAGCTGCGCTCTTCCTGATAGGAATAGCCTTCGATCTCTCTCTTAGCTTTCTGGGCCTGGGCATCAAGTATCTTTGCCTTTGCGGCGATCTCTGCCTTTCTCAGTTCCACGGTTTCATACACATCAGCTTCCGCGCTTGCGTTCTGACGCTTGATCTCGTTCTCGACAACATTCCTGTCCTTTGCTGCCTCGATATCCTTCATCTTCAGTTCATTCTCTGTCTTCTGGGCAAACCTGTCCCCATAAGCCTTCAGCATTCTCTGATAGTTCGGATCATCTTCAGGCAGCACGAAACGTGACAGATTAAACTGTATTATTTCTATTCCGTAATCTTCAAAAACAGGCTTTAAGAGTTCTTTGAGTTTTCCGCCGAATTCCACCCTGTGCTTATCAAGTTCAAAGAAACTTATCCCGGATTCAGAAACGGTATTTGCAAGGAAATCACCTATCCTTGACGAGATCAGCTCCCTGAACTTATTTGCAAACTGCTCCTTACCGAGCGCTGCTTCGGTTCCCACCAGCTTTACCAGCAGCTTTCTGGAATCTTCCACACGTATGGACATATCTCCGCCGGCGCCGAGTTTTAAAGGTATGCCTTCGGTAGCTTCGATGATGGTCACGCGGTCCGGTGTGCCCCATCTTACCGAAGTCGCCTCTGCTTTATTTATGAAATATACTTCGCAGTGGAAGATGGATTCTCCGCCGGTAAACTTTTTGAGCAGTCCGCCTATGAAGGGATAATTCTTTGTGGTCAGCGTATAGGTTCCTGCACCGAAGAGATCATGCGCCTGACCGCCGTTAAAAAAGATCGCTTCCTGTGTCTCATGTACTACAAGCTGCGAACCTATGTTGAAATCTTCGATCGGATGTTTCCATACCAGCTGGTTATTGTCGCCCTCATACTTGATAACATTTATTATAGCCATCTTCTTCCTCCTTTTTTCACTATCCCCTCTAAGGACACTGTGCCGTTAATTATATTACATCGTTTTCTTTTAGTAAACTTATTTCAGCTTTATCCTATCCAATATTCCCGCCGCTATCCTGATATCTTCCGGTGTGGTGATCTTGATATTTTCATACGACCCGAAAGTCAGTCTGACCGGCACATTGCCGAACATCTCCACCGCCATCGCGTCATCAGTTATGTTTATACCCTCTGCTTTAAGCGCAGCTTCTTTTTCCAGCATTTCTTCATAAGCCGCTGTGATAAGCCCGCGTTCAAAAACCTGCGGCGTCTGTATCTGCCACAGTCTGCTCCTGTCGGGAGTATCTTTTACAAAGCCCTTATCATCCGCTGTTTTTATCGTATCCTTTACGGGTACTGCAGCCACGCACGCTCTGTATTTCACCACATCTTCATACAGTCTCTTAAGCATCTCTTCATCGGGAAATATCCTTGCGCCGTCATGTATGAATACGTATTCGGCTTCCGCCGCTTTCAGTCCGGCCATTACCGAATGATATCTTTCCGCGCCTCCGCAAGTGATCTTTTTAACTTTCTCAAAACCGTAGCGGTCAACGATCTCATTCCTGCAGTAATCCTCTTCTCCTTCGGCGCATACAAGGATCACGCCGTCGATAAAGCTCTCTTCAAAAGCTTTCAGGGTATAATAAATAAGCGGATATCCCTCAAGTAAGATATACTGTTTCGGAATCTCCCCGCCCATACGTTTTCCCTTACCGCCGGATAATACGATCGCTTCAGTTTTCATTGCTTATCACCTTCTCAAACATACGTCTCAATGCATATATCACCAGGGCCATTATCATAGTCAGAGCAAAAACAAGAAACGCATACATATACTCCCTGGGTTTTCCTTTGCCTCTGCAGTACAGGGCCATCAGCACGCTTCCGGCCGGAAACTGATACAGATATATCTCCGGTGAGATCTTTGCAAGAAACTTAAGTATTTTTGAACTTATATCAAGTCTTAAGAATAATACGAGCATAAAGAACGCAAAACTTACACAGAAAAAGTTTTTGCCCAGAACCGCAAGCGTGCTCTCTTTCGGCAATACCATTGAAAAGCCGGTTGCGCAGCACAGTGCCATAGCAAGTATAAACATATTTCCGAACATGCTTGCTTCATTTCTTCCGATGATCTCTCTCTTTGAATAAAAGATCATGCCGGCAGGAAAAGCAAGACAGGAATAACAGGCCGCATATGCTCCGAGATAATAAAGGATCGCCTCCGTCAACGCCAGAGCAAGAATGGCTGCAGCGAAATACGCTTTCCTGTCCTTAAAGATAATATGCGAAATAAAGAAGATCAGATACATTATGGCTATCTCCCACATGTACCAGTTCAGATTATTTGCATATTCTTTCAGCACTCCCGAAACGCCGGAATAATCTCTCGGAAAACTCACAAGATAAAGACACAGCTCCGTCACTCCGAACTGTACCCAGGTCATCAGTAACAGACGCGCCGCTTTCTTTGGGATAAAAGAATTAAGATAGCCTTCTTTTCTTTCAAGACTCTTTTCAAGACCGTAGCCGGAAAGGAAGAAAAACATTCCGACTATCGCAAGGTTCAGTTTTTCCATCATCAGGAACAGACCGTTTTTGCCGCTCATGCTGATGCCGATATGTCCGAAGACTATCCATATTGCCATCAGTCCTCTCAGGTCATTGAGACGCTGAACGGCGGCATCAACTTTTTTGCATGCCTGCTCTTTCATATGCGTTCACCGAGTTTTAAGGAAGGCACAGCATTGAGATCCAGTCCGTGCCGCACTCCCGCAATATATTCGTAATAAGCCGCAGCGCCGATCATCGCTGCATTATCGGTACAGAGTATGGGTTCGGGACAATAGAAACTCACCTCATGCTTTTTGCACACTTCTTCTATGCCTGCCCGTAAATGCCTGTTTGCAGCCACACCGCCTGCCAGCGCAAATACTTTATCACCGAGCTCCTCCAGTCCCATATCCACTCTCTCGCAAAGAGAGTCAACTGCCGCCTTCTGAAAGGATGCAGCCACATCCGCGACATTGATCTCCTGTCCGCTCATCTTACACTGATTCAGATAATTGAGCACCGCGGATTTAAGTCCGCTGAAAGAAAAATCATAAGGACTGTCACCGACCTTTGCTCTCGGAAAATCGATCGCAGCAGGATCACCTTCATTCGATATCTTATCTATCTTGGGTCCTCCGGGATATCCCAGGCCTATAGCTCTCGCCACTTTGTCAAAAGCTTCACCCGCAGCATCATCACGTGTTATGCCCAGCACTTCCATCCTGTTATAATCAGCCACACGCACCAGCGTGGTATGTCCGCCCGATACTACAAGACTTAAGAAGGGCGGCTTAAGTTCCGGATGGTCTATCAGATTGGCGCAGATATGTCCTTCTATATGATGCACGCCTATAAGGGGCTTTCCTGCCGCGTAAGCAAGCCCCTTGGCATATGATACGCCCACCAGCAGCGCGCCCACGAGTCCGGGACCGTATGTCACGGCCACCGCATCCACCTCTTCAAGCTTAAGCTGAGCTTTATTAAGGGCCTCCGCCACCACATTGCAGATACGCTCGGTATGCTTTCTCGATGCTATCTCCGGCACCACCCCGCCGTATAGAGTATGTATGTCTATCTGTGAGGAAATGACATTGCTGAGCACTCTTCTTCCGTCTTCAACAACTGCTGCCGCTGTCTCATCACAGGAGCTTTCTATGGCCAGTATCTTAACTCCCGCCATCTTCTTCGTCTCCCTTCACAAGTTTAAATCCGAATATCTTCCAATGTCCCTCGTCGTCTTTACGAAGGATGAAAACTTCCCTTGCAGTCTGGAACAGTCCTCCCGACTGCTCCTCATAGGTACAGTAAAGTCTCGCGCATTCCCTGCCGTCATGTTCAAAATATTCCACATCGGTGGACGGTGATACGTCACTTGAGTACAGCTTGAAATTGGCCTTATGCATGTTCACGATATCGATCTTCAAGGCCTCAAGATATTCCTCATCGGTCTGCTGGGCCACAAGCTCGTCATCATATAGACCTCTGGCTATCTTCGCGAGTTTTTCTATCTCTTCATCCGAAAAAGTCTCATTGTAAAAACATCTGCTAAGTTCGTTGTAATACTTTAACAGCTGCACCGGTGTTGCGGGATAGTCCATGTAGGGAGCCTGGGCTATCAGCTTCTGCACTGCCGTCATCTCCGTCACTACCTTTTCTTCCTGCTTTTCAGGCGAAGCCGCTTCTTTATTACGGCGACTCAAATAAAGGTAGCACGATAATATAAGTGCCGCCATCACGATCATGATGATGATTGTCCGGATCGCCTTCCTGTTCATTCAGCCTCTTCTTCGTCCTCGAATCTGAGTTCCATGCTCTTCCCGTCCTTGCCGGCATATGCCGAGGGAAATATCTCCCTTACCTCATTCATATAAGGTTCGGGTCTTATTAATGCGGGAGAATAATGTGTAAGCCACAGCTCTTTTACTTCCGCCGCTTTGGCCAGCTGCGCAGCCTCATTGAACATCATGTGTTTATGGGCCTTTGCATTAGCCTCTTTTTCTTTATCACCATACATGCCTTCACAGATAAAGAGATCCGCTCCGGCCGCATTCTTTACTATGCTCTCGGTAGGTCTGGTATCCGTGGTATAGCATACTTTCAGGCCTTTTCTGTCCTCTCCCATCACCATGTCGGGAGTGTAGATACAGCCGTCTTCTTCCACTGTCTGTCCGTGCTGCAATCTGTTCCAGTATTTGAGGGGTATGCCTTTTTCTTTTGCAGCTTCCGCATTAAAACGCCCTTTGCGTTCCACTTCAATGCAGTAACCGTAACAGAGCACGTTATGATTGACTCTGAAAGCCCTGACATAACCGCCTTCTTCCTTAAGCGCTATCCTCTCTTCGCTTTCCTTCAGTTCGTGGTATTCTATCTCAAAAGGAAGCTCCGGCGCTATGACCCTAAGCGCCCCCACCACTCTTTCAAGACCTTTAGGGCCCACTATGGTGAGTTTTTCCGTTCTGTCCGCATTCCCCATGTTAAGGAGCATTCCGGGCAGACCGCTGATATGGTCCGCATGATAATGGGTAAAACAGATCATCCCTATGGGATTGGGACTCCAGCCCTTCTCCCTCAGAGCCATCTGTGTACCCTCACCGCAGTCGATGAGTATGCTCATTCCCTTGTATCTGACTGCCAGTGAAGTCAGGTATCTTTTGGGCAGCGGCATCATGCCGCCGGTTCCCAGCAGACAAACATCCAGCATAGCTATCCTCTCAATCGGTATATTAACGCATCTTCCACCGGGTCTCTGTAGAAGCCCCGGCTTACGCCTTCCTGCTTAAATCCGAGTTTTTCATACAGTGCTTTAGCGGCGTCGTTACCGCTCCTTACTTCCAGAAGAAAATCCTTTACGCCTCTTTCTCTTCCCGCTTCCATCAGCTCTTTCAGCAGGCGCTGTGCTATTCCTTCCCTTCTGTATCCGCGGCTTACCGAAACATTTATGATCTCTGCTTCATCGAAGCTTATAAGGAGTCCCGATACGGCAATGACACAGTCCTCCAGTTCCGCCACGCGATAAAGATAATGCGGTTTTAAAAGCGCTTCTTCAAAATCCTCACGCCTCCAGGGATGCGAAAAATTTTCTGCCTCCAGCCTGCTTACCGCTTCCGTATCCTTCTCAGTCATTTCC
>JAEEIK010000057.1 GCA_016281335.1 Lachnospiraceae bacterium | reverse complement strand
GAAGAACGCCGCAGGGTTTGCGGCGGGGGTAAGGGACGGAATGCCTATCGCTATAGGCTATTTTGCCGTCTCTTTTACTTTGGGCATACAGGCAAAAAGCGCAGGTTTAAGCGTGTGGGAAGCGGCATTCATGTCGCTTACAAACTTAACCAGCGCCGGTCAGTTTGCTGCCATCAATATAATCAGGACCGCAGGTTCATATCTGTCGGTTGCCATTTCCCAGCTCATAATCAATCTTAGATATATGCTGATGAGCTTTGCTCTTTCCCAGAAAGTGGAACCGTCTTTGAGCGTTCCCCACCGCATGGGCATAGCCTTCGGTGTTACGGACGAGATATTCGGCATCTCCGTCGGGCTTAAGGAGCGTCTCAGACCGGCCTACAGTTACGGCGCAATGGCGGTTGCAATACCGGGCTGGACTGTCGGAACGGCTCTTGGCGTTGTGATGGGCAACATACTTCCCGAAGCGGTCGTAAATGCCCTCGGACTTGCCCTCTATGCCATGTTTGTGGCCATAGTGGTACCTGCAGCCAGAAAGGACAAAAAAGTGGCTGTTACGGTCATTACAGCCATGTTTTTAAGTTTCATCTGTACCAGACTTCCTGTTGTCCGTGACATATCCGGCGGTACCAGGATCATAGTGCTGACGCTTATCATAGCTTTTGCCGCCGCACTGATCTTTCCCGTAAAGGAGGAAAACAGCAGTGAGGCTTGAAATACTGATCTACATTCTGATAATGGCGCTGATCACCTATCTTATAAGAATGCTGCCTCTTGTGGTATTCCGTAAGGAGATCAAAAGCCGTTTCATAAGATCATTTCTGTATTACGTTCCCTACGTGACACTCAGCGTAATGACCTTCCCGGCCATACTTGAGGCAACGGGGGATCTCGGTACCGGTCTTGCAGGCTTTGCCATGGCTCTCATCCTCGCCTGGAGAGGCCTGTCGCTGCCCGCAGTCGCTGCCGGGGCCTGTCTTACCGTACTTCTCACGGGACTCATACTTTAATTGCTTCGCAGGCTACATTTCACCAACGTGTCTCCGGCAAAAGCGGTATGCTGCGCAATTATTCACGCACTCTGCAGCAAACATCATTCCTTGCTTAGTCGCTCCGCACTAGAGTTCAAACTTCGCAGCTAAGCGATCCCTCGGCTCGCAACCGTCCTCTGCGAGGAGTTGCTGCGCCGGTGATCAGCTGCTCGTTTTTACTAAGTGCTGCGCTAAGTCGCATGGAATGATGTTTGCTGCAGAGTGCTGATTATTAATCACAGCCTTGCTTTGCCGGAGACACGCATGCGATAAAAGTCGGGCAGGTGTAGCCCATAAGGGCAATCCGGTACAGGTTTTTGAGGAATAAAGTACGAATAGGTTTGTCATCAGGTAAAAAATCATATAGAATATCTGAGGAATACAAATCCGCATCAATGCACGGCGCTGATCGGCGAAGCATGTAAGAATGTGGAAAAGGAGAGATAAAGATGACAGGGCGTAATCAGGGGCTTAGAAAGAATTTCATGAGAACTGTTTCATTTTTGATGATGCTTGTGATGCTGTTTACATCCGAAGGAATCAGTGCCTTTGCGATGAGGGAGGACAGCAGGCCCGCAAACGGGACAGAAGCAGAGAACCTTAAGAGTGAAGTATCGCTTGCTGATGATGGTATGAAGCTGAGAGGCAGCGATTCGGTCGGTGACATGCTCCTGGGGACCATCGGGGATAAGGTCGAAGAGGCGCAAGAGAATGCCTGCGCCGTGTTCTCGGCTGAGGTGAGCGGCAATAAAGTCACTTTTGATATGCAGACCGAATACTACGGTACACTGATTGCCGCCGTATATGATGATGCCGGGGAAAAGCTCTTAAAGAACGTCTCAACGGAGGTGAGTCCGGAAGACAGAAGTGTTACTGTCGAATTCGATGAGCTTCCCGAATACTATAACTTAAAGGCTTATATAGTTGATGATGAACTGGCTCCGTTGTCGGAGGTATATGACTGTCCCTTATACACAGAGGGAATGCAGAGCTTCTTAAGCAAGACAACGGACGACTTTGACGAAGAAGATGTGCTCAATCTTGATGAGGATAAGGGCAACAATTTCCTTGTATATCAGGACGGAGTAATCAGGAAAAAGGAGGCGGAAAGCAGCATCAGGCTGAGCGGAGAAGATCCGGATACGCTTTCTTATGTGTTCAATGATCCCGGGAGTGAACTGACCGGCATAGCCAAGGGAGACATTTTTGCCTATGAAAAGGAAAGCGGAGAGATACTCATAATAGCCATAGACAGCGTATCGAGGAGCGGTAATGAGCTTACGATAAGCGGCAGGAAAACGGAAAAGGAGGAAGTATTCTCCTACATTAAGATTGATTCGGATGCTTTTGCCGTTGAAACGGATATAGATGTCTCTGATCTGGAAGAGGGAGTTACCTATGAAGGAATCAGGGATGAAGAGGAAAGCATAGAGACTTCGGGAGATACTGTTTGCGAAGAAGCGGATATGTTCCAGGGTGAGAAAAGTCTGAAGAAATCCTTTGCATTTTCGTTCGAGAAGGAATTTGGAGGGGATCTTCCCGGCAAGGTAACGATAAAAGGCTCCGTAGGTATCGGAACGGAGTTTGCCGTAAAGTATTATTTTGAAGTGCTGCCCTGGCAGTGGGGAGGAAATTATTGTGAGGTAAAACTTAATTATTCGCTTAATGCATCGGTGGCTATCAGCGGATCGGTTGAAGCAAAGATTCCTCTCGCTAAATTAACGATCATGCCGATACCGGCGATATTCATAGATTTTACACCGTCTATCGTATTTGAGGCACAGGCAGAGATATCTTATACAACTACCTTTACAGGTACTATAGGCTTCAGATGGGAGCATGGTAAGGATCCGGTAAACCTTACACAAGGTGAGTGCAAACAGGAGCTTAAAGGAGAGATAAGCGTGTTTTTAGGTTTATCCATGGAACCTAAAATACGTATACTCAGTGATGAAATCGCAAATGCGAGTCTGACTGCTAAAGTTGGTTTTGAAATAAAGGGCAGTACGAGTAACACAGACACTGCCGATAAGATACACGGATGTTACAGCTGTATGGCCGGAGGAATATACTTTAAAGCAAGTGTCGGCGTTAAGATCTCAATGATATGGGGGTGGTTTAAAGTATCGACCACTTTTGCCGAATTTACCCAAAAACTTTTCGACTGGTATCATTCCTCCGAAACCGGTTTCGGCTGGGGAACCTGTCCAAACGAGCTGTATAAGATCACCTACAGCGTAAAGGACTCAAAGAACAGGCCGATAAAAGGGGCTAAGATACAGGGCAGCAATATGGTAATAAAGGATGCGGACGGGAATAAGATAATTGTTGCCGAAGTGACTACTGATGATAAAGGCGAGGCATACGTTTTCCAGGCTGACGGAGTGCAGGCTGTCAGCGTAAGCGCATTTGGCTATGCAGATACAAGGCGGTCCTACAGCGTCAGCGGAAGAGCAAAAAGTATTAAGCTCATCATGCCCACCGAAGAGGAAAAACAGAACGGGGGCAAGCATGAGCAGAATGGCAATGATGATCCGGTAAATCCCGATGATCCCGTTAATCCGAGAGGAGGCGATCCCGAAGGCAGGATCAAAAATCCGGTAAGAAACGGGGATTATGTAAGATATTCTACCATCTATCTCGGGAATTACTGGCAGAATGATACAAACGGTGATGAAAGCGCGGATACAGATGATGCCAGGGATCTGATAAGATGGAGAGTTCTTATGGTTGATGGCAATGATATGCTGCTGCTGGCGGATGAGAATCTGGATGCCGGTTCATACCATACGGAAGAAACAAGTGTGACCTGGGAAACCTCAGATATCAGAGACTGGCTTAACAGTGAATTTATTGAAAATGCATTCAGTGCGGAAGAAAGAGCCGTGATCAGAAGCAGCAAGCTGATAAATGCAGATAATATACGTTTTGATACTCCCGGCGGCAACAATACAACGGACAAGGTATTTCTCCTGTCGGAAGCGGATATCCTTAATCCCCTATACGGCTTTTCGGAGGACCAATTCAAATGGGATATAGCCAGAAGAGGACATACCACGGCATTTGCAAAAGCCCGTGGCGCTTTGAGCAGCTTTTACACCGAGTATTTTGGTAACGGGGCCTATTGGCTGCGCTCACCCGGTATGGAAAGTCACAGAGCAGACTGGGTCGATCAATACGGTGAGAACGATGGTGGCGGAACCAGCGTGGATTACAAGCGTGTGGCCATTCGCCCGGCTATGTATATTCCTTATGAAACAGCTCTTTATTCGGTCGGTGAGGAGATAATCCTGGGTGAGCCCCCGGAGAGTTCGGAAGAAGCGGGAAACGGGATATTTACTCCTTTCGTACCGGTGGATGAGCAGGGTGTCTCGACAGCAAACTTCAGCGGGCTGGAAAGCGCAAAGACCTATAACCTGTATGTTATGAAGAACGAGTTTGCCGATGAATCATTATCGGATAACAACCTGATGTATATCAGTCAGGGTACTGCCGATGAAGAAGGTAAGCTGGAATTCAGCTATAAACCCAAGGAAGTATCCGACAACATGGCTGTATTTGTGGTGGGAATGGCAGATGAAGAAAAAGCCGGCACCACAGACCCGACGGATCCCACAGACCCTACAGATCCGACTGAGCCGACAGATCCGACGGAACCGGCGGATCCCGGTACTCCGGAAGATACGACAGTGGCTCTGAGCGCTATCGATATCGATAAGAAGAAGGCGGAACTCTTTGAAGGAGAGAAGCTGACACTGAAGCTTACATTCACGCCGGAGGATGCAACAAATAAAGAGATCGTTTGGTCAAGTTCCGATGAGAAAGTTGCTACCGTGGCTGAAGGCGTTGTCACTGCAGTAAAAGAAGGAAAGGCAGTGATAAAGGCTGTTTCGGAAGAAGCTAAACTTGAGGTCAGTTGTGAAGTGACGGTTAAAAAGAAAGAAGGACCGCTGGGACCCGAGAAGCCGGATCTGTCCCAGTACACTGCAAGCGGAAATGAGATAGCGGTAAAGTCCGTTAATCTTAAGAAAACGGTATTTAAGGATGTTAAGGGGATCAAGAAGTTCAGAGTATCAGGCGGCAATTCTTCGGCGGTTAAGCTAAAGGGCAGTACGCTTACGGTGCTTGCTGACGGTAAGGTGACCATCGAGGCGCTTAATAAGAAAGGCGAAAAACTGGCGGAGAGGACTCTTACGCTGATCGCGCCGGAGATACGGACCGGGCAGCCCACGGAGATAAGGCGCAGAGGAAATCTGGACCTTAACAAGTATATAAGATCCACGGTACAGCCTTCAAAGTGGAAGAGCAGCAGTAAGAAGACCGCGGAAGTCAGCAAAGACGGTCTGCTTACGATGAAGAAGTCAGGAAGCGTAAAACTGACGGCGAGTTTCCCGGCAGAGAAAGGCATGAAAGCGAAGACGCTCACCATAAAGCTGAAGATAAAGATGCCTCAGTTCGGGAAGTCCGCTTATACCGTAAAAGTCGGTAAGACGGTAAAGACTAAAGTCAAGAATGCGGAAAGTTCAGCTATCAGTTACAGGGTTGAAAATCCGGCAATAGCCTCGGTCAGCGCGGATGGGTCAGTGACCGGGATCAGCAAGGGGCAGACCAGGCTTATTATGACAGTCGCCGGCATAGAATATACGACAAACATAAAGGTGAAATAGAGTAAAGCAGCTGTAAACATATGAGCGATATATCGCATGAAAAACAGAATATAAACAGGTTTAAGGAGCTGGCAGAACGTGCAAGGAGAAGCGGCAGATACTGCTATACCGGCTTTCATTCGCCGATAGGCGCTTCCGATGCTTATAAGGCCGCTTCGGAGCAGGAAATATGCCTCTGGGGCGGAGCCGAAGGCTGTGAGCGCGTAATGGTGCGTTTCGGGGACCCGGAGGAACTCTGTTACGAGGAAAAGTTTCCGATAAGCGTACTGTATGTAAGTCCCGCCCAGGAGAAATTTGCGGAGACACTTACTCACAGGGATTACCTGGGAGCCATACTCAATCTCGGAATAGAAAGGGATGTGGTAGGCGATATCTTTGTCAGGGATAAGAGCGCTTATATCTTTGTTGCGGAAGAAATGGCCGACTATATAATAAGCGGGCTGGAGAGGGTAAAGCATACAAATGTTAAGCTTAAGCTGACCGAGGAACTGCCTGAGAACGCGCGCCCTGTGCTTAAGGAGGAAGCGGTCACGGTATCCTCACCGAGGCTTGATGCCGTTCTTTCCAAGCTGTTGCAGCTGTCCAGAGGAGAGGCCAAGACTCTGTTTGATGCGGAAAAGGTAACAGTGAACGGAAGACTGTGCCGGAATCCGGAGACGTTCCTTAAGGAAGAATGCGGCATCTCTGTCAGGGGATACGGCAGGTTTGAATATGCCGGAGAAATGAGCGAGACGAAAAAAGGAAAAACCAGAGTGATCATCAGGAGGTATGTATGAGAGAGTACTGGAAGCCTTCAAATATGCTCTATCCGCTGCCGGCAGTGCTTATCTGCTGCGCAGATGAGGAGGGAAGAGCAAATGTTATGACTGCGGCCTGGGCGGGAACCGTGTGTTCCGATCCGGTGATGGTAAGCGTATCGATAAGAAAAGAGAGATACTCCTATGATATCATCAAAAGAACCGGAGAGTTTACGATGTGCCTGACCACCGAAAAGCTGGCCAGGGTAACGGACTATGTGGGAGTTAAGTCCGGCAGGGATATGGATAAGTTCGCCCTTAAGGGAGATCTGAAGCTGACAAAGTCTGAGTCGAAATACATCAAGGCGCCGGGGATCGCCGAGAGTCCGGTCTGTCTTGAGTGTAAGGTGGAACAGATACTTGAACTCGGCAGCCATGATATGTTCATAGCAAAGGTACTCAGCACGGATATAGACGATGCCTTTCTTGACGAAAAGGGACGTTTCGATCTGGCTAAAGCAGGGCTTTTGGCATATAGTCACGGAGAGTATTACGGACTCGGGAAGTATCTGGGTAAATTCGGATATTCAGTTCGTAAAAAGAAGACAAAATAAGGGCTGAAGGTGGTATAATGAAATTTGGCTCAACCGGGGAGATATGATGAGGAGAGAGTAAAGTAATTCACAAAGAGGAGGAGATGCGGGTATGAAGCTTAAGAACGATCTGAAAAGAAAAGTTTCGGGATGGCTTACGATGCTGATGCTGTTTTCCTGCTATGGGGAAGCCTATGCACAGGCAGACAGCGTAGTGTATGCGCAGGAAGAGACGGAGGTCTGCGGTGATACGGATGAGACCGTTATCGATGAGGCTGCCGATGAAATGCTTGTGACGGAAGCTGAGACAGCCGGTGATGAGGCGGCAGTTACAGAGGATGAGAATGTGCCTGATACCGAGGAATACTATTCAGATCAGAGCAGTGATACCGAGGCTTCGACGGAGGAGCCTGCAGAACCCGATGTTACGGACGTAAGCGAAACTGCGGCAGCGGAGGCTGTTATCAATGCGGCAGGCGGTTATGACATAGACTGGCAGGCATATCAGAGCGGATATATAAGTAACAGATTTGAGGCGGAATGGCTGAAAGCGGACGGAACACGGCCCCGATATCCGGATGATGAGCTTGTGCAGGTATATGCCGTTGAAGTTGAAGATGAGGACGGAGAAGGCGGTATATATTGTGTCAGTGTAAACAATCCGACTGCCGGCGGTTATATACTGATAAGCGGAAAGAACGGAACCGGCCCCTTAAGGATCAGAAAACTGATGATCACGGCAAATAAGAACCTGGAAAACATCGCCGGAGTACGTATAGAAGCGGTAAAGGATCCGGAGGGAAAGGCCATACCCGGCTGTGAGACGGAAATAGAGGACCGGAAGATATATGCCGTGGAAAACAATGCAGTACTGGACGGGATCGAACTGTCCGCACAGGCGGGGCATATCATCATTCGTGACGGCTATATATATACGGAGATCAATCATGCATATTTCGGCTGTACGGATTATAACCCGATAGACGGATATGTGCTGTCCGGGAATAAGATATACCGTGATGCCGGCCTTACGATGAGCATATCCCTAAATGACCTGACACTTAGGGCAGATAAGCCGTTTAAAAAGCTGTGGGGCTACAGCAGCAACGGTTACAGTAATCTGACTTTTATTGCCGGTGAGAGTGAGGACGGAAAGGTATTCCTGGAAACACTGGAATACCAGCTTACGGGATATAGCAGATCAGCTGAATACAATAAGCTGGTGGCCCTGCTCGAAGACGGGACCTATGCGCTTGTAAAGGATGCGGAGGGTGAGCTGTTCAGGATACCGAAGATGGCAGAGAATCCGGCTCTGAACGGTGGTATAGGAGCAGAGCTTAACAGTGTGAGCTTTGGCGCGCAGTATGCCGATCCGGCTCCCGGAAGAGCCTGCAGTTATGCGCTTATTGAGGGCAGACCTGCGGATCAGCACGAAATGATGGAAGCTGTGAGGGCTTTGCCTGCGGAAGAGTGGAAAGAGCTTAAGCCGGAAAATAATGAGATAAACGGTCTTGAGAGCGGAAAACAGTATACACTGCTGTTCCGCACGGAGGAAGCAGGCAGACTTACAGGCTATACTTACTTCCCTTTTGTAACGAAAATGGATATGAACGATGCTGCAGCTCCTTCCGAACCTGAGGGCGAGACAGCGCTCTGGACCGTAAGAGATGCTGCCGATGAAAGCATTACCTATCCTGTAAAGGCAGACGATAAGGGCAATCTGTGGATCATAAATGCACCGGAAGACAACGGACATACTCTTATCCTCGCTGCAAATGAAAGCAGTGAGATGCTCAAAGTAAAGAGGGTATTTTTAAAAAGAGACGATGACCTAGATCCCGGATGGATAAACGGATTGCGCATTTCGGCAGGAAAAAAGGGAATAGAGTTTGTTGATGACCCGGCTGTGCTCAGTATACAGAATAACGGTATAGCATGGGACTGCTTCAGAGATATTGTCCTTTCAGCCGGCCAGCTTATACTGGATAAGAACGGAAAGTATTATCCCGGGAGGGACGCCTCAATACATGATCTTTCAAAAGGGGACAGGCTCTACGGTGTACATGATCTGAATGCCGGAGAGGGCGGATATGAACCTGTCATCGACTACGATAAAGCGACCCTGGCAGTGAAGAATGCTCCGGGCAGGCTGGTCTTTGCCACGAAATTATCGGAAATTACTCAGGTCACTAAAGATAATCTCATGAGCGAAGAGGAGCCCTTAAACCTGGATGCTTACCTCGGATACAGCTGTTATATCAGCTTTGATAACGGCGAATACGGAGTAATAAATATAGGCGAAGCTGCCTATGAAGCCGGAGAACTGAACAGTATCGGCACATATGATACCGAAAGCTTTACGATACAGCTTAAGGATGTATCAGATAAGGGAAAGGCCGAATACTTTGTCGATACAGTGGGAGACCGCAGCGCAGCGGAACTTAAGAAGCTCTCCAATGCGGTAAAGATCACCGCAGATGACGGAAGTGCCGTGATAAGCAGTGATGTGTACGGAAAGCCGCTGGTGCCCGGAGAGACTTATTATGTGTATTATAAGACACTTGCGGACAGCGAGAATCATCTTTTTGCAAGCTATCATACGAAGCCGCTTAAAGTGACCCTCGGAAAGATAAAGCATTTTAAGCTTAAGCTTACGACGGATAAGATCTACGACCAGGGCGAGACCATAAAGAACGAAAATGTGCTCTTTGTCCTTGATGAAGAGGATCCCGGTTATGCCGAGGCAGCGGGGAGCAGGGAGCCGCTTACTGAAAAAGATTTGAAACAGCTGAGAAAGCATTTCAGACCGGATTACAGACTGAAGAAGGCCGGGGAAACAGAATGGCAGATGATCACCGCAACCGGTATAGTGCTTGATAATGCCAATTATACGCTGGATTGTGCGGAAGGCAGCATTCCGGAATATATTTATGATCCCGATAAGCATGATAAATATTTCCTGACGGTCACCGCAGGATCTTTCATGGCCCTTAAGCCCGATTTGGTGCTCACGGTCGATGACAGCCTTAAGTATTACTGCGGACAGAGCAGGGAAGAACTGCTCAGGGACACATTCATATCCGGTCTTTATGCGGACGGCATTAAATTATCGGCAGCCGGCGGAGTGGATGTGATCACAGGCAAGGGCGCGGAAGAAGGCAGGGTGGTCGATCCCTTCGGGATAAGGGAGATGGAAGAGCTGATGCCCGGTGAGAGCTTATATGTACAGTACGCTTTCGGAAGCCACAGCTCGGCACCGCTTCAGCTGACAGCTCTTGCGCATCCGGTATTTGCTGAATGCCGCGTGAATTATTTCTTTAAGCAGGGCGAAAAGATCGATCCGACGATAGAACTTAAGCCCGGAGATATCACGGTAACGGATCTCTACGGGACTCCTTATGCCAGGAAGCTGGAAGACGAAGAAGTATTTCTTTATACCGGCATGGCGGCGCCTGTCTTTGAAGGTCTGTCGCAGACGGTAAGGGGCAGGCAGGAATACAGTCTGTACCTGCAGCCCGCAGAGACACTGCCCCATGCGGGAGAGGGCGGCAACTTTATACTCAGCGGCAGCAGCAGCGAGGGCTACGGAGTCTATATCGCACCTGTGTATACAGTGACTCTGGAAGGAAAGTTTAAGAGCGCCGTTGTGAACGGAGTTAAGAGAGAAGCGGGAACAGGCTTCAGCGTGGAATCCGCGATGGCGGGAAGGCTTAAGTATCTTACGGAGGAATACAGCCGCAGGAAGCTTGACAGCCTGCCCGATATGAGCGCCAAAGTGGATCTGCCATCGGTGGTTGAGACGGCATCGACCTCCCTGATCTTTAAGGGCTGGAAAAAGAACGGCGCAGTGATCGGCAGCGGATATGACAGCATAACCGAAGATACCGTCTACACTGCCGAGATGAGAGAACTGGTCGCAGGCTTTGACGGGGGAGACTGTGCCCTTTGCGTAGAGCTTGATGACAGCAATGTTTATTATACCGGCACAAAGCATACAGTCGAAACGGACACGATCATGCCCGCAGCCGGCAGTGATATAGGCCTGAAGGTATATGTGGGCGATACGCTGTTAACGGAAAATATTGATTACAAATTAAGCTATAAGCGCAATGTGGATGCCTATATCCTGAGTGAGCATGACAAAACGGAATGGAATAAGAGAGCACCGTATATCCTCATTAAATTCGCAAACGAATATAAGGCATTTCCTGCGGTCACAAAATACTTTAACATCCACAGGCTTGATATATCGGTATCCGGAAACGCAGTGATGGGCCTCGGCGTGGCAGGCAGGGTAGTAAAGACTAAGGCGGGCGCAGATCCCCAGAAGCTCTTTAAGCCCGATCTGGTGATTAATGCCTCGGGAATAGCGGTAAACAAAAAGTTCATTAACTTCTCCTGGCCGGAGGGTGTTAATGTCAACACGGCCGAGGCGGGACGTAAGCAGCTTAAGATAAGCGGTACGGGAAATCTGTGCGGAAGCAGAACAATCGATGTGTATTTTGTTTCAAAGGTCAATTCAAAAAGCTTAAATATATCCTACTCGAAAAGCAGGTTAAATACTGTTCCCTTTGATGCGGGTGATACTTTCTATGAATATGAGAACACTATAAGGGCGGATATCAGTGCCAATCTGGCAACGAAGTATTCGGTAGAGGCTATCGATGAACTGTATCTTTACAGGCAGAAGAAGGATTATGTTTTACCCGGTACCAAAAAACTCACCTACTATGCGTATGCGATCGATGAAGAGAATAAAGATATCAGGGTTTACAGAGGCTCATATTCGTATAAGGTGGACAAGGCCGTGACAGACAAGATAGAAGTGGTATGGGAAAAGGGAAAGATCGGTGAACTGAGCTATCCCTATGACAGCAGAGGTGTGACCCTGGACGTGAGCATCAGCTATAACAAAGTGCCCTGTGATGTGTCAACGCTCTTTAAACTTAAGTATAAGAATAATAAAAAGGCGGGTGTGACGGCTACAGCCTACTTAAGTGTGACCGGCGGCAGGGTGAATAATACAAGGGCAGTAAATAGTGATCCCAGGTTTAAGAAGGAGTTTAAGATATCAAAGGCAGATCTTGATAAGGATACGCTGGTAAAGAGTGCCTACATAGTAAAAAGCGATATCTTCCAAGGTGATCAGGCTAAGAGTCTGAAGGCCATAAAGAAGAGCGCTTCGGTGAGGCTGACTAACCGGGCGGGCACTTCTCTTAAAGGCGGAAACGATTATGTCTTTGAAAAGTTCAGTATCAGGGAAGACGGCAATATCGATCTTGAACTTGCCGCTAACGGGAGGTCAAAGAATTATGAGGGCCGTAAGACAGTAGTCAGCATAAACCTTGTGGAAACGTACCTTCCAAACTGCAGCATAGTGAAGAAGGGCGGCGAGAGTAAACTAAATGCGGCCGATATAGAAAAGCTGGCAGAAGGAAGCATGAGTAATGAAGATTTTGCGGCTAAGTACGGGCTTCAGATAAGCGGCAAGAT
>JAEEIK010000056.1 GCA_016281335.1 Lachnospiraceae bacterium | reverse complement strand
TTCTGGATGCAGGGGCCTCTGCCGTTATAGTTACATCCTATGTATTCCGTGACGGGAAGCTTGATATGGACAGGCTGAAAGAAATGTCCGCTGCAGTTGGCAGGGAGAGTCTGGTCCTGGATCTGTCCTGCAGAAGAAAAGCCGGAGAAGAGGGGCTCTATGTGGTGACCGACCGCTGGCAGAAATACACTGAAGAGAAATTAAGCATTGAACTGCTCAGGCGCCTGGAGGAATATGCCTGCGAATACCTGGTCCATGCAGCAGATGTAGAAGGAAAAGCGGCCGGCATAGATGAGGAAGCTGTACGGATACTGGGACAATATGAAGGATTGCCCATTACATATGCTGGCGGAGTTCATGAGTATGAGGATATCGGAAAGATACGCTCTCTCGGACATGACAGGGTAAACGTCACAGTCGGAAGCGCACTCTCTCTTTTCGGAGGCAAACTTGAACTGAATAAACTGACAGCCCTTTGCTGACAAAAAAAGACCGCTTATCGCGGTCTTTAATTCTTTTTTAATCCGTCTTTCACTACTGCCATTCCCGTAAACTTATTCTGCTCAGAACTTCATCTATAGAAAATGCAAATCGTTAAGCAACTGATTAAAAAGATGCACGGCAACGTATTATTTCTTTACTACGTTTGCTGCCTGAGGGCCTTTCTCGCCTTCGACTACGTCGAATTCTACTTCCTGGCCGTCATTCAGGGTCTTGTATCCCTCTTCGTTCTGGATAGCTGAGAAATGTACGAATACATCCTTGCCTTCCGGAGTTGAAAGAAAACCATAACCCTTCTGTGCGTTAAACCACTTAACTGTACCCTGCATGTTAAGTACCTCCAAAAAAAATATGTGTCAAAAACGACAATGAAAATATAACACAATTTGTTGAAAATGTAAATAGTGAAGTATGAAACATGCCATAATGTCCCCCTCATCAGTCAACCTTCGGTTGACAGCTTCTCCCCTTGGGGGAGAAGCCTGAAGCGCTCGAAGGGGAGAAGGGTGAAAAGGCTTGACGAAAGAAGGGGATATATGGTATCTTGGACAGTGGATTTACATAACTATATTATTGTTAAGGGTAGAAAATGGCTGAGTGGGATCTGGCTGAAAAAGTGAATAAAAGGCTTGTGATATTTGCGATATCAGCCGGACTGATACTGCTGGTGGTACTTGGCTGGCTGAATCTTTCGCAGAAGATCACGGACAGTGAGTTTGAGACCAAGATGGCCCAGGCTGAGACGGAGACTATGAAGACTTCACTGAGGGCAAGTGAAGAAAACGTGAGGATACTGGAAGAAAAGCTGAAAGCTGAGGAGAAGGAACTTGAGGCGGTAAGCTCAAGCCTTAATTCCAAGACCGAAGAGCTGAATGAGATAAATGAGAAAAAAGACAATGAAGCTTTGCCCAAGAAGTATCCGATGCGAGGGAACGGCGCGATAGTGCTGCCGGAAGAAGACGAAGAGGAAAACGTAAATCCCCTGCCAGAAACAGCCGTTTATTTCAAGATGTATGAAGGCAGTAAGGCTGTGGCTACCGGTGACGGCAATATAGACTCGGTAACGGAAGATGAGAAATACGGAACCCTGATCGAGATAGACCACGGTAACGGTTATCACAGTTATTATTACGGCAAAGGGCTGCTCATGGTGGAACAGGGACAGGAGATCAGAGGCGGAGACGTACTTATATATTTCAACGAAGATGATCAGAACTATGTTTATATAATAAAGAACGGCAGTGAATACGTAGATCCCATGGAACTCATGGATATAAGCGGGTAAGCATTCTATGACACTTGATTCAGACAATCTCATAGACAGCATAATGGCAAGTCTTGACAGGGTGAAATTCATCAAGACCGGTGACATACCGGATATTTCCCTGTATATGGATCAGGTCACGGCCTTTATAGACGAAAGACTTAAGAATACCGCGCGTCATCACGGCTCTGACAGGCTGCTTACAAAGACCATGATCAACAACTATGCCAAGAACGATCTGATACCTCCGCCCGACAAAAAGAAATACGATAAAGAGCATATGCTGCTCCTTATCTTCGTTTATTATTTTAAGAATATCATGTCCATCAGCGACATACAGGAAATGCTGAGGCCTATCACAGAAAGGTATTTCGGCAAAGAAGGTGATACTACTATCGCTTCGATATACGAAGAGGTGACCGGTATAGCCAACGATCAGCTGGAATCACTGAAAGAAGACGTGCGGGAGAAGTACCGTGTATCCAGCGAAACCTTCGGTGATGTACAGAATGAAGAAGAACAGGAATTCCTGCAGATGTTTTCATTTATCTGTATGCTGAGTTTTGACGTATACATCAAAAAACTGATGATAGAAAAGATCATCGACGGTTATACCGAAAAAAAGGGAAAGAAAAAAGATAAGTAAATATCACATACGTATCATCTTCAGGAGTTCGTCATATTGCGCGTACATCTTCTGTACGCCGTTTTCCAGAAGAAAATAATGCCATATGTAAGGGACCAGCAGGATCACTATCGCTATGAAAAGAGGGTAGAGCAGGATGCTGCCGTTTGAACCTGTTATCAGTATTATCGCAAATACGGTAAAGCCGAGTATTGCAAAAAGAGCGGTCACTATAAGATGAACCAGACGCTCATGCTGAAAGAATGAAATCTGGTGAAGATGATAAGCCAGAAGCTTTTCATAATCTTTTCTTGTGGGGACTTCGTCCTTAACGCTCCTGTCAGTGTGGACACCATCGGCATCAAAGCTCATGGTCACAGGCAGGTCGTGGGAAAGGATACGGTCTATATAATCTAAATATGATGTGATTCTTTTTCTCATGGCATAAAAAATCCCCGGGCATGACGGTACCCGGGGTTAAGACTAATCAGTCCATTTTGTTCACTGCAAGATTCAAACGTGAAACCTTACGTGATGCATAATTCTTATGATAAACACCCTTGCTCGTAGCCTTATCTACTGCAGCGGTAGCAGCTAAAAGCTCTGCCTTTGCAGCGGCCTTATCGCCGGCCTCGATAGCAGTATATACCTTTTTGACCGCGGTACGTACCGAGGAACGTATAGCCTTGTTACGATCAGCCTTAGTCTGGTTTACAAGGATCCTTTTCTTTGCTGATTTGATATTTGCCAAGATTCTCCACCTCCTTCTTACGTAATAACGGTCTTACGATGCCGGACACGGACAGTTTCGTAAAACACAAAGATGATTTTAATGGTTTTGTATCTTTATGTCAAGTAATCAGGCAAAAAAAGCTTGAAAAAACCATGCTTTTCTGTTAGCATAAGCCGTAGATCTGAAAGAAGCGGCATTCGCCGCGGGTTTTCACTTTTCGTAGACCTGATCGCAGAGCATTTTTTGCATGCAAAAGTTCAGGAGGAAAACATATGGTAACTAAGATAGCAGCAGGGGCAATCTGCGGCGTTGATTGCCGAATCGTAAACGTGGAGGCGGATGTTTCAAGCGGGCTGCCCCAGATAGAAATGGTGGGAAAACTGTCACCGGAAGTAAGGGAAGCGGAAAAAAGAGTGCGTTCTGCACTGAAGAATTCGGGTATAGCGCTTCCGCCCAAGCATATAACAATAAACATTGCACCGGCAGATCTGCCTAAGGCAGGAACGGCCTACGATCTGCCTATAGCGGTAGCCCTTCTCAGCGCTTCGGGAATGATCCCGGAGGAATATGTTGGAAACACGTTGATAGCAGGAGAACTGTCCCTTGACGGAAAGATAAGGGCAGTAAAAGGAGTGCTGCCGATGGTACTGGAGGCAGAAAAGGAGGGCATATCCAAGATACTGATCCCCAGGGAGAATCTGTCCGAAGCTTCCGTATGTAAGGAGGTAAAGGCTGTCGGTGTGGGAGAGCTGGCGGAAGTAACGGAGTATTTACTGCTTCCGCCTGATAAGCAGGATAAGATGATAGAACCCGGAGAATGTAAGGTTTGGCAGGAGAATGAAAATGCAATTGAAGATGATTTCGCGGATATAAAAGGAATGGCACAGGTTAAACGTGCAATGAAGATAGCGGCTTCCGGTTTTCACAATATGCTGATGATAGGACCGCCGGGAGCAGGGAAGACAATGGCGGCCAGAAGACTTCCCGGAATACTTCCTCCCATAAGCATGGAGGAAAGCCTTGAAGTATCACGAATATACAGCGTTGCGGGACTTTTATGTGACGGCAGCGATCTGGTCAGGACCAGGCCTTTTATAGCACCGCATCATACATCTACGATGCAGGCTCTTGCAGGCGGCGGGCGCATCCCGGTACCCGGACTTATCAGCAGGGCGCATAAAGGGGTGTTATTTCTTGACGAGGCTGTACATTTTTCTTCCGCCTCACTTGAAGTATTAAGGCAGCCGATGGAGGACAGAAAGCTGCTGATAGCCAGAAGCCACGCAAATTATGAATTTCCTGCGGAATTTATGCTGGTTGCGGCAATGAATCCCTGCCCCTGCGGTAATTATCCGGATCCCTCAAAGTGCAGCTGTACAAACGAGCAGGTAAGAAGATATGCGGGAAAGCTGTCGGGACCGCTTTTAGACAGGATAGACATCTGTGTGGAGACCGGAAGGATGAACGTGGAAGAAGTCGTGAACGGGGACAAAGCTGTTAAGGGAGAATCCAGCGAAATGATGAGGAAAGAGGTGATGCGGGCCAGAGAGATGCAGAAGAGGCGTTTTGCCGGAACAGCGCTTCAGTTTAATGCTCAGATGGGTGTAAAGGAGATAGAGCGCTTCATACCGCTTGACAAAGAAGAAAAGAAATTCATGGAACAGAGTTATGTGCGCATGAACTTAAGCCCGCGGTCATATCACAGGATACTGAAGGTGGCCAGGACCATAGCGGATATGGACGAAAGTGAAAGAGTTGAGAGGAAGCACCTGATGGAAGCGGTGTGCTACCGCGGTATAGAAGAGAGATACAGGAGGTAGGACATGGAGACAAAAGTATACCAGTTCTGGTTTGGTGATATAGCAGCGATATGGCCGGCAGATGCCGTGAAGCTGGCTGCAATGTACGGCTCGGCAAAAGCCATATATGAAGCATCCGACGATGATATAAGGAGATTCGCGGCACTGCCGGAAGCTATGTACAGGGAATTAAGTGTATCAAAAAAACGGCCGCTGCCGACGGACAGACAGAAAAATATGGAGCTGCAGGGGATAGAGGCAGTCTGCTGCGAAGATGAGGCATACCCGCGAAAACTCGCCGATCTGCAGGATAAGCCCTATGTGCTGTATTATAAGGGAGCGCTTCCTGATGAAAAGACTAAATGTGTGGCGATAATAGGAGCCAGGAACTGTTCTGATTACGGCAGGAGGAGCGCAGATTATTTCGGCAGGGAGCTGGCGCATTTCAATATCAGCATACTGAGCGGCATGGCGGTGGGAATAGACGGCCTGGCCCAGACGGCCTGCCTTAAAGGCGGGGGTGTAAGTTATGGCGTACTCGGCAGCGGAGTGGATGTCATATATCCGAGAGGGAACATGGAGTTGTATAAGCGGCTTATAGGAAAAGGCGGAGTCATAAGCGAGTATGCACCCGGCACGGCTGCCCATTCCCTTCATTTTCCGAGAAGGAACAGGATAATCAGCGGCATGGCCGATCTGGTGCTGGTGATAGAGGCCAGGGAGAAGAGCGGCACTTTCATAACCGTGGAAGCAGCATTGGAGCAGGGACGGGATGTGTATGCGGTTCCCGGAAGGATAGAGGATGAACTGAGCACCGGCTGTAACAGGCTGATAGCGGCAGGAGCAGGTATGGCAGGCTGTGCCGAGGATATACTTTATGCACTTGGTATCAAGGACAGGCCGGTAAAGCGCGGCGGAGGGAGTCGCGGAAAGAAACTCAGGGACCAGCGGGATTCGTTTTCCGGAGGAAGCAGGCCGGGGATATATAAGGCCCTAATGGAGGGCGCAAAGAGCGCCGAGGCCCTGCTGCACATACTCGGTAAACGTGAAGTCGAGATCCAGGATCTGCTCCTTGAACTGATGCAGCTGGAAATGGAAGGCCTTATTGTATGCAGAGGAGGAAATTACAGCATTGTTTATTCCTGATCAAAGCTCGGAGACTGCTTAATAGTATAAATCTTTAATAAACAGCATCTGTCCGGCGTAAATGAAGCCGCAGGTAAGATGCACCAGCCATATGATCAAAAGAGTGCGTGTTTTGATCAGGGCCGGTTTATTGTTATTATCCGCGTCCTTATATTCCTTAAAGAATTCTATTGTCGTAACAAGCCAGAGGAGCGATAAAGCGATCTGTCCGGCCCAGATAAAATTACCGTGGTAATAGCGTTCACCCTTTTCATACAGCAGATTTGCCTCTATCCAGGTCACAAGAGCGAAAACATAAGCGAGTTTCAGTTTTACATCGGAAAGGATCTTTTTGAAGTAAATTATCAAAAACATTAAAGGAAAGAAGTATGTCAGCAGCGCGGATATAAAGATATTCGGGGTAAATTTCGAAACGGCATATCCCCATTTGATACCGATTCCTCCGCCCAGAGCTGTATCACGATTAAACCAGATAGATAACTGCCCTACGATCAACAGAGCGCTCGGCAAAAATACTAAACAGATACGATAGTTTTCACTGAACCATTGACCGACTTTTCCTTTATACTTTGAGAACAGATCTATCAGCATATAAAAACCGAGAGCAGGAACAAAACCCTGAAAAAAACTTGGTTTTGCCAACATACTTATCAAAGCAAGAATGGCAGCAGGGAGATAATGTTTCCATGATCTTTCATCTCCCCGTTCCTCCAGAAAAACAACAGTCATGAAGAAGATGATATATGAAAAGGGCTTAACCATCAGAGTAGTCGGATTATGCCAGCACACCGGGCTGCCCTGTCCGATGTAAATACTTGCGTTATACCACGGAACATATATTGCAGTCATGAAACAGAGACAAAAAGCTAACAGTTCAGGAATGACCGGACAGTGTTTTCTGATATAAAAGCATATGATCGAATATACTATTACATTTATTAAACCGCTGAATATAGGACTGGCAAATTCTACAGGTATTCTAAAAAGCTTATACAAAACCCAGACACCAAAATGCCAGAGAGGATAACCGTTATCCCAGAAAGTTCCCTGCAGCACGCTTATCGAGTGGATGTTATAATCAGAGTCTTCTGCAAATATCAGTTTGGATACGATTGCAGCTGTAATAACCAGAAGAATAAAGGAGAAGACAGCCTGTATGGCAAAATCCCTGTTTTTTTTGATGTTATCGTTTACTTCCACTGTATCTTACCTCCGGCCGTGCAGAATAATTTTAATCCATAGTATCATAAGCCGGCGTAAAGAACAATAAGTGATACTGCTAAGCGTGATGTTGAAAAACGTCATAAGCTGATGTATTATTAAATTTATTATGGGATAGAACGGAGGTTAGTGAGATGAAACACGTTAGTTATATACCCCAGGGAGTATGTTCGGTAAAGATCGATTTTGATCTTGATGACGAAAAGAAACTGCATAATGTGGTGTTCGAGAGAGGCTGTAACGGTAATCTGAAGGCTATAGGAAGGCTTGTCGAGGGAAAGGATGCTGCTGAGATATCACATCTGCTGATGGGGAACCAGTGCGGGATGAAGGGAACTTCATGTGCCGATCAGCTGGCTAAGGCTATAGCCCAGGCTGTATAGGAGCTGTTACGGCTTGAAAAGACCGCTTTCATTATATCTGCATATACCCTATTGTGTGAGGAAATGCGCTTATTGCGATTTCCTCTCTTTTTCGTGCAAGGGGAAAGAAGAGGAGACCGGACTTTATATAAGGCGGCTGAATGCGGAGATCAAAGAAGCTGCCGGCAGATATGATGACCGGCAGGTGATCAGTATATTTATAGGAGGCGGGACTCCCTCGGTTATCAGGGCAGAATATATCGCAGAACTTTTGGATAATATCAGAAGTAATTACAGGCTCGAAACCGATGCGGAGATAAGCATGGAAGCCAATCCAGGGACAGTGGACCGGGAAAAGCTGAAAATATACAGAGCAGCAGGTATAAACAGACTGAGCATAGGCTGTCAGTCGGTGAACGAAGATGAGCTTAAGAACCTGGGGCGCATACATGATTTTAAGGATTTTGTGAAAACTTATGAGACAGCACGGGATACAGGCTTTGATAACATAAATGTCGATCTGATGGCAGGTCTGCCGGGAAGTGATATGAAGAAGCTGGCGAAAAGCCTTAGAACCGTGGCGGAAATGGACCCGGAACACCTGTCGGTTTATGACCTGATCATAGAAGAGGGAACCCCGTTCTGTGAGAGGTACGGAAAGAATACAGGACTCTTACCCGATGAGGATACGGACAGAAGCATGTACGCCATGACTGCAGGGATATTATCCGAATACGGGTTTAACAGATATGAAATATCGAATTACGCAAAAGAAGGGTATGAATGCAGGCATAACCTGGTCTACTGGGAAAGGGGCGATTATCTGGGATTGGGCTTAAATGCAGCTTCCTGTGTGGATGAGACAAGATGGAAAAATACTTCGGATATGAGGAAGTATCTGGAAAAGAATTATATTACAGAAGAAAAAGAAAGCCTGGATATAAAAGAGCGCCGTTTTGAAGCGATGATGCTTGGGCTGAGACTTACTAAAGGCGTAAATATCCGGGACTTTACAGAACGGTACAAAGCTGATCCGAGGGAACTGTATGGAGAGCATATCGGTAAAATGAAGGAATTAAGTCTGCTTGAAGATAGGGGGGGCTACCTCAGGCTTACCGAAAAAGGGCTTGACCTTGCAGATGCCGTAATAGAGGGCTTCATGGATTGACAGTAAAGTGCCGTGTTTGATAAAATATTTTGATTGACTGATGAGGGGAACGGAGACCTTAAATATGCACGATAACATAAGAAACTTTTGTATAGTTGCTCATATCGATCACGGTAAGAGCACCCTTGCCGACAGGATCATAGAAAAGACCGGCCTGCTTACCGAGCGCGAGATGCAGGAACAGGTCCTTGATAATATGGATCTGGAGAGGGAAAGAGGCATTACGATAAAGGCCCAGGCCGTCAGAACCGTTTATAAGGCAAGGGACGGTAAGGAATATATACTTAATCTGATCGACACTCCGGGCCACGTGGACTTTAACTATGAGGTGAGCAGGGCGCTTGCTGCCTGCGACGGAGCCATACTGGTGGTAGATGCGGCCCAGGGCATAGAAGCCCAGACTCTGGCTAATGTATATCTGGCGCTAGATCATGACCTGGAAGTGATACCGGTGATCAACAAGATAGACCTGCCCAGTGCCGAACCCGACAGGGTAAAAGACGAGATAGAGGATGTGATAGGCATAGAAGCAGCGGACGCGCCGCTGATCTCTGCCAAGAACGGTGTAGGCATAGAGGAAGTTCTTGAGGCTATAGTCACCAAGCTGCCGCCTCCTTCCGGAGATGATGAGGCACCGCTGAAAGCGCTGATCTTCGATTCTTTGTATGACTCATATAAGGGAGTCATTGTATTTATGCGAGTTATGGACGGTAAAGTCCGTAAAGGCACCAAGGTGAAGATGATGGCCACCGGAGCAGTGACGGAAGTGGTGGAAGTCGGCTATTTCGGTGCAGGACAGTTCATACCCTGTGAAGAACTCAGCGCCGGGATGGTAGGTTATCTTACTGCGTCCATAAAGAATGTACAGGATACGGCTGTGGGTGATACGGTGACAGAGGCCGACAGACCTTGCACTGAAGCGCTTCCGGGTTACAAGAAGGTCTTATCCATGGTGTATTGCGGTATGTATCCTGCCGACGGAGCCAAGTATCCGGATCTTCGTGATGCTCTTGAAAAGCTGAAGCTCAATGATGCTTCGCTTTTCTATGAGCCGGAAACTTCAATAGCACTGGGCTTCGGCTTCCGCTGCGGATTTCTCGGTTTATTGCATCTGGAAGTGATACAGGAGAGACTGGAGAGAGAATACAATCTGGATCTGGTCACTACAGCTCCCGGTGTTATCTACAAGGTATATAAAACAAACGGGGAAATGATGGAACTGACCAATCCTTCCAATCTGCCTGATCCCTCCGAGATCGATCATATGGAAGAGCCTATAGTGAAGGCAGAGATAATGGTGACCAAGGACTTTATAGGACCGATAATGGAGCTGTGCCAGGAAAGGCGCGGGCGCTATCAGTCCATGGAATACATAGAGAGCAACAGGGCACTACTTAAATATGAACTTCCCCTTAATGAGGTGATCTATGATTTCTTTGATGCCCTTAAGTCCAGATCCAAGGGCTATGCTTCCTTCGATTATGAACTGAAAGGATATGAGACTTCAAAGCTGGTGAAGCTGGATATACTGATCAATAAAGAGGAAGTAGATGCTCTTTCATTCATCGTGCATGAGGAAGGCGCCTATGAAAGAGGGCGTAAGATGTGTGAGAAACTGAAGGAAGAGATACCGAGACACTTATTCGAGATACCCATCCAGGCGGCCATAGGAGGAAAGGTAATAGCCAGAGAGACCGTAAAGGCACTAAGAAAAGATGTGCTGGCAAAGTGCTATGGCGGCGATATTACGAGAAAGAAAAAACTTCTGGAGAAACAGAAGGAAGGCAAGAAGCGCATGAGGCAGTTCGGAAATGTGGAAATACCGCAGAATGCATTCATGAGTGTGCTTAAGCTTGATGAGGAATGAGAAGTAAAGGATATACAAAACTCATAGTGTTGATCTGCCTGCTTCTTTTATGCGCCTGCGGGAGAGAGGAGGCGCATAAGGACCATGAACATGACAATGATCTGGGACAGATGCTCTTTGCACCCACCCCGGAGGCCGAAACCGAAAATGTGGTCATTGAAGACGAAGCAGAGGTATGTGAAGAACCCGTAGAAGAACCGGAACTGACCGGGCCTGAGCCGGAGCCAAGAAACATGGCGCTCCTTGAGATAAACACCATTTCGGATAATGAGGATGTGATGAGGTTTGCGACGGAACCGGTGACAGGTTTCGTAGCAGCTTCGATCAAGACCTGGAATCCGGATTATGAAGTGACTCCCGAACCTTATTACGAGGACTGCAGGGTGAAACTTACCGACACTGACGGAAATGTCACGATCGACGGTGCGGAAGCGGAAATAAAGGTAAGAGGTAACTGGACCACCTGCTATCCGAAAAAGCCTTTCAGGATCAAATTCAGCGAAAAGCAGTCAATGCTCGGCCTCAACGGAGGAGTGGAAAAGAAAAACTGGGTGCTGCTGGCTGAGTATAAGGATGCCTCTCTGCTGCGAAATAAGGCGGCTTTCTATATGGGAAGGGGCATGCTTAAGGAAGACGGGCTTTACTGCGCAGATTCCGAGTATGTGGAACTGATGATAAACGGTGAGTACTGGGGAGTATATCTGCTGACCGAAAGACAGGAAGCGGATCCGAAAAGGATAAATGTGTCAGATCCCGAAAAAGATTATACGGGAACGGATATAGGCTATATACTTGAACTTGACGGCTACTATGTTTACGAAGAACTTGACGACAGGATCAATCTTAAGTATGCCGATAATGCAGCTCTGATCCCCTTTGACGGAAAGGGCGGAAGCGGGGAGAGGGTTACTCCCTTAAGAAAAGCCGGAGAAAGCTACAGAAAAGACATAGGCATCAGCATAAAGAGCGATACCTATTCCGAGGAACAGAGGGAGTTTATCGCGAACTACCTCGATAAGGTGTATTATATTATGTATGCCGCGGCGTACCAGAAGAGATCTTACCGTTTTAACGAAGATTATACGGAAGTAGTAAGAGCTCCGGAACTGGAACTTAAAGATGCGGTGTCCCGTGTGGTGGATCTTGAGTCACTCATAGATATGTATATCCTAAGCGAGATGACCTGTGATCAGGATCTGTACTGGTCCAGCTTCTATATGGATGTGGATTTCGGCGAGTACGGGGACAGACGTCTCAGATTCGAAGCCCCCTGGGACTATGATTCGGCAATGGGCAATACCTGCGATCCGGAAGGCCTTTATGCCGCCAACATGATATATGATGACAATAACAGGTTCTATGCGGTAAATCCCTGGCTGAATGTGCTGATGAACGCGGAGTGGTTCAGAGAAATGGTAAAGGACAGATGGAACCGTATATATGACAGCGAACTGTTCACGAAAACCTGCGAGATGATAGAAGAGGATACGGCGAAATATGCCGATGAGTTTAACAGGAATTATGAGAAGTGGGACAATATCCTGGACGACCGTATCATCGACGAACTTACCGAAAGATCAAAGCAATGCACTACCCAGCAGGAAGCTGCAGAGTATCTGGAAGAATGGATTAGCAACAGAGCCGAATATCTGAACGGGTATTGGGGGGGAGATGCTGACTGACATATATAACATTATTATACTGCCGATCGAATATGTGATGGAGATAGTTTTCTTCATCATATATCATTTTACGGACAACATTTATGCTTCAATAGCGGGTTTGAGTCTTTTTGTCGGGATAGTTACGCTGCCGCTTTTTGCCAGGGCTGATAAGATCAGCAGCAGAACAAAAGAAAAAAAAGAGCAGCTGAAAGACATGTCGGATCACATTAAGAAGTGCTTTAAGGGTGATGAGAAGACAATGATAATGTCGGCTTATTACAGGATCAACGCTTATTCACCCCTTTCGGATATCGTAACACTGCTTCCGTTGCTTTTGCAGATACCCTTTTTTATAGCTGCATACCGTTTCCTGTCGGGAGCAGAGATAATGAAAGACGGTTTTCTCGGCAGTCCCGACGGACTTCTTTCTGCAGGAAGCTTAAGGATCAATATCCTTCCCATATTGATGACAGGTATAAATCTGATATCAACGGCAGTATATACCAAAGGAGGAAGCAGAAGCGAGAAGATATCTGCTTTACTTCCGGCCGTTGTATTTCTGCTACTCTTATATAACTGTCCCAGCGGCCTTGTTCTTTATTGGACTCTCAACAATGTTTTCTCATTGATCAAGAATGTGCTGATAAAAAACTGCAAAAACAGGAGAAAAGCCGCTGTTATCATATTGAAGCTGGCAGTAGCCGTTTATTTCATCTGGTATGTTTTATCCGGAAAGATATTGGTGAATCTGTTTACCGAAAGATACGACAGATTTTTATTGGGACTTCTTCCGCTACTTGCTCTGCCGGTACCGATCTCAAAGAAAGAGGAGCCTGAGCCGGAGCATTCTTTGAAAGAATACATCAAAAGCGGCCTTATTATGCTTATTCCGCTGGCGATACTTGCGGGGATCTATATCCCTCTGAAGGTGCTGGAAGCATCGCCGATGGAGTTTGTGAATGTATTTGATTATCTTTCTCCCTTTGTTTATGTCAGGGATAATGCGGAAGCCTACGCCGGACTATTTCTGATATGGCTTCCCGTGGTGATAGCGGCAGCAGGCAAAGAGGCCGGAAAAACAGGGGCGATCGTCAGCGGCGCGGTTATGAGCTTTTTTGCCGCCTTCTTCATATTCGGAGGAAACAGGCGGATAGATGCGATGATGCTGTTTGATGAGAATATAAACTATGATCTCAAATACTTCGGACTGAATATGGCAGCAGTCCTTTTCATCGGGCTCATAGTCGGTCTTACTTACCGGTTTTACAAAAAATATATAACGAGGATAGCGCTTGTATTAGCCGTTGCTCTGATCTTTGTCTGCAGCTACCTTTCTATCGGTATACACAGGGAAATAAGGGCGGGGCTGGAAAACTCCTGGGGAACCACCACTGATGGGAAGGAGTTCCTTCCGCTCAGCAAAAACGGGAAAAATGTTGCCGTGATCATGCTTGACCGTGCTATTGGCAGGTATGTTCCGTTTATTTTTGAAGAAAGGCCGGAACTGAAAGCACAGTTTGACGGTTTCACCTGGTATCCGAATACCGTTTCCTATGGAGGTTATACCATTTTCGGGGCGCCTGCATTGTATGGAGGATACGAATATACACCGGATAAGATCAATTCCAGAACGGATGAGACGCTGGAGGATAAGATAAATGAGTCCATGCTAGTGGCGGGAAAACTGTTTGCCGATGCCGGATATACGGCTTCCGTTATCGACCCGCCATATACGGGACTGAAAGAGACACATGATCTCAGTGTATATAATGACTATCCCGAGATATCGGCATATCAGCTCTTCCTTATGTTTTCAGGTAATAACACAAGAGAGAAAAAGCCGGATAAAGAAAAAAATCTCTTTCTTTATGTGAGTTATGAACTGATGCCGAGGATATTCGGGGAATTGCTTTATAATGACGGTAAGTTTATTTCCGTACAGGACAATTCGAATTATTATCTTGCATATAATGATGCAATGGAGGAACTGAGGAGAATGCCGGATTTCTTCAGAACGGAAGAGGAGGGAAATAATTTCTTTATCCTTCACAATCTTCTGCCTCACTCTCCGGCATCATTATCAAGGGATGATTATACTACGATCATAGAGGATGCCAGAGCACAATATGATGATGCGATGACAGCAGACGGGATAAGCATGAAACTGGAGACGGAAGAGCAGGTCAGACATTTTCAGGTTAATGTGGCTTCTTTTATATGGCTCGGTAAATGGTTTGAATGGTTAAAAGCTAATGGTCTGTATGATAATACCAGGATCATATTGGTGGCAGATCACGGCTGGTGTCTCGAACAGTTTGATGATATGCTGTTAGAGGATGGCGGAGACCGTGAAGAATTCAACCCGCTGCTGATGGTTAAGGATTTTGGCTGTCATGGTTTCGAGATTTCAAATGAATTTATGACGAATGCGGATACCATATCGATATCGGTAAAAGGTATCATTGATGAAGCTGTTAATCCGTTTACCGGAAAGACACTGGATGACGGACAGAAGGAAGAAAAACAGCTGATAACAACTTCGGATCATCTCAGTGCAGGAGATCACGGAGAGTATGCTTATGATCTTGATGACGGATACTGGTATGCTGTAGACGGTGATCTTTTTGATGAGGATAAGTGGGAAAAGAAAGATAATGGAAGATAAGAGAGAGAAAAGCTTATTATGGCTGTCTCCGCTTGTTGCGGGAATTGTCCTGACTCTTGTATATAAAGCGGCCCATATCTTTCCCGGCGATACCCATATTTTTCTGGATGGGGATTATTTAGGGCAGTTCATGAATTATATAGTCATGTTCTGGAGAAAGCTCTTTTCAGGAAACGGATTATTCTATTCCTTTGATCTTGGGCTGGGAGCACCCACATGGGAACATTATGCTTTTTACGGATTATCACCGTTTAATATAGTTTTTGTCATTATTAAGGACGCAGATACTGCAGCTTATGTGCTTTATCTTATGAAGGTATGCGCGGCTGCATTCTGCATGCATCTTTTTCTGAAATATTCTCTAAAGATATGTAACAGCGCTACAGTCCTGTTTTCAGTTTCATATGCGCTATGTTCATATAGCTTTAACTATCATTACGGGATCCTCTTTATCGATTACCTTTATCTTTTGCCGCTTGTAATGCTGATGATGGTGAGGTTTTTCAGAACAGGCAAGGCTGTGGGGCTTGCCCTGGCTTATGCCTTTAGTTTTCTGACGGCATATTATGGCGGATATATGATAGGTATTTTCTCGTTTGTATGTTTTGCGGTAATGCTTTTAAGCGGAAAATATTCCTATTCAAAAAAGAAGCTGACAGTCTTATATATAGCAGCAGTAGCAATAGCTGTTATTCTCAGCGCAGTTGTTACAATACCTACCGCGGCAGCCATTCTGGCAGGAAAAAGCGGTGATTCAGGTCAGACAACTAATCTCAGCGGACTCATATGGAAGTTATTTGCTGATCTGTACCCCTTAAGGAAAGTTACTATCAATGTAATGGAACCGTCCATATATTGCGGTTTGCCGGCTTTTGTGTTTGCAACAGCTTATTTCTGCGATAAAAGAATTGAATTGCGTAAAAAAATAACGGCGGGTATCCCGCTTATATTTCTGCTGATCTGTATGCTGTTTAAGCCGGCATATCTTTTGATGCATGGTTTTGATGAACCGGACGGTTATTACTTCAGATTCGCATTTCTGTTTTGCTTTTATCTGATAGTCATAGCTGCAAAATGGACAGAGGATATGCAAAAGAAAGGGATAATATTGCCGTTTGTGATAGTCGGCGGCATAGAAGTATTGCTCACTTTGTTACAGCATTTTATTTTTCAAAACACGGCTGATGGCTCGGATATTGTTATTTCATTGGCTGTATTGATGTTTATGGCCTTGTACTTTCTGGGTATATGGAAAGCCGTAAAACTTCGATATGTTATCATCGGTGTCATACTGTGTCTGGAGGTTTTTGCAAACGGTTTTTACAGTATAACACCTGATTCAATAGGTCTTATCAGATGGAAAGAAAGCTATGATCTGTGGAACAGGCACGGGGAAGCAGCATTGGACAGGATATCGGAAATGGAGAATGCCGAAACCACTCCTTTTTACAGGGTGAACTTCAGAGACGGCATGTGGACAAATGATGCTATGTACTTTGGTTTCCATGGTCTGGGATATTTCAGCTCAATGGAGAACAAAGATACCGGAAAGCTGCTTCATGATCTTGGCTACGCGACAGCCAAAAGGGTAGTAGCCGAAAAAGGCGGAAGTCCCTTTACCGAGATGATCTTCTCACAAAAATACAGAGTGAGCGCTGATCCGGATATCAGATCGGAAAATTGTGAGAATGTCGATGTTACGGAAAATGAATATGCACTTCCGCTGGCATTTATGGTATCTGAGGATATCTGTGATTATCAGACCGTTAATGACGCATTTGAAAACCAGCAGCGTCTTATAGACGCAATGCTTGGACATCAGAATACCATCTGGGACAAATATGACGGGGAATTGTATGCGGATCTTGAAAATGCGGAGATAGAAAAGAGGGATGGAAAATATGTTATAAAGAGAAAGGAAGCAGGAACAGGTCTGGTAATATTATCAATAGATGCCGAAAAAGAGGGGGATTACTATTCATATCTGGCTACTGAAGATTCAGGGATACGTCAGGGAGCACCGGTAACCTTTTCTGACAGGGAAAGAGACACGCTCGGTCTGGTACAGCATTCCACGCTGTACATGCCGGCGATCCTGCTGCTGGGAAAGAATAATGCGGTCAGCTCCGTATATATAATGCTGAATCAGGATGAAATGGATGAAGCAGGATTTGAAGAAGCATATTTTGCAAGATTTATGAATGAGGGCATAAAGGCAGCATATGATGAACTGAGTCCGGGAGGTTTAAAGATTTCTGAGATAAGAGATGACAGCATTACCGGAAGCGTTGATGTAAGAAGCGGAAAGAATATCCTGTATACCAGTATTCCGTATGATGAAAGCTGGCATATAGAAGTAGACGGTAATAAGACAGAAACCATATCTGTACTGAACGGAGCCTTTTTGGGATGCAGATTAGCTGAAGGCAGACATGAAATAAAGCTGTATTATGATAGTATATATATAAAAACCGGTGCGATCATCAGTTTCGCCGGTGTTTTGATAATCGCAATCATTATAGTATGCTCAAGGCTCAGAGTTGGCAGGAAACGAGAGATTCAGAACGTTGGTATAACGGAGAATAAGCTTGAAAAAAACGGCGGTTGAAAATAAGAATAAAGGCTTACTGTGGGTATCGGCAGCTACATCCGTTGTGATGATAACTCTGATATTTAAGGCAGCCCACAG
>JAEEIK010000055.1 GCA_016281335.1 Lachnospiraceae bacterium | reverse complement strand
TTTCCCGTGTTTGTCATTTTTGCGGCAAGCTTCATAAAAGAATGGAAGCCGCCGGTACTGCGGCTGCTCGGGGCGTCCAGCCTGTTCCAGTATCTGCTGCATACCATACTTTTCTGCAATCTTGTCGAACGTTTTGAAAATGCCGGCTATCTGGGCTCGATGTTTATTGCGGCATTTATAAGCATGGCTATAGCCTGCGTTATATATAAGCTGTATTCCGTCCTTGTGGCATTGGCCATTAAGCCTCTTGTTATCAGAGAACTTGGAAAAAAGGAAAAAAAATGAAAAGGACAGTTGTGAAAATATCGTTGATCATACTGGGCGTTATGCTTATGAGCGCCTGTGGCTCCGCAGCAGCAGAGGATACACAGCCGGCAGAAATGCAGGAGGCAGTGCAGAGTGCGGCGGAAGAAGCTGCGCCCACGGCGGCTCCGACTGCAACGCCTGCTCCTTCGCCAACGGAAGCACCGACTCCGACGCCGACTGTGGTGCCGGAACCCGAAGAAGCCGGTTTTGAGGTAAGCGAGATCGATCCGGCAAAGACCATGTACACGACAGACAGTCTGAAGGTTCGCAAGGGCCCTTCAAAAGACTATGATGTACTGGGCATACTTCCGCCGGGAGATGAAGTGGAAGTCAACGGCCGCGATAAGGACGGCTGGTACAGGATAAGTTTTGAAGACGAAGAGGCTTTTGTCAGCGATGCTTATCTGAGTGCAGAGGCGCCTACAGCCACGCCGACTCCGGCACCTCTGCCCGAAGTTCCGGCAGATGCTGTGGCAGAGCTGCCGCTTCCGGAGATACCTGCGGCAGTAGCCACTGCAGCACCGACAGCCGTACCCACCATACCGCCTGTTACGCCGGCCAAGGCAGCAGGAGTACTGATGATCGGAGATTCGCGCTGCGTGATGATGCAGGCCGCAACGGGCGGCGGCGGAGCAGGCTGGATCTGCGAGAACGGAAAAGGATATGACTGGATGATGGCTACAGCATTTCCTTCCGCGGACGCGATAGTAGGGAAGGGAACCAAGGTCGTGATATGCCTCGGTGTCAACGATACCAATCATGCGTCCTCCTACGCTGCAGCGATAAATGCCAAAGCAGCGGAATGGGCGCAGAGGGGCGCAAAGACCTACTTCGTATCTGTCAATCCCGTCTGGGAGAATCCCTATACCACAGAAGATAAGGTGATCGCTTTTAATGCAACGATGGCTGCGTCCCTTATCGGCGTCAAATACGTGAATACTCACGATGTGCTTGCCACCACCGGCTACACCATGATCGACGGTCTGCACTATAATGATGATACCAGCAAAGTGATCTATAACCTGATAATAGGAAGTGTAAAATAAATAAACTTGCAGCTTACTGCTGCAGGAAACAAGGCAAACAAAGAGCTCCCCGTCAAGGGGAGCTTCTTGTTTAAGCCTTCTCCTTGAGGAGAAGGTGTCGCCGCAGGCGACGGATGAGGTGTTTTATTATCAGCCCATTACAACTTCAACGTTATGTGTCTTGCCGTCACTGAATGCGGGGATCAGGTTTCCGTCTATGGCATTGCCGTCTACGGTCACGCTCTTTACACCCTTGCATACATGTGAAGGGTTGGAAACCTTTATCTCATAGGTCGCATTTCTGAACTGTCTTGTAGCTTTGAGGCCGTCCCATGCGGAAGGTATCGAAGGATCGATGCGCAGGCCGTCAAAGTCAGCCTGTACGCCCAGGATGTACTGGGAGATGGCTACCATGTTCCATGCAGCAGTACCGGTGAGCCAGGAGTTCTTGCCCTGACCGAAGTTCTTGCCGGTGCGGCCTATATCGGAACCTGCATCCTTACCGCCGATCATCTGGCCGTATACGTAAGGCTCGGTCTTGTGAATGTCGGAAGTCTCCTCGGTGAAAGCAGGAGCTATCTCGGAATAATACTTGAATGCAAGATCGCCCTGACCGGCATAAGCAGCAGCGCAGATGATCCATGCGTTGTTGTGTGTGAAGATACCTGCGTTCTCCTTGTATCCGCCGGGATATGTGGAGATCTCGCCGTACTGTATGTAGTACTTGGAGAATGCAGGATTGTTGAGCACGAGACCGTACTGAGTGTTAAGCCTCTCATCGATAGCCTTTAATGCCTTGAGCTCAGCGCCCTGATCCTTGCCTACCTCAGACATGATAGCGAAGCCCTGGGGCTCGATGAAGATCTGGCCTTCCTCACATTCTTTGGAGCCCATCTTCTCACCGTTGGCATCATAAGCACGCAGCCACCAGTCGCCGTCCCATGCGGATTCCATCATGTTCTTCTTCATCTTGTCGATCTCGGCCTGAGCTGCAGCGGCCTCATCATCCTTGCCCAGATGCTTGAGGATTGCTACATAGTTGGGACCCGTGTAGGTGAAGAGCGCTGCAACCATTACAGACTCAGCTGTCTTGGAGTAGCCGCCTTCAGCTGCAAACTTCGGATTGGTGTAAGTCTGGAAAGATTCACCCGGAGTATCCGAGAAGCAGGATAAGTTGATGCAGTCGTTCCAGTCTGCACGCATTGCAAGAGGCAGACCGTGAGGACCTAAGTTATTAACGATATGATAGAAGGAAACCTTCAAATGCTCAAGCATGGTCTGTGCAACGGACATATCATTGTCGTAAGGAACCATCTCGTCAAGTATGGACCAGTCACCGGTCTCCTTGATGTATGCGGAAACCGAAAGGATGAGCCAGAGGGGATCATCCGAGAAATCACCGCCGATGTCAGCGTTGCCCTTCTTGGTAAGAGGCTGGTACTGATGATAGCAGCCGCCGTCAGGGAACTGGGTGGAGGCGATGTCTATGATACGCTCCTTAGCTCTGTCGGGAATCTGATGAACGAAACCGAGCACATCCTGGTTGGAATCTCTAAAGCCCATACCACGGCCGATACCGGACTCGAAGTAGGAAGCGGAACGTGAAAGGTTGAAGGTAACCATGCACTGATACTGGTTCCAGATGTTGACCATGCGGTTAACCTTATCA
>JAEEIK010000001.1 GCA_016281335.1 Lachnospiraceae bacterium | reverse complement strand
TGCTTCCTCGCCGATATGGGCGACTTCGCCGCCTTCAACGGCGTCTATGCCGAATACTTCACTTCCAAGCCCGCCCGCAGCTGCGTGGCCGTAAAAGCCCTTCCCAAGAACGTCCTCTGCGAGATCGAAGTCATCGCAGAACTCGCCTGACACACTGCAAATATCGTTCTACGAGCCACGGGGCATTCCCCGTGGCTTTTATCTTTCCATAAACGCGCAACTCCACGGGGCATCCATCATCATTCCCTTTACAACAGAACGCAGCAAGATATCAGGCACTTGCTAGGCCGGGCACCCACTAAGCTCAAACTTCGCAGCAGAACTATCCCTGACTCGCTTTCGTTCCCTCCGGGAAGTTGCTGCGTCAGGGATATGCTGCTCGTTTTCGCTAAGTGTTGCCCTCAATCGCAGTGCCTGATATCTTGCTGTGTTCTGTCATCCAGGTATAGTCAGGGAACGCCCCGTGGCGTTCCACGTTTTGCGGATAAAACACTGCAAATGATCGATTCCGGCGCAGGACTGTGTGAGGCCGCCGGTGCTTAATGAGCAGGAGTCCAGGGGACGCACTGCGAATTTAGCACCGCTGCGAGCCCGAACCCAAGCGGAAGCGGGTCCTGCGCGGAACGATCTTTGCAGTGTTTATGGGAAGATTAAAAACCACGGGGGACGCCCCCGTGGAATTGTAAGTCAGCGTTTTCGCCAGGTGCTGGGATTGAGCATTACGAGGAGCGGGAAGAGTTCGAGACGTCCCGCCAGCATGTCGAACATTAAGACGTATTTGACCGGAGCAGAGAAAAAGGCAAAGTTCTGTGTCGGTCCGACGAGAGAAAAGCCGGGTCCGATGTTGCCGAGGGCCGAGGCCACGGCTGTAAAGTTGGTCGTAAAGTCGTGGTTGTCGAGGCTCACGAGGAGAAGTGATGCCACGAATATGGAACCGTAGGTGATAAGGAAGATGTTGGCGGAACGAAGGACACCGTGAGGCAGGGCCTTACCGTCGAACATGATCACCTTCACGCTCCTGGGATGACAGAGCTGTGACAGCTCTTTTTTTACTGTCTTAAAGTAGATGAGTATACGGCTCACTTTGATGCCGCCGCAGGTGGAGCCTGCGCAGCCGCCCACCAGCATCAGCAGTATCAGTATCTCTCTTGCAAATGAGGGCCAGCTGTCAAAATCTATCGACGAAAAGCCGGCAGTGGTCATGATGGAGCCCACCTGGAAGAAGCCGTGCCTGAAGGCTTCCTCGGGGGCATAATGCTGTTTGAGGATCAGGTTCAGCGTGATCGCTGCGACAGACAGGAAGAATATCCCGCTGTAAAAACGTATCTCTTCTTCCTTGAAAGCCTCTTTGATATGCTTCGTATAGATCAGGAAAAAAAAGTTATAGTTAAGGCCGCTGAAAAATAAGAAGGTTGCCACTACATACTGAACGGAGGGCGAATACGCAGCCAGGGAAGCATTTCTTACCCCGAAGCCTCCTGTGGATGTGGTGGTAAAGGCCGTACACATGCTGTCGAAGAGCGGCGCTCCTGCCAGCTTAAGACAGATGATCTCTGCTCCTGTCAGCGCGAAATAAATGGCATACAGATAGTAAGCTGTCTGACGTACCTTGGGCGCCAGCTTGCCCACACTGGGACCGGGGCTCTCGGCTCTCATCAGGTAGATGTCCTGGCCACCGGTGGAGGGGATCAGAGCCAGCATGAATACCAGCACTCCCATGCCTCCTATAAGCTGTATAAAGCAGCGCCAGAAATTGATGCAGTGACTCAGTTCCTCTACCGCAGGTATTATGGACGCTCCGGTAGTCGTAAATCCGGAGATACACTCAAAAAGCGCGTCGGTATATGAGGGTATCTCACCCGAAAAAAAGAAAGGCAGGGCTCCCATTACGGATAAGAGTATCCATGAAAGAGCCGTTACGATAAAGCCCTCCCTTGCATAAAAATCCTGTTTCTTCGGATGGTACAGACGGCTGATCAGCACACCTGCAACGCTGATGGGAAGACCGCAGATCAGAAACCATATGCCGACAGGTTCGCGGTAATATATGGCTACCGCTAAAGGAAAGCCCATCATGAGGCCGACGATCTCCATTATCCTTCCGAGAAGATATATGATCATTCCGTAATTCATTCATCACCTCATGCGAGTATATCGTTGATGTCTTTGAGACCCTTATGGGTGGTGACTATTACCACCCTGTCCCACATCCTGATCTCATCCTTACCACCGGGAGTGATCAGCTTTCCTCCCCGTACTATGGCGCAGACCAGCAGATTCTTCTTTAGCTTCATATCCATGAGCGCTTTGTTGGCCGCCCTGGTTTCCTTGTTAACCCTGAACTCCAGCACCTCTACCCTGTCATTCAGAATGCGGTAAAGCGTCTCTATATTATTTCCGTGGGTGTTCTGCAGCGCACGGACATACTGCAAAATGGATTTGGTGGTTATCACCTTGGGACTGACCACGGCGCCAAGGGGCAGATCCCGCAGCACTTCATCGAAGGAGATGGTATTTAGCCTTGTGATCGTGGTACCTCTGCCCACCTTTGAGGCAAAGGCCGAGAGCACCAGGTTCTCTTCATCCAGATTAGTCAGGGATACCACTGCATCGCTGTCGGTTATGCCCTCTTCCATCAACACCTGACGGTCCACTACATTTCCGTTTATTATAAGCGCGGAAGGCAGGGCTTCGCTCAAAAACTCGCATCTGCTCCTGTCTGACTCGATTATCTTAACGTTTATCGGCAGGTCTTCCAGCTTCTTCGCAAGATAATACGAAGTATTGCCGCCGCCTGCTATCAGCACGCTCTTTATGGTCCTGGTCTTTATGCCAAGCTTCGGTATCAGCCGGAATATCTCCTGGGGTCTGGTTATGACATACATATCATCGCCGGCCTTTAACTCCGTGGAACCGTTGGGGATTATCACTTCCCTGTCACGTTCGATCGCGGTGACCAGCGTCTGGGCATTTATCTTGGTTGCGAATTCATAGACCTTCATCCCGTCCACAGGTGAATCCCCGGGTATGGGCAGCTTGATAAGGTCTATGCGTCCTTTTGCAAAGGTCGTGATATCAAGCACACCGGGTGACTCTATGAGCTTGGCTATATGCTCCGCGCAGGCCAGCTCCGGATTTATGGTCATGGTAAGTCCCAGCTCGTCGGTCAGATACCTGGCCTCTTCATTGTAGATCGGATTCTGTATGCGGGCTATGGCATGTTTGCAGCCCGCGCGCCTGGCCATCAGACAGCACAGGAGGTTGACCTCGTCCGTACCCGTTACCGCTACCAGCAGATCACAGGCTCCGGCTCCCGCTTCCAGCTGCAGCCTGTAGGATGTGCCGTTTCCGCATATTCCCTGCACGTCAAACTGGGACACGGTCCTGTCGACCTTGTCCGCATTGGTGTCTATAACGGTAACATCATGTTTTTCAACTGCCAGCTGCTTGGCCAGATCAACTCCGACCTTACCGCAGCCGATAACGATTATGTTCATAATAAAACCTCTACATTATCACAACCTGCTCCGAACCGATCAGATAAGCTGCTATTATCACATGCACCGCAAAGATCAGAGGCAGACCGAAGAGGAATATCTTGTGCTTAGTCTTGTGTCTGAAAAGATGCATGCCAAAAAGCGAGCCGAAACTCCCTCCCAGTATCGCAATGAAAAAGAGGGTATGCTCCGGTATACGCCAGGCATGATGAACTGCCCGCCACTTATCTATTCCCATCGATGCAAAACCCGCAAGGTTCATTGCGGCAAGATAGATTATAATAGTCGTTATAACATCCATAAAATACAATACCCCCGCGTTTTAACGCGGGGGAAATATCACATTTTATTTACCTTCCAGTTCCTTGTGCTTCATTCCTCTTACCTTGCTTGCAAGGCCGAAGAGATTGATAAAGCCCTCAGCATCCTTGTGGTTGTAGAGTTCGCCGGTAGTAAATGATGCTATTGACTCATTGTAAAGTGAGTAAGGAGAGGTCTCGCCTGCCTTGATGATATTGCCCTTGTAAAGCTTGAACTTAACCTCGCCGGTAACATACTTCTGTGTGCTCTCAATAAAGGCCTGTACTGCCTCCCTGAGAGGTGTGAACCACTTTCCTTCGTATACGATCTGCGCAAAGAGATTGCCCATGTCAAGTTTGGTCTTGGTGGTCTCACGGTCAAGTATGAGTTCCTCTAACTGCTGGTGTGCCTCATAAAGTATGGTTCCGCCCGGTGTCTCGTATACGCCGCGGCTCTTCATGCCGACAACCCTGTTCTCAACGATATCCACTATGCCGATACCATGCTTTCCGCCGAGCTCGTTAAGCTTACGGATAACATCGGATACCTTCATCTTCTCGCCGTTAACTGAAACGGGAACCCCCTTTTCGAAAGCTATGGTAACATACTCGCCTTCTTCCGGAGCCTTCTGGGGTGTCACGCCGAGTACCAGCAGGTGATCAAAGTTGGGCTCATTAGCGGGATCCTCAAGTTCAAGGCCCTCATGGGATATGTGCCAAAGGTTACGATCTCTTGAATAGCTTGAATCTGCCGAGAAAGGAAGGTCAATGCCGTGAGCCTTGCAATATGCTATCTCTGATTCACGTGAATCCATTGTCCACTTGTCGTTTCTCCATGCAGCTATGATCTTAAGATCCGGAGCCAGAGCCTTGATGCCCAGCTCGAATCTGATCTGGTCATTGCCCTTACCCGTAGCGCCGTGGCAGATTGCCGCAGCACCTTCCTTACGTGCTATCTCCACCAGCTTCTTTGCGATCAGCGGTCTTGCCATTGATGTACCCAAAAGATACTTATTCTCATATACGGCATGAGCCTGTACACAGGGAACTATGTATTCATCGGCAAATTCATCGGTCACATCAAGTATGTAAAGCTTCTCTGCTCCGCAGAACTTAGCTCTTTCCTCGAGACCGTCCAGCTCCTCTGCCTGACCGCAGTCCACACAGACGCAGATGACTTCATAGTCGAAGTTCTCCTTCAGCCAGGGAATGATGGCGGTGGTATCAAGACCGCCCGAATATGCCAGTATTACCTTTTCTTTTGCCATTTTCTTTTCTTCCTTTCCTGAAAATTATAGTGACAATATACACCATCGTAAATCTTTTGTAAAGACGGCGGCACCGTACTTTACTCTTCCGGATCCATGCCGGTTTTGCTCCTGTTCCAGAGCTTGATACGAGCTATCTCACGCTCCAGCGCCAGCTCCGCCAGCTTGTACTGCCTCATGCTCTCTTCATGCTCCAGTTCTTCCCTGGCCTTCTGTTCGTTCCGCCTTGCCCTGTTGATGTCTATCTCCTCCGGGCGCTCTGCGGTCTCCACCAGCACCAGCACATCCCCGTCCTCTATCCGTACCATTCCCGGACCGATGGAAGCATACTTCACCTCACCGTTCTCATCGGTAAAATGCAATATCCCGGGAACCAGTGACATGACCTGGTTTTCATGCATGGCCTGTATTCCGGCCTCACCGTCTTCCAGCGGTACCACCAGGTTCTCCGATTCCCCGCGGTAGAAATATCCGTCCGCTTCAAGTATTTCCAGCTTAAACCTGTTCACTTAAGTTTCTCCGCCTTCTTTATGGCATCCGCTATGGTGCCCACGTTATAGAATGCAGCCTCCGGCAGATCGTCATGCTCGCCGGCGATTATCTCCTTAAAACCTTTTATCGTCTCCTCCAGGGGCACATAGGCTCCGGGGATGCCTGTGAACTTCTCCGCAACGAACATGGGCTGTGAGAGGAAACGTTGCAGTTTCCTGGCCCTTGCCACTGTCAGTTTGTCCTCATCGGAAAGCTCGTCCATACCCAGTATCGCTATGATATCCTGCAGCTCCGTATACTTCTGCAGGTATTCCTGTACGGCCCTGGCTGTATTGTAGTGCTCTTCTCCGACTATATCCGCTTCCAGTATACGTGAGGTAGAAGCTAAAGGATCTACTGCAGGATAGATACCCTGCTCGGATATCTTTCTCGAAAGTGCAGTAGTCGCATCCAGATGTGTGAAAGTAGTTGCCGGCGCAGGATCCGTATAGTCATCAGCAGGCACGTATACGGCCTGTACCGAAGTAATGGATCCGCTCTTTGTGGTAGTGATGCGCTCCTGCAGCTGGCCCATCTCGGAAGCCAGAGTCGGCTGGTAACCTACTGCGGAAGGCATACGTCCCAAAAGCGTGGATACCTCACTGCCCGCCTGCACGAAACGGAAAATGTTATCTATGAAGAGCAGAACATCCCTGTTTTCCTCATCCCTGAAATACTCGGCCATAGTAAGTCCTGTCAGCGCGACTCTCATACGCACGCCCGGTGATTCGTTCATCTGCCCGAATACCATGGCTGTCTTCTCTATGGTACCGCTCTCCTTCATCTCGTTGAAAAGATCGTTACCCTCACGGCTTCGCTCTCCCACTCCGGTAAAGATGGAATATCCGCCGTGTTCCATAGCCACGTTGTGTATCAGCTCCTGTATCAGCACGGTCTTGCCGACACCGGCGCCGCCGAAAAGTCCTATCTTTCCGCCTCTTGCATAAGGCTCCAGAAGGTCTATGACCTTGATACCGGTCTCCAGTATTTCTACCGAAACACTCTGCTCGTCAAAAGCCGGCGCAGGCCTGTGTATGCTCCACTTAGGGGTATCCTCACCCGGAGCTTCCCCACCGTCTATGGGCTGTCCAAGCACGTTGAACATCCTGCCTATAGTGGCGCTTCCTACCGGCACCTTTATGCTTCCGCCGGTATTGGTCACTTCCATATTGCGGCTTAAGCCCTCGCTTCCGGCCAGCACGATACACCTGGCTGTATTATCCTCCAGGAGCTGTGCCACTTCCATGGTCCGTGTCTCACCGTCTATCTCTATAGTCAGCGCATCACGAAGCCTGGGCATCTCACCTTTTTTGAATTCGACATCCACAACGGGACCCGAAACCTGAACTACCTTTCCTTTATGCAGACTCATCGTATTTTTTCTTCTTTCTCTTTTTCTTCTGCGCTCTGGCCCCGCCGCACACCTCGGTTATCTCCTGGGTGATTATGGCCTGCCTCAAGCGGTTGTATTCCAGATAAAGCTTGTCCAGGAGTTCCTGAGCATTATTGTTGGCATTGCTCATGGCATTCATCCTGGCATTGTGTTCCGCCGAGAAGCTGTCCACCAGTGCGCCGTATATATATCCTGCCACATAGGAAGGCATCAGACGCTCCAGCACTGCCTCGGGAGAAGGCTCAAAGTGGTATTCCTTGCCGCTTACATGATCCTTTTCCTCTTCGCTGATGAATTCCTTTCTCTCAAAGGGCAGTAATCTTACCCTGCGCACATCCGAGGAAAGCTCATTCTCCATATCACTGTAGATGATATGTATCTCATCCACTTCACCGGTATTGTAAGCTTCCAGCAGTACCGAAGCTATTTCCCTGGCTCTCGGGAAGGTTGGCTTCATCGCCGCATAAAAGAAGCTCTCCTCCACCGGATAATGATGCTTCCTGAAATACCTCATCCCCACATCGCCCACCACATAGAGTTTGCTGTTCGGATGAAGCTTCAGCCGCTCCTCCGCCTTCTTGATCACGTTATGGTTATAGGCTCCTGCCAGTCCCTTATCGGCGGTGATCACAAGATAACCGTAGGTTTCCGCCTTCTTTTTCTTTCCGTCCTCGGGATAGAAATAAGGGCTTTTTACGTTGGAAGTACTCTGGAATACCCTTTTTATCTCCACCTCCGCACGTTCGAAGAAGGGCCTGGTATGCGACAGTTCCTCCTTTGCCTTGCGTAACTTCGAAGAAGATATGAGATACATCGCATTGGTGATCTTCCTGGTATTCTTTACACTGGTTATTCGGTTTTTGGAAGTCTTGATATTAGGCATGATATACCTGATCCCTGTATTCTTCCGCTGTCTTTATTATGAATTCCTTATCCTCATCGCTGAGTGTGCCTTCTTCCTCTATCTTTCCGATAAGCGCTGCCGCCCTGCTCTCAAAGTATGAAAGCAGCCCCTTCCTAAACTCCGCCACTTCCGTGGGCGGTAAATCCTGCATCACACGGGCCGTAGCCATAGTGAGAAGTATTACCTGTTCATGGGTGGAAAAAGGCGTACCGTTTGGCTGCCTTAAAAGCTGCATCAGTCCCTGGCCGTATGAGAGCTGCTTTCTCGTGCTGTCATCAAGGTCCGAAGAGAACTGGGTGAAGATCTCCATCTCACGATACTGCGCAAGATCAAGCCTGATGGAACCCGCCGCCTTCTTCATAGCCTTGGTCTGGGCTGCGCCACCCACACGGGAAACCGAAAGTCCCACGTTTACGGCAGGTCTCTGACCCGCAAAGAACATATCGCTCTCAAGGAACAACTGTCCGTCGGTTATGGAGATGATGTTGGTGGGTATGTAAGCGGAGACGTCTCCCGCCTGGGTCTCTACTATCGGAAGGGCCGTCATGCTGCCCCCGCCTATGTCATCATTAAGTCTCGCCGAACGTTCAAGGAGTCTTGAATGCAGATAGAATACGTCGCCGGGATAAGCCTCACGTCCGGGGCTTCTCTCCAGCAACAGTGACAGCGCGCGGTATGCTATGGCATGCTTTGACAGATCATCGTAAACGATCAGCACGTCCCTGCCCTGATACATGAAGTATTCACCCAGGGAAGTGGCCGCATAAGGCGCTATATACTGTATGGGAGCCGTTTCCGCCGCCGTAGCGCTCACCACCACAGTATAGCTCATCGCTCCCTTTTTCTTCAATGTTTCCACCAGCTGCGCCACGCTGCCCGCCTTCTGTCCTATGGCTACATAGATGCAGATCACGTCTTTGTCACGCTGGTTTAAGATTGTGTCCACCGCTATGGAAGTCTTGCCGGTCTGGCGGTCGCCGATTATCAGCTCACGCTGGCCTCTTCCTATGGGGAACATGGAATCAATGGAAAGGATGCCCGTGCTCATGGGGGTATCCACTCCCTGACGGGATATGATGTCCGCCGCCGGGGATTCCACTGCCCTGTAATCGTCGGCAAAGATCATGCCTCCGCCGTCTATGGGCTCACCGAGAGCATTTACCACACGTCCGAGATAACCTTCTCCCACGGGGATGCCGGCGGTCTTTCGGGTACGTCTCACCCTGCTGCCTTCACACACATCGGTATCGGAGCCGAAAAGAATAACACCCAGGCTGTCCCTGCGGATATCCTGGATCATCCCCTTTACTCCCGATTCAAATACGACTATCTCTCCGTATACGGCCCGGTCCAGTCCTTCTATAACGACTATGCCGTCACCTACGGTCAGCACCCTTCCTTCTTCCTCGGGGCTTACCTCTCCGTCCCAGCCGACTATGGCTTCCTTAAAGAGGCTTATCACATCCTTGCCGTTATCGTCGGCAGAAAGAGCCTGATTCAGCAGGCCCTTTAAATGTCTGAATCTTCCTTCCTTCGTCCTGTCGTAGACCTCATCGCCCACTACCAGTCTGAAGCCGTCGTCGATGGAAGCATCCTCTTCGAAAACAAGCTCGATCTCACCGTGCTTCTTTGTGAGGAAATCCATGAGGGTCCTCTCCTGGGCGGCGTCAGGTCTCTTTGCCGCATACAGGAACGCTTTGCGCGTGCGCTCACTTGCCATTGGCTGCGCTCCTTTCCTCATCCTCTACAAAATCCACATAGGGATCCTTGTCGCCTTCGCCGAATACCACCTTTCTGGTAGCTTCCTCTATCATGTTGGAGATATCCTCTTTGGCACCGGATACGATCTGCTCTCTCTCACGCTGGCCTTCCTTGCGGGCGGCATCGATGATATGTCTTGCCTCTTCCCTGGCCCTGTCTTC
>JAEEIK010000009.1 GCA_016281335.1 Lachnospiraceae bacterium | reverse complement strand
GGTTTTGCAAAACGAGCCGGTCATAGAAGCTCCGGGTTTTGGAGAGCTGGATCCGAGAGCCGAAAAGCGCTCCATGTTAAACCGTATCGCAGCCAATTTGGAAAGCCCGAACGCCACCTATGGCGGGCATAATGATTCGGGTCAGTATACGGACTTTGTGCAGAGTATCAATGCCATCAAAAACCAGAGTCCGGAGATCACGGATCAGTTTGATCGAAAACTTGGAGATATAAAGGCAAGCGCCATAGCATATCTGGAAAAGCTGAGAAAAGAAGGGAAGCTTGACAGAGCATGGCATGATGCGGGAAACCGCAGGAAGGAAAGCGCCCTGCTTGCCCTGTATATAGCGGATCCTGTCGCGGGCGAGGAATGGCGGATAGAGATGAACCGACACCGGAGCTGGGCCGATAAGCTGGAATTTGATGAGCTTGCGGACCGCCCCGGAGTGGGTATAGGCGAAAATGAACAGCCCACGCACGGACTGAAGCAGGAGGGCGACAGGCCTGCTGTGTATAACAACAGTAAGGACGAAGAGGGAAGGTATATACTTTCCGACAATGAAAGCGTGGGTCTGGCCCTGCAGATCGAGACGGAGTATTACAACGCCGGTCCTCTGCTCAATACCAGAAGCGGCGCGCAGATAAAGGAAGCCGGTGTACGGGGAGTGCGCGGCGCAAACGAATGGGTTGAGGTTACCGACCATATGTCAAAGGTTGAAAATGCCTTTGCGGTATATAACGATAATGCTGAGGATCTCAGGCGGGAACAGAACTGGGCTGTGACCGGTTATCACAATGTCACGGGGAAACCCTACGGCCGCAGAAAAGACCAGGCTTTGCGTAAATACTTTACTTCGGAGGCAGACGTAAACACGGTAAAGGAAGGCTTAAGAGAGCTTAAGAACGCCTGGGAGGACGCGTCCGCGGCTCTGCCGGATGATCCGGACAATAAGAGGATAAAGGAATACTACCTTGACCAGGCCTTCCGCGCGGATCCTGATGCCGGCAATTACCTCAAAGCCATGGTGGATTCCCCCTATCTGACAAGAATATTAAGATCAAACATGAGCATGCCCAAGCTTAATTCCAGCAAGACTGTTACAACGCAGCAGGCGATAGCGGGAATGAGGGGAAAGGCACCCTCACAGGCTGGTCTGCCTGCCGGATACAGGCAGGATATCTATGATCTGTTCATGGATTACAATCATGCGACCACCGGGGAGCTCAAAGTCGAGTATCACCGTCAGGAGCTGGCTAAGGGCGGCTGGAGTCTTGAAAAGGAAAACATTTACGCAGCAGAGTTAAAAGCAGCCCACAAAAAGACCATCGAGGCTTTTAAAAAGCTCTCTGCGGTAAAGGATGCAGACCAGTACACGGATTTTATGGATAACAGCTTAAGTGAAGTAAGCGGTTTATATCCCGGGGACAACCGTGACGCAATGCGTGAGATCGGCTATATGGAGGGAGAACTGAAAGCCCTCGAAAACGGCTGGACCACTTCCGAAATGGCGCTTATGGGAGCTGTCGGAAGCATAGAGGCGGGTATAAAGAAGTACAGGGAGCAGAACCTGAATGCGGATAACTTCTCTGCGCAGATAAATGTCGGCAACAACAGATCCTACGCCGGTCTGGATGCTTTTGAGGAGGATTTCTTAAAGCTTAAGGATGCCGTATGGAACAGGAAAATCGAAAATGAGACCGACCGCAAGGAGGTCGCCGATGCGGTCATGAGCTTTATACGTACTCATGAAAAGGAGAGCCCGGCAGCCGAATCGGCCATGGGTATGCTTGACACGTACATGGACGGGATAAAGCGTCAGGCTGAGGTGATCGATGAGCAATATTACGAGTTAAACCCGGCTAAGAGCCCCACCGCCGAACAGACACTTGAGGCAAAAGAGCGTGAAAACGCTTTTATGGAAGAGCGCAGAGCAAAGCTTAACAAAAAGTTCCTGGCAGCGGATGCGGAGGACAGCAGCTTAAAGGCCGAGGCGGACGACTTTATGAAGAAGGCCGGTGAGCTTGGCTGGACAGAGCCGTATCTGACACAGATCAGGGACATGGGCATATTTACCGCGCATCTTAAGTTCGCCATAAAGCATATGGAGGAAGAAGAGCGGAAAAACGGCGGGAACGAATATAAGGAACGGCTGGAAAGTTATCGTCAGTCACTCGCCGGTGCAGAGGAGGTAATGGATCATATCCGCAATAATCCCCCGGCTGCAGTGGAGGACATGGGCAGGATGCTGGAGGCTTTCGGGCAGGCTACGGCTTTAGGAGCTTCAAAGGAACCTGCGATATACAGGAACGCGGAAAAGATAAACAAGGCGCAGCGCACCAGGGTGATAAACGATGATATAAGGAGAAACTTTGAAGAAGGCCAGCTTAAGCTGGCGCTGGAAGACAATGACAGGCTGACTCACCGCATGCTGCAGATAAAAGCCGGCGGAGAAGGTATCGCGCAGTATGAAAAGGATGCGCTTGATAACTTCATTAAGGATCTGATGAAACCGGACGGACCGGACGGTGCGTTTACCGACGGGAAGGGTGAAAAGATCAAAGCGCTGTATGCCGGACTCATCCGCGGACAGCTTGATGCCGTAACGGATCCCGGAATGGTACCTTTAGGATATATTGAAAATACGGACAGGCTGCTGGCTGCAATCGAAGATGCGGCCGGGAAGAATGCCAGGGTAGACGGCCGTCCGGTCATGACTGTTTTTTCGGAACTGACGACCACAGCTTATGAACAGAAGAAACAGGCTGTCATAAACACGCTGGACGACGCTTTGTATACTACAGAGGAGAAAAAGAGCAGCGAGGCCGACAGACTGCTGCATCAGGGACTGGGTGCCATAGAAGCCAGTGAAGGCGGAAGGCAGCTGAAATATATGTCTCAGAGCAGGGAGCAGTTCATGGTGCACAACTTAAGCCAGGACGAGAAGATGATAGCCCTGCAGGAATACAGAGCCCAGCTTCACGATACCGTTGCCATTGCGGGTGAATTGCTGAATGAATTAAACGGACTCGGAGGGAAATCGGACAAATACAACCGGCTGCACGAAAAACTGGAGGCAGTGAAGAACCTCTCCGATGACAATACTCCCGCCCAGATAAAGCAGGCTCTGGAGGATATGAGTACCGCGGCTGATGACTATGCGGAGGACAAGGGCTTTTTCAGCAGACTGCGCAGCAGCGACATAAAGAAAAAAGCCGGGCTGGCTGAAGCAGTAAGCGGTCTGGGGCGCAGGAAAGCAGGAGAGCTGAACAACACGATGGGCGGCGATATGATCGACAGAAATGAAAAACTCTCGACCCAGCTGAACAGCCTAAAGGACAATATAGTCAAAAACGGAGCCGAAAGACAGAGGAGAGGTATAAAGCTCAACCAGCTGATGGAAAAGGAAAAAGCGGAGAATCCGGATAAAAAGGAAAACCACGCACAAAGGCACAGCTTTGTACCTAAGACCGATGTGCCTGTAAAAGAGCCGGTGACGAACTTAAAGCAGCAAAAAGGAAGAAAATCTTTTTAAAGGAGAGGGAAAAATGCCTAAGAATATCAGAATATCAGCGGATCTTGCATCGAATCTCGTAGTTTATGCCGAAAGTATCAGCGCTTATCTGCCGCAGCCCGAGCAGCTTCCGGGACGCAGCGCAGCGCCCGACGACCCGTCAAAGTGGACGATGCAGGAACTGGCCGAGCATATTTTTATGGAAACGTCCGTAAACAACGGAACTCTTGCCATAAAGGAGAACATCCCGGGTACAGCCCAGAACATCAGTTATTTTCCAACAGAGGTAACGGCTCCGCTCATTCCTTATCTGGAAGAGCTGAAGAGACGTACCGATACCCTTAAGGAGAACCCGGAGTATTCCTCTGAAAAGAGGCCTATACTGAATTCCTTTGTGGAAACAGTAAACTGCCGTCTGGAAGCGACTCTGGACGGATATGATGCAGAGATAAAATGGAGTACCCATGGTCAGCCGTCCGATGCCTCCGTAAAGCCTGTTATGGATATCGAAGCGCCGGATACCAAAGGCATGAACGAAGAGCAGCGTCTGGCCGAGATAGACCGTTATGAAGAGGACGCGAAGAAAAATCCCGTATTCGCGCAGATAAGGGCGGGCTTTGAGCAGCAGAGACTTATATCAAAGCATGCCAGGGAGGCCGAAGACGAGAGCATTCCCAAGGACGAAGAATATGAAGCGGAATTCAACAGGCAGTTTAAGGAAAGCACCGTAAAAGTATACGGAGCGCTGAAGGATACCGACAGCTATATCGATAATAAGGATTTTAAGCTTGAGGATCACCCGTATATGCGGGTCAAGACCATAGAAAACCTTAAGGAAAGCAGAGGTAATGCCGCATCCGAAAAGGCCGGGAAGCTTACAGAGGTATTGATGGATAACGGCTTTACCTACGATGATATGTATCCGGCCCTTGCGGTATTCCAGACGTTAAAAGAGCCGGTATTCGTCGCTCCCGACCCTGTCTATGCAGCAGACCCCCAAAAAGCCGAGTTTTACGCGATACGCAAGCAACTTAAGGATTTAAGCACCTCGCCCGGGAAACTGAATGAGCTGAAGGGAAAACTTGACGAAAACGGGATAGGTCTTCCGGCGTATCTTATAAGTCTGCAGGACCGTATGGGGGAAGTGGCCTCGGAGCTGGACGGCAGAGACGACATCATCGGCGACGAAAAGGATCTCTACAGCCTTACTGCCGCAGCCTGCGCTGATAAAAGCTGCTATAACGCTTCCGAAAAATTCAGAAGTGTCAGTGAAGAGGAAAAACAGAAGGCGCGCGGGATTGTGAATGATATGACCGCAGAGCTGCTTGCGGGCAATAAGGCCACGGAACGGGCAGGGCACATGAAAGAGCTGGGGATGGGAGACCAGCTGCCCCATCCGGCTCCGGAAATGAAAAATGTTCAGATGGACGGACGTTCCTCATCGTTTCTGACCAACGCGGCCGCCTCTAAACTGGCGGGATGGATAGGGAACAAAAAGGCAGGCTATGAGCAGGACGCTTTAGCGGTGCTCAATGCCTCCTCCATGTCAAAACAGAGTGTGCCAAAGCTTTTCACGAATGCCTTCAGCGCTGCCGTATTTCCCACTGATGCCGTGGATATCGCCGGCGGTAAGGTGTTTGATTCGAATAAGGCAGTATTTGATCTGGCCAAAAAAGTCAATGACGATATAGAAAACAGGCTAAACAGTGGTAAGGGAGTACCGGAAGGTACACTGCAGAGAGCGGTGCTCCGAAATATCCAGACCTTTGCGCAGGATGTGCTGCTGCAGGATCAGGATATACCTGAAACGGATTCATTTTTTGTGGCCGCAAACAACGGTATCTGGGCTAATTTCACGGAAGCGGGTGACGGCAAGGGAAATCTGACAATCAGGCAGCTGGAGGAACTCAACCAAAGCGCGCCCTTCAGTGAAGTGTTTGACTCCCTGACCAATGCCCATCAGGTATTTGTGAAGTCAGCCGTAAACGCAAAGAACGGTATTGCCGATCCGGAGTATGAGGAAAAGCTTAAAAATGCGTATCTGGAGCAGCTGGACAGATTTGACGAGAGCGCAAAAAAGATAATTTCCATTCCGGAAAATGAAAGAAAAAAATATGAAGGCTTTTTTGAAAAGTCCAACAGAAACAGGCTGAATGACGATTTATTCGGAGACAGGGGACTGGGGCACAGCCTTGGTAAAACCGCAAAGATACGCGAAGGAATAGCCAAGGGCTGGCCTGTCCATGTGGCTGCCGGAACTTATCACTTCATTGAAAATGCCTTTGAAAAAAATGAATCAAACCTGCAGGATCTGAAGCCGTTTATTGACGAGGCTGCATGGAATAAGGCAAAAGATAATCTTGCCCGGATAAAGGAGGACTTTGATAAGGATCTGTCAGGTCTGTCCGCGGATGAAAAGGCGGCTCATTTCCTGAAACTGTCAAAGGATATGAAGGAGCAGGACAGCTTTGCCGGAAATCTTATAAAAGAGGAAGAGGCCAGAAAAAAAGAATGGAGCACAAAGCCCGAAAATAAAGATAAGTCGGATACCGATTATCCCGATTATGATAAGCTGAGCTTCTTAAAAAGGATGCAGGGCGGATTATTCCGCAGCACGCAGGGAATCAGTGCCAATCTGTATACAATGTCCGAACTGATGGCAAGAGCAGCTTACGAACAAAAGAAGAAGGCAGTGGCTCTGGGCGAGGCGGAGGCTGGTGAGTTGGCAGGATTCAGGCCGGAGTATGACAAAGACCGTTATGATGATGCCGCGCATACCTATGAAAAGCTTGGTGAAATAAATAAAAAGCTGCTGATGCGTCAGGAAGAATACAGAGCTGAGCTGGAAAAGCTGGAGAGGCTGGATGATGGGTCAAGATCAGATGAATTTAACGAAATGAAAACTGCCCTCAAGGACGTTATCGGTCTTACGGTCGAAAACTCACCGGAAGAGATAAGTAAGACTCTGGAAAGGCTGAATACGACATCAGATGCATATTATACAAAAAACAGTGCCCTGTTCAAGGGTGTATTGCCAAAGGGGCGCGAGAGAAAGGGAATATCGGATAAGCTTGCCGCCATGGCGAAAGAAGATATGGATTTTATGAAAAGCATGACGGGAAAGCCCGACGCGCTGGAGGAGCCGGAATACAGTGGCAAAGAACTGATCGTGAAGGCCAGAAGCTCACAGAGGGGACTGGTGACAAAAAAAGAAAGCCTCCTGTCGCAGATAAACAGGCAGTCCGACATAATGGAAGCAAACAAGCTGCCCACCGTCAGGGAGCGAAAACTGGTCGAAGGCGGGCTGGAGGGCTTAAAGAAAAAGGAAGGCGGGGTGGAACCAAAGAAAAAGGAGGAACATCCGATAAAACGCAGCAAAACCTTTGACGCGGGCCAGCAGCATAAAGAGGCAACCATGGGTAAGATCTAGACAGTACTTATGGAAGCTTAAAGCACTTGCAAAAAACTATAAATGAAAGTGGAGCAGGGAGATGTTTTGAGGTAAAAAATGGATCCTGAACTTTTAGAAGCGTTAAACATAAATATAAATGAGTATACGGAGCTTCAGGAAAAGGGAGAACTTACCGAAGGTGTTACGGCCGAAATAAAACAGCGATGCATATCTCTCATAGATTCGAGACTGGTGGAACTGGAAGCGGATAACCGTATAGGAACAGATGAGTACAATGAATGCACTCTGGTTTCGCGTGCCCTGAAGAATGGCTGGCTTGTATCTGATATACCGATGTTTGGCAGTATATATAAGGCTGTAAAATCTTTAAAGTACCAGAGCCGTGACAGGCTCGACGGAAAGCAGATCATATCGCAGCTGGAAAACACGGTGACAGACACTGTTGCTGACAGGTTCAGTACGTTAAAGCTGCTTATGAATTATATGATAGAGCAGAGCACGGAGACGCCGGAAGCGAAAAAAGCATACGGTCTAATATGGCAGCGTTATCGTGCCAAAGCCATATATGCAACAGAGTATCCGAATGACGCCAATTTCGGCAGTTACTCCGCAGATGCAGGACGGAGGATAAAAACCTCGATCACGGATATAGTACGCGAGCAGGATAAATTCCGGGATCATACAGAATATCAGAATAAAAAAGCACGCGAGTCAGATAAGTATATCCTGGCGGAAACCTCCCAGTATGAGAGAAAGAAGGAAAGGGAACAGGGCTTTATTCCCAATGACGGGCAGAAACATAACAATATAAAGAAATCCAACAGAGATGTCATAAGCGAAGTATTCGGTTCAGACGTATATGATGAGATAGACGAGATGAGGAGCGGTACGGCTGAGGAAAGAACCGTGACTCTCTATCATTCGACAGGCTCCAAATATCAGGCGCAGGGACATGAGGTACTTGAGATAGAATTCGCAGGTTCCGGCGCGCAGGATGTGATCAAGTATCATAAAGGACGGAACGGTGAGATAAAGGATAATGCCGGACCGGAGGAATACGAAAAAAGATACGGAAAAAAAGTTAAAAAAGGCAGGGACAAAAACGGTAATGAGCTGTACTTTGACTATATACACAGCACTGAGCGTGAGTATAAGGTCAATGATGAGCTGAGCGTTAAAAAGAAAAGATATGCCATAGCGGGAGCTTCTCCCAATATGGGAAAGATAAGCGGACTCTTTAATCTGGGAGAATACAGTATCGAGAGCAGCGGGAGCCATGCAAGGGATTTTGCAAAGGAGTTCATTGAACCGCTTTTCGAAAGATTTAAAAACGGTGAGGAGCCGAGAGATATAAATATAATACTTTCCGGGCACAGCCGCGGAGCTGTAGCTGCGGGAGAGTCGGTAAAGAAGATAAATGAGTGGGTGCAGAAGTATGTGACCGATCATCCGGAGTGCAAGCCTTTTGCCGACTGTGTGAAATATGATCTGACACTGTATGACCCCGTGGCAGGCGCAATAACGGATCTGCGCCTGGGTGTCTGTGATCTGCGCGGGATTAAAAACGTTAATACAACAGTGATCTGCACCATGGCGCAGGACCATTATGATGCCCTGCTTCCGCTTCAGCATGTAAAGGGCGCAAAAAAGATAGTCCTTACGACGACAGATCATCTGATGGATATCTGGAAAGTCGATGAATCGCAGATCAATGTACTCGGAGACGGGAAAAAACATGCCCAGGGTTATTATGATGCGGAGACCGGCGAGATGTACCGCGGCAGCGGGATAAGCCAGATGCCGGACGGAGTATATATTTCCGATGAAAAGCATAACATGGTCAGGATCACGAGTTACAGTCAGCTTTCCAAAGTGTTTAAGTCGCTGTATGGGGATGAGAGTCCGCAGAGGAAGAGATGTAACAATATCCACAAGATGGTAAGGGACTGGTTCATCGAGAATCAGCTGGAGATGAGTTTTCCGGATGATGAGACAAGACAGGAGCTTACGGAAAAAAATACCGGCATAGAAGAACGTATACTTGATTCACCCAATAAACGCTTAAATGCGGTAAAACATGAGATCGAAACGCTCAGGCAGATGAAGGCGGGAAAGGCCGCAAAGGATGAGATCATCGAACAGCATAAGGCAATGATAAGAGTCTGCCGCGAGTATATGAAGAAAACAAGGATACCGGCTGCCGGAGACAGTCTGTACAGGGTCGATCTGGTCAGTGATCTTTTGTCTTTCACGATGCGGGAGACCAATGAGCTTGAGAAGGAACTTGCACTTGAACGTGGTGAGAATAAAAACAATGCGCTAAATGACAGGATAGAAAAACACAGAACGCGGCTTGATCTGAAACAGGGCTATACAGGCAGGAAACTCTATGATGAGAAGAACAGGCTGGCCGATGAGACCGCCATACTTGAATCGGTGATGGAGACTGCGAAACTGTGTGAAAAAAAGTTGGAGATCCTTGATAAAACCCGGGAGGGCAGGATAAGCAGCGATGAATATGACGACTTCCGGGCGGTACTTGAAGAAGGCAGCAGACTTGGGGGGAAAACCTCAGTCAGCGAGGCGAATGAGTTTTACAGGCGTCTTACGGCAGCTGCGGACCGGTACACGTATTTTCATGATACACTGATAGGACCGCTTACGAAGGACGGACAGACAAGACTGAAGATATCGAAGGAGTTTTCGGAACACGGAAAAACGTACGGGCGAAAGATCGAAGATAAGTCGATACATTTAAGAGATAAAGATATGCCGATGGAAAAAAGGATACTGAAGCGTAAACAGGCAGTTGAACGGCTGAGTATTAAAAGCAGCGAGCAAAGGGAAAAGAACAGGAAAGAAAGAAAACAGGAGGTGGAAGACGCCAGGAAAAAGCTTTCCGTATAATAGGGAGGAACAGAAAGTTGGAATGATACAGAATTTTCAAACAAAAAAGCCTTGAAAATCAAGGCTTTCAGGCAGCGGGTGAGGGGAATCGGACCCCCGTATTCAGCTTGGAAGGCTGACATTCTACCATTGAACTACACCCGCACTGCAACATTAGCTATTTTACCATATAAACTGTAATTGTCAATACCTTTTTTGGTAAGGTATAAAGGATCTGTTAAAGGCAGTAAGCTTTATGACAAAGGAGGATCGGATGATCAAAGCAGTTATCTTTGATATGTATGAGACACTGGTGACGCAGAACAGAGGAACGTTGTATTTCGGAGAGCATATCGCTAAAGATATGGGGATCAGTGAGGCAAAGTTCAGAGAGATATGGGATACGACGGATGATGACAGGACCCTGGGAAAGCTGACTCTCAGAGAAACCATCGACAGGATACTGAAAGCCAATGACATATATACTAAGGAACTGTCGGATATGATAGTGACAAAGAGAAGCAAGATCAAGAAGCAGCATTTTAAGGACTTCCGCGAGGATATCCTTCCGATGCTTGAAGGAATAAAGAAACTCGGACTTAAGATAGCCCTGATCAGCAACTGCTTTGAAGAAGAAGTGCCGGCCATAAGAGAGAGCAGTATTTTTCCTTATTTTGATGTGGCAATGCTTTCTTATGAGCAGTGTGTGATGAAGCCGGATCAGGAAATATATGAACGGGCGGTAAAGGCGCTTGAGGTTGCGCCTGAAGAGTGCATGTATGTAGGCGACGGGGGCAGCCACGAACTGGAAGCGGCCCTTAAAGCAGGAATGAAGCCGATGCAGGCCCGCTGGTATCTGGCTGAAAATAACCGTAAGCCGCCGAAGCCGATGGAGAGCTTTGACGGATTTGACAAGCCTGAAGAACTGACGGACTTCCTTGTGCATGGAGGAAAGACCGGGGCTCACGTCTCTTGACAAATCAGCGGCACTGCTTTATCATCCTTGATTGTTGTACTAAAAACACTTTTGAGAGGACGACAGTGAGCCGTATTTTCGGGAAAAAAACATTGAATGTGATAACTGCGGGCGTGCTGCTATTCTGCATGTTTTTTTCCGTATTCTTTATCGTGGCTGAAGCAGGACACGAATGTCATGATGAGGACTGTGCGATCTGTGCATGTATTCAGCTGTGTGAAAAGCAGCTTGACCAGATCGGTACGGGACTTGTGGCCGCTGTCTGTACATTCATATTTCTACGCGTACTGCATCATGTTTCAATATACAGTACTGTTTATCCCACAGCATTTTTAATTGAAAACAAGGTAAGACTCAATATCTGAATAAACCTCCGGTAACTCATTGTTTGGCGCCGAAAGCAGGAAGGTGTTTGCCTGCTGCAGACGGTAGCTTTGATTATTTGGAGGTGTTTTTATTATGTTGAAAAAAATAAAACTGATATTTATCGCTATGTTAATGGTTTCCGCTCTCTGTGCATGCGGAGCCGATAAGGTAATGGCTGAGAATAACGGAAAACTGAATATAGTAACTACTATCTTTCCCGAATATGACTGGGTAAGAAATATCCTCGGGGAAAATGCGGAACACGCAGAACTCACCATGCTTCTGGACAGCGGTGTGGATCTGCACAGTTTCCAGCCTACTGCGGAGGATATGCTCCGCATATCTGACTGTGATGTGTTTGTATATGTAGGCGGGGAATCTGATTCCTGGGTAAAGGATGCACTTAAGGAAGTAACAAATAAAGATATGATCGTGGTAGATCTCATGGAGGCCCTCGGTGACATGGTCAAAGAGGAAGAAGTCACAGAAGGTATGCAGGCTGAGGAAGAAGAGGAGGAAGCAGAAGAAGAGGAAGGGCCGGAATATGATGAGCATATCTGGCTGTCTCTGCGCAATGCTGCCGCAGCCTGCAGAATACTTGAGGCAGCGATGGAAAAAGCAGATCCGGAATATGCGGAGGACTATCGCAAAAATGCTGAGAGCTATATTGAAAGGCTGAATGTACTGGATCAGAAGTATGCCGAAGCGGTTGCGGCAGGAAGTACACATACACTGCTGTTCGGAGACCGTTTTCCTTTCCGTTATATGACTGATGATTACGGTCTTACTTATTATGCCGCTTTTGTGGGGTGTTCGGCAGAGACGGAAGCGAGTTTCGAGACGATAATGTTCCTGGCTCAGAAAGTGGACGAGCTGTCATTGCATAATGTGATGGTGATCGAGAGCGGTGATGGACGTATTGCGCAGACCATAATAGATAATACCGAAGCCAGGGACGCAAAGATACTTAAGATTAATTCCATTCAGTCTGTCACTGCAAAGGATGTTGATACGGGGATGAGTTATCTCTCACTGATGGAAGAAAACCTCGAAGTATTAAAAGAAGCACTGAAATAAAGGAAGTATTTATGGAACTGATCAGGGTAGAACATCTCTCTTTGGGGTATGATTCGCACAATATAATAAAAGATCTGAACTTTGTCGTGAATGAAGGCGACTATCTCTGCATAGTCGGAGAAAACGGTGCGGGTAAGAGCACGCTGATGAAGGCTATGCTGGGACTTCGCCCTGCAAGCAGCGGAGAGATCCGTTTTACAGGGCTATCGGCAAACGAGATCGGTTATCTTCCGCAGCAGACCCTTGTACAGAGAGATTTCCCTGCATCGGTTTATGAGATAGTGCTTTCGGGCTGTCAGGCCCATATGGGCAGACGGCCATTCTACGGTAAAAAAGAAAAACAGCAGGCTCTTGTTAATATGGAAAAACTGGGATTATCGTCCCTTGCGACGCGCTGTTACCGTGAGCTGTCGGGAGGGCAGCAGCAGAGAGCGCTGCTGGCACGGGCGCTCTGCGCTACGAAGAAGCTGCTGGTGCTGGATGAGCCGGTGGCGGGACTTGATCCCAAAGTGACGACGGAAATGTATGAACTGATAGGGAAGCTTAATAAAGACGGACTTACGGTGATACAGATCACTCATGATATTGAGGCGGCTTTCCGTTACGCAAGTCATATATTGCATATAGGCAGCTGGATATTCTTCGGGAGCCGTGAAGAATATGCTGAGAGCGAGGAAGGCAGATATTTTCTAGGCAGGGGAGGTGAGCGGAATGGATAAGCTGCTGATGTATCTGTCAAGGGGCTTTGTGCAGAAAGCGCTTATCGTCGGTGTGCTGATCGCACTGTGCTCATCACTGCTTGGAGTAACGCTGGTGCTTAAAAGGTTTTCCTTCATCGGAGACGGACTGTCACACGTGGCCTTCGGAGCAATGGCCATAGCTGCAGTGCTGCAGCTGTCCGATAATATGCTCTTAGTCATGCCTGTAACGGTGCTCTGTGCGGTATTGCTGCTTAAGACCGGCCAGCATACGCAGATAAAGGGCGATGCAGCGATAGCAATGATATCCGTCGGAGCATTGGCCTTCGGTTATCTTATCATGAATGTGTTTTCGACCTCGTCAAATGTAAGCGGTGACGTGTGCAGCACCCTATTCGGATCCACGTCAATACTGACGCTGACGGATACGGAGGTACTGGTATGCATACTGCTGTCCATAGTAGTAGTGGTCATATTTGTGCTGTTCTATAACAGGATATTTGCGGTAACCTTTGATGAGGATTTTGCAAGGGCCTGCGGCACGAGAGCGGGTCTGTATAACATGGTGGTTGCTGTGGTGACTGCGGTGATAATAGTACTGGCCATGAATCTGGTGGGATCGCTGCTGATATCGGCGCTGGTGATATTCCCTGCGCTTTCTGCCATGCGGCTCTTTAAGAGCTTTAAGGCAGTGACGATATCTTCGGCAGCGCTGTCTGTCGTAAGCGCGCTGGCGGGGCTGACAGTATCGCTGCTGGCAGGGACCCCGGTGGGCTCCACCATAGTGGCTATGGATGCGCTGGTGTTCTTTATCTGTTTTGTGATCGGAAGCTTCAAGGGAGGAAGAAGAGGATGAGAAGGAAAGTCTTAGGTATGTTGTGTACCCTGTGTCTGGCAGCTTTGACGGCCTGCGGAACTGAAGCGGATACTGCGGCCGGAAGAAATGTCAGCAATACGAAATCCGTTGATGATGTGCTTAAGGCAAGGCTGGACGAGGAACAGAACGATGCGGAAACTAAGGCTCCTGAAGCAGGTGCAGAAACAGATGAGCAGGATGGGCAAAATGCTGAGACTGCTACAGAGACGGTGACTGATACGGAGACAGCAGATGAAACGGCAGCCGGTACGGAAAAAACTGATGAAACGGAAATGCAGAAAGGCGGGACAGAGTTTGCAGGCGATACAGGAAATATAGATGTGGATCTGACTGTACTTTCTTCCACAATGGTATATTCCGAGGTCAGTAATATGATGACCTCACCTGAAGAATATGTCGGAAAGAAAGTGAAAATGGAAGGCGCATACAGCTTATACAAAGATCCGGATAGCGGAAACGAATACAGAGCCTGCATCATTCAGGATGCCACGGCCTGCTGCGCCCAGGGGATAGAGTTTGAAACTGCCTCACCGGAAGACTGTCCCGGTGAGGGAGAGAATGTTACTGTCGTCGGATTGTTTGATACCTATTATGAAGGTGAGTATATGTACTGTACGCTGCGGGATGCAGTGATACTTTAAGGGCAGCCACCCCTCATCAGTCAGCCTGAAGGCTGACAGCTTCTCCCCAAGGGGAGAAGCCTTTTTTTATTGACATCCGTATATTTGTGAATATAGAATCTTTATTATGGAGAAGATAAATGACGGATGGTAAAGCAAAACATATAAATATCGGTATACTTGCCCACGTTGACTCCGGAAAGACAACGCTGACGGAAGCGCTGCTCTATAAAACAGGGACTTTGAGAAAGCTGGGACGGGTGGATTCAAAAGACAGCTTTCTGGATACGGATATCATAGAGCGTGAGCGGGGGATAACGATATATTCAAAGCAGGCGGAGCTCGAATATGAAGGCATGGGCATTACGCTGCTGGATACACCGGGACATGTGGATTTTTCGGCGGAAGCGGAGAGCGTGCTGCAGGTGCTGGATATGTGCGTACTGCTGGTCAGCGCTGCCGACGGAGTGAAGGGCCACACACTGACGCTCTGGGCGCTGCTGAAAAGCTACGGCATACCGGTGATGATCTTCGTCAACAAGATGGATCAGCCGGGAGCGGACGGTGAAGCTGTACTTAAAGAACTGAAGAAGAGACTGAGCGAGAATTGTGTGGATTTAAGCGGGGCAGTTTCCGGTTTGAACGCTGAAGATGAGGAAGCGATAGCGGTATGCGATCCGGAGCTTATGGAAGCATATCTGGAGGGAAAGGCAGAGATCGATAACGGATGCATAGCCGGACTGCTCGGAGAACGTAAGCTGTTCCCGGTGTTTTTCGGTTCGGCGCTTAAGCTCGAAGGCATAGATGAACTGCTTTATGCGCTTAAGTTTTATGCGCCGGTGAAAGAATATGCAGATGAATTTGCTGCCAGGGTGTTCAAGATAAGCCGTGACGGACAGGGCAACCGCTTAACCCATATGAAGATAACGGGCGGAAGCCTTAAAAGCCGGGAAGTTATAGGCGAAGAAAAGATCAATCAGATAAGGATATACTCCGGTGAAAAATATGAGACTGTTCCGGAGATACAGGCGGGACGTATCTGTGCGGTAACGGGACTTAATGCAACGAAGACGGGAATGGGACTGGGAGCGCTTAAGGGAAGCAATCCCATAATACTGGAACCCGTATTGAGTTATGCAGTGACCTCGGATGACGGAACTGACAGTTCCGCCCTGCTTTCAAAACTTAAGATACTTGAAGAAGAGGAACCGCAGCTTAAAGTCTTTCATGACGAAGAGAGCAGCAAAAAAGAGATACTCTTAAGAGTCATGGGCGAGGTACAGCTGGAGGTGCTTAAACGCACGATGCAGGATCGTTTCGGCATAAGCGTTTGTTTCGGCGAAGGCTCTGTGGTTTATAAGGAGACCATAGCAGCGCCCGTTGAAGGCATAGGACACTTCGAACCGCTGCGGCATTATGCGGAGGTACATCTGCTGCTGGAGCCTGCGGAGCGGGGCAGCGGCCTTTCCTTCGGCTCACGCTGCAGTGAGGATATACTTGATAAAAACTGGCAGAGACTGATAACGACGCATCTGCAGGAAAAGGTGCACAGGGGCGTGCTGACAGGCAGTCCGATAACGGACATGCATATCAGCATCCTTACCGGAAGGGCGCATCCGAAGCATACGGAGGGAGGCGACTTCAGACAGGCAACCTACAGGGCGGTGCGCCAGGGACTGATGCAGGCCGAGAGTATATTGCTGGAACCCTATTATAATTTCCGGATGGAACTGCCCGTGGAAAATCTCGGACGGGCAATGACCGATGTGGAGAATATGCAGGGGAAGGCCGATGCGCCGGAGATAAACGGCGAGGAAGCAGTGCTGACCGGAAGGGCGCCGGTGAGTTCCATAAGAAATTATGCGAAGGAGCTGGCGGCATACAGCAGCGGCATGGGAAGGATCGCATTCAGCCCGGCAGGATACGGTAACTGCCACAATCCCGAAGAGGTGATCGAAAAAGCAGCATATATCCCGGAATCGGATCTGCGTAACACACCGGATTCGGTATTCTGTGCCCACGGTTCCGGCTTCGTGGTGCCCTGGAATCAGGTGCGGGATTATATGCATGTGGAAAGCGAATATAATCCATTTTCGGAAAACAATGTTTTTCACGATGATGAGGCGGTTGCATTTAATGCGAGACGGATCGAAGCGGAAAACAGCGAGCCCGGCAGCATCGGTAATGATGAGGTTGATAATATACTGAACCGCACCTTTTATTCCAACAGCGGAAGTGACGTGAATGCAGAACTTGAGAAAAGAAAAGGCATAGGCAGGGAAGATAAAAAGAGGCCGAAGAGTATGGACTTTGATGAAGCCTATGCCGATTATGAATATAAGCCTTCCGAGAAGAAGGATAAGCTGCTGGTAGTGGACGGCTACAATATGATCTTTGCCTGGGAAGAATTAAAAACAATGGCGCCGAAAAATCTGGACAGCGCCAGGGATAAGCTTATCGATATAATGTCCAATTACCAGGGGGCTATCGGAAGTGAAGTGATACTGGTCTTTGATGCTTACAGGGTAAAGGGAAGGAGCCGGACCGAGATGGACCTGCCTAATCTGAAGGTGGTCTATACCGCAGAAGGAGAAACGGCGGATTCCTATATCGAAGGCCTGGCGGCCAAGTACGGGAGAAAATGTGACATGACTGTTGCTACCTCGGATCTGTGGGAACAGACTGTGGCCTGGGGCAGCAACTGCAGACGGATGTCAGCGAGGGAACTGGAACTGGCGGTGAAGCGGGAAGTGGCGGAACTGATGGAGAAGTATGGAAAAGGGCAGGCTTAAATCCGAACTGAACAGACTGGTCGAGGGATTGATCGAAACCAGAAGACTTTCGCAGCCGAGGATCGAGGAAATAGGCAACAGCGAAGGCTATAGCCGTATGCTCAAAAAGAACTTCCGGGGACTTAGGAAAGTCGGAGAGAAGAACAGGCAGATCATTGAAGAGACTCTGCTCCCGCTTATTGAAGCTAAGGAAAGACTGAATGAAGAAGAGGTCGAAGGCCTGGAATGGCTGTGTGAACAGCTTCTGAAGCAGTGGCCGGAAGAAGATCTGGATCTGACCTTACTGTACCGCGCAAGCAAACGTCTCTTAGCCGATGCGCTTGAAAGTGATAATGATGACAGAAAGGCTTTATGCCTCAACAGGCATATAGGCGCATGCTACAGCAATCTTAACCGTTTTAACAGGATACGCACTTCGCGTGAATTCACTGAAATATATAAGAATGAAGGTCTGGAAGCAGCAGGGATACTGCTTAAATATCTGGAACATGATGAATATGCGAAACTGATGACAGCTGAGGCGAGAGCGGCTGTGCTCGGCGGTTCGCGTTTTTATCTTGCGCTTTACGATACCTGGTATATAAGTGATGAGAAGACAAATGAATTAAGACTGCAGGGCCTTATAGACTGTCTGAAGCAGGCAGAAGATCCCTGGCTCATTGAACATACTCCGGGCCTTGACTGGAAGAAGCACAGGATAAGGACACTGGAACATATGGGGCAGCTTACGGAGAACGGAAACCAGTGGCGCATGACTCCTGCGCAGTGCCGGACCATAATGGAATATATGGATGAGCTGAAAAGCATCTGGTCGGAAGATGAGGCAGAGGGAGAAGCCTGCCTGCCCCGCATACATCTGGAGCTTATTATGAGCCGTAACGGATATTATTCCGGGAGAAAGGATATAACGGAGTATCGCAGGGATCTGATCACGCTGTACACCCGCTATGCCAATGCGGAATATGATATGTATTCGGTGCTGGCCAATCTTTTCCTGCCGGCCGAATATCTGGCCACGGTAGGTGAAGATGAACTTGATGAATTTGCCCGGGATATGCAGAAAGGCGTATACCGCTGGATAACCAACTATATTCTTAATTCCCGCGTTAATGAGGCATACTCTTTTATGCTGGAATATTTAAATGTCTTTCTTGAACGTTTTCTGGAAATACCCGGTGAATATGAGTTTTCCGATATGGTGCTGCAGTGCCTGGCAGCGCTGAATCCGCCGGCTTATTTCCATTCGATACAACTGGCTTCGATCTCCAAATGCCTTATGGCCCATCTGATACGGACCGCTCCGGAAGCGCTGATCGGTGCAGACGGGATAAAGGATGTAAATGAAGTTAAGGAAAAGAAAGATCTGCTCCTTAAGAAAATGTATAATGCGGCGCTTTATCCCGATATAGGAAAGATATCGATGATGGACACCGTGATCATTTACGGAAGAGATCTCATGTGGCCCGAAAAGGAAGTGCTGAATCTGCATTCCTCCATGAGCAGGTATCTTCTGGAAAGGCATTCCGGGACTAAGGCTTATGCCGGGATCGCTGCAATGCATGATCTTAATTACGAACAGATACAGTACGTAAAGTCCGATGATGATCCGGACAGGATGTATGCCCTGATCTGCGGTATGGCGGCAGCCATAGACAATATCGCATTGTCGTTTAATGAAGAAGACAAAGAAAGCATGCTTAAGAAACTCAGAGAAGAGATAGCTGCAGGCAGCGGAAGCAAATATGATCCCGCTCTTGCATCTCTTTTTGATCACCCCGAAGTGCTGGATGATATTGACTTCCTGCTGGATACGGGAACCGAAGACAGTTACCGCAATACTTATCTGCTGCTCAATAATGTAAGGAATACCCAGAAGCAGGATTTTGACAGCAGGCTGGATGGCCTGATAGTAAGGACGGCCCGCATACGCGAGCTTTCCGCTCCGCAGCTGGAAGATATAGGGGATCCGGCAGAGTACGGAATACTGCTGAAGCAGCATTTCCAGGAGATTGGTATGCTGGCTACCGAGAACAAGCGCTTCCTTGAACGCAATGTTTATCCACTTCTGGATCCGGGAAGACGCCTTTCACCCGAGGAAGCAAAAAGCCTTGCAAGATTCTGCGATGAGCTGCAGAACGGCAAGGATATGTCAGACATAGACCAGAGCCTGGTGTACAGATTATCAAGGAGGCTTTTACAGGAAGCCAGGGAGCATGGCGATGATAAGGCCGTGATAGACCAGTTGTATGATCATATCGTATCCTGCTATGAGATGATGCATCAGACCAAGCGTATGAAGACCGCTAAAGAGCTGGTCAAAAGCTACAGGGAAGAAGGACTGAATGCTGCAAGGCAGATATGGTCTTATCTGGATAAAGAAAAATTTTTAAAGCTGGATGATGAGAGCAAAGAGGAAGTGCTGGTCAATTCCCGTTATGCCATATTTATGTACGAGACCGATTACGAGACGCCGGGTATCAATCAGCTTTTCATAGATATGATCCTGAAGTCATACAGGATGTCTACGGATCCTTTCTATGTGGAGAATGCGCCGGATTATGACTGGACTTATCATAAGCTCAGGTGTCTTGAATATCTGGGGCAGTCTACAGAATGTGGAAACCTGAGAGGCTTTACCAAAGAGCAGTGCGCAATGATAGCCGGGCTTCAGGATGAACTGCTGGAACTCTGGAACAGCGATCCGGAAAAGAGCAATGAGGTCCTGCCATTATTAAACGTCAAGCTGATGCGCTGCAGAAACCGTTATTACGGAGGACTCAGCGATCTGAAAGAATACCGGAGTGAACTGAAGAAGATGTACATGGAAAACCGCAGCAAGGCCTATGATTTCTATTCGGTGTTCCCGAGTCTTGAAATACCCGTGGAGATCATAATAAGCTATGGCGGACAGGAAGAGTACAGTGAGGAAGAAAAGAAGGAAATAGAAGAGATATACAGCTGGGTGATAAACTATGTATTCCATGCTACCAACAGCGATGCCTTCTCTCTGCTCCTCGAATACTATGGAGAGCTGATCTATAATTTCATAGAGATCGAAGGCGGCACCAGCTTTAAGCAGATGGGGCTTTACAGCATGGCCGCCATGCATCCGCCCACTTATATACATTCCGGTCTGGTGGGAGAATTATCCCGCTGCATCTGCAGGCATATGCTGAGGATAAACCCTGCAGCCTTTATAGGCATAAACGGCTATGACAATGAGAGAGAAGTAGCGGAAAATTCGTATGGGATAAGTGAGCTGTGTTATGAAGCAGGACTCTGTCATGATTTCGGAAAGCTGCTGATGATAGATACGATATTCGTATACGGCAGGAAGCTGCTGGATCCCGAATATGCGCTGCTTAAACATCATCCGAGGGTGGGAGCCATGCTTCTTGAGAAATATCCTTCAACAAAAAGGTATTCGAGGATAGCCCTGGGGCATCATAAATGGTATGACAGCAGCAAGGGATATCCCGAAGAATTTGATGCGAAGGATCCCGAGGATAAGATACTTGTTGATATCGTGGCGGTCGCTGACTGTATGGATGCCGCTACCGATACCGTGGGGCGCAGTTATACCGGTGGTAAGAGACCGGCGGAGATCATAAAAGAAATAATCGAAGAAGCAGGCAGCAGGTATTCACCCGAGGTAGCGGCCTGTCTTGAAGACCCGAAGGCGCAGGCTGACCTGATCTATATACTTGAAAACGTGCGACGCAGGAATTATCAGAAAACCTTTTTGATGCTTAAGAGTGTATTGTGATGAGAGAACAACTGGAACAGTATGTTAAAAACATAGCCGAGATAAGACGCTTATCCGCACCTATCCCTTCGGAGCTGTCCGATGCGGAGGAGTACGGAACGCTGCTCCGTGACAATTTCCTTGTGATAGGAAGGCTCTCGGAGAAGAACGGCCATATACTCAAAAAACTCAAAAGCCGACTTGAAGATACAGAGCCCATGTCAGTGGAAGAGATAGGCGAACTTGATGAATTCTGTGACCAGCTTCTTGATGCATATGAACTGAACAACCTGGATCCCTCGATACTGTCGGTCATTTCCGCAGCGCTGCTGAAGCGGGCGGAGGAGACAAAGGATACCGCATGTCTGATACATCAGCTGGACAGGGAGATAATGATCTGTTATACGATGCTGAGCATTACCGGGAGGCTGGAGGGACGCAGGGATCTGGCGGAGAGCTACAGACAAAGGGGGCTTGATGCATGGAAGAGGATGTCCGTATATCTGGAAAAAAGCGCCTTTGCCACATTGCCTGATGATGAGCTCAAAAGCATCATCCTGTTAAACAGCAGATACAGTACAGTGCTGTGGCAAAGTGCGGATATGACACAGAAAGATTGTGAAGAAGACTACGCGCTGCTTGAACGCGGGTTAAAGCTGGCTGAGGATGAGGAATACAGAAACGCCCTTAAGGAATATGACTGGGAGCGGCATCGCATGGCAACATATTATTACATTGCCATACTGCCCGAGTATCATAACAGGCGCGGCTTTCCGCAGCATATACTTGATAAGGTTTATGAAGATACTCTGGCCATGAGACAGCTGTGGGACAGCGCGCCGGATGTATACAGTGAAGTGACGCCGGACATGGAACTGCAGTTTTTGCTGTTGAGGGCTTCTTATGAGTGCGGAAAGACCGATATCAATACTTACCGCGAAGAAATGCTTTCGCTATATGCAAAAAGAGATGCAAGGGAATACGGACTTCAGGGGATGGTGATAAACCTGATGCTGCCGATGGAATTCATGCTGACTCTGGATCCGGGGTATATAAGCGAGCGGGACCAGTACAGACTCAAGCATCTGTATAATGACATACTGAGCTATGTATATCACGCATCGGGAAGCAATTCGTTAAGCTATATCCTGGAATATATCTCCGAGATACTGCACAATTTTGTGGAGATACCCGGGGTAATGAGTTTTGAAAATATGTGCGTGAACTGTATGGCGGCGGTACATCCTTCCACCTATGTACACGGTGTGATGGTAGCGCAGATAAGCAGATGTCTTGCAAGGCATCTGAACAAAAAGGAGCCGGAACGCTTTAAGGGAATAAGCGATATCCAGGCCTTTGTTTACCATGCGGGGCTTCTTCATGATATGGGCAAGATCTTTGTTATCGATACGATAATGACCTACGGAAGAGATTTAAGCAACAAGGAGTTCGAATTGATAAGAGTACATCCGGAGGAAGGCGCGAAGCTTCTTGGCGCATATTTATCGACAAAGAGTTATGCGAATGTGGCGCTTATGCATCACCGCTGGTATGACGGAAGCGGCGGATATCCCGAAGCAGTAATGCCTGAGGACCTTCCCGAAAAAACTGTGACAGAGCTGGTAGCCTGCGCGGACGGGCTGGATGCTGCCACGGATTCCATAGGCAGGGCTTATGCCGATACCCATACCATAGATGATTTTATCACTGAACTTAAGGAAGGAGCCGGCACCCGTTATGCGCCTTATCTCCCCGAACTGCTTGAAGATCCGGAAGTGAGGAAGGATCTGGAGTATCTTCTGTTATCGGGGAGGAGTAACAATTATACGGCTACCTGCAGGCAGCTGATAAGTCTGGGGGATCTGGGAGGCTTGTACGGAGAGTTCATCTGAACCCAATATCTTGTACTTTGAGGGTTGACTTTACATAAATTTATGTTAAGCTATTACTCATGGACAGCTCAGTTATCAGAGTGAAAGATCTCTATAAAATATATACTATAGGAACAAATAAGGTCAGAGCCCTTAACGGAGTGGATTTTTCCATCCGTAAGGGTGAATTCTGCTGTATTGTGGGTACTTCCGGTTCCGGAAAATCCACGCTTCTTAATATGCTGGCAGGTCTTGAGAAACCCACAAAAGGTGAGATAGTCATAGCCGGAGAACATATAGAGAAAAAGAATGAAAGCCAGCTGGTCCAGTTCAGACAGGAGCATGTGGGCTTCATTTTCCAGTCCTATAATCTGATGCCGAATATGGATGCCATAGAAAATGTGGCGATGCCGCTGATATTTCAGGGCGTGGGCAAAAAAGAACGTAAAGAGCGGGCTGCCGAGATGCTGAAACTTGTGGGACTCAGCAAATTCATGGATCACAGACCGGGACAGATGTCAGGCGGACAGCAGCAGAGAGTGGGTATAGCAAGAGCGCTGGTGGTCAACCCCGAGATAGTATTTGCGGATGAGCCGACAGGTAACCTGGATTCCAGGACCACCATGGAAGTGCTGGAACTGATACAGAAGATCAGCCATGAGAAGAACCAGACGATGGTAATGGTTACTCACGATAACCATCTGGCCAGCTTCGGAGACAGGATAATAAGGATAAGCGACGGAAAGATAATAAAGATAACGGATAACACGCTGAGAAAAAAAGAGGGCGGGACGACAGTGAAGAAAGCGGTTCCCGCTAAGAAGACAGAAAAGCCGAAGAAGGATAAAGAGCAGAAAAAGACCATCTGGGATGAGGTGGAATCAGCCGGTCAGGATAATACAGAAAGTAAGGAGAGTTGAACAAGATGAAGGGGATCAGGACATTTAAGAGAATAGTGGCAGCAACAGTGCTGATGACAAGTCTGTGGGCAGGAGGAAAACTCGGAGTATATGCATCCGAGGAAAATGAGGATAAACCCCAGGCTACACCGACACCCGTGCCGGAAGCCGACTACAGCCAGAATTATGAGAATGAAAATGACAGGCAGATCACCAACGCAGACAGGGATGCTGCCTACATCATACTTATGAATGAGGTTGATACCCTCATCAGACAGACGCAGCCTTCCAAGGAAGCCATGCAGCATATCTACGATACTTTCTATGAGGCTAATGTTTTCATTGCAAACAACAGCATGACGGTGGCTGAACTGAACATGTATGTTGAAAGGATGAAGACCAATATACAGACTGCAGCATCCAACCCTACGGCAGGCGCAAAGGAATTCCTTTTTATCAATAATGCTACAAAGATAACAACTGCCAGATATTCGCAGCAGGCAGCCATCAACCTTAATCTGATCAACCTCGGTAAGAGCAATGTGTACGATCTGGTGCTGACACCCAATGTGGATACCGATATCAACAAGTGGCCCTTCCTTATCGCTACGGCTTCCGATGCCAGAATGATAGATGTGGTGCCGGCGGGAGCAACCCTTGAGGAAGCACTACTCCTCGGAAAGGGCGCAACCTGGACTTTCGTGGTATCACCCGATGCAAAGACAGGCATGTATCCCATAACTTTCCATGCAAGGTATTACAGGAACAATGCTATCGAAGAAGTGGATCTCAAAACTTATATCAATATAACCGGCGCTCCGGGAAGCGGAAGTCTGGTGACTCAGGAGGAAGGCGGCAAGATGTCCACTCCCCGTATAATCATCACCGGCTTTACGACGGACCCTGCAGACGTATATGCGGGAGATACTTTCAACCTGACAGTGAGCGTACAGAATACTTCATCCCAGACTGCAGTTTCCAACATACAGTTTGATCTGAAGGCAGCCCAGGAAGGCAAAGATGAGGTATATGAGGCTTTCCTTCCGACCTCCGGTTCTTCTACCATCTATGTTGACAGGATAGCGCCCGGGGATACAAAGGATATCTCCATAGAGATGAGCGCCAGGAGTGACCTGACGAAGAAGCCTTATGTTATAACGGTTACGGCTGATTATGAAGATGAGAAGAATAATTCTTATAAGATGGACAGTAATGTGTCCATACCCATTAACCAGGAAGCAAGGGTAGATACCTCCGATGCCGAGGTGATGCCTCCGAATATAAGTGTAGGCGAGAGTTCCAACATCATGTTCTCTGTCTACAATAAGGGTAAGACCACACTTTACAATGTGGAAGTAGTGATGAGCGGCGATACCATAGAAAGCGCGACTACTTTCCTCGGTAAGATCGAGCCCGGCGGAACCGGAAATGTGGATGTGATGGTAAACGGTATCATGGGCACCATGGATGATCCCGCCATAACCGCAAGTGTAAATTATGAGGACGAGGCCGGAAACGTTCAGACTCTCGAAAAGCAGATCGATCTCTATGTGAGCGAGGGTTACTATGATGAGGGTATGTACGACGAAGGCATGTACGGAGATGACATGTATCTTGACGGAGAAGAAGGCGGCGGAAAGGGCGGCTTTATCAAGTGGATACTGATAGGCGCCGGCGTGCTGATCGCTATCATCGTAATAGTGCTCATCATCCTTTCAAAGAAAAAGAAGAAAAAAGCAAGACAGGCCGAACTGGATTTCCTTGAGGAAGATGAGGAGATAATGGATCTTGACGGCGATGAGACTTATCCCGAGGATGAGATATATCCCGAAGATGAAGAAGAGGCTGAAGAAGACGATATATCCGAAACGGATGATGAAGACGGGGATAAATAAAGAAACATGAGGATGACAGACCTGCTCTCCATGAGCCTGGGGAGCCTGTTTAAAAGAAAAATAAGGACCATCCTTACGATACTCGGCGTTATCATAGGCACCACTTCCATAGTGGTCATGATAAGCCTCGGCATAGGTATGAAGCAGTCCATGTTGGAAGATATCGAGAGTTACGGTTCACTGACACAGATCTCCGTCACAACCGGTAATATGCGCGGCATGTATGACATGGCATCGAGTGACGGCGGCAGCAAGGACAGTGAGCAGAAATTCCTTGATGACAAGCTGGTGGATGAACTGCTGCAGCTGGACTATGTCAAGAGTGTGGATCCGGTGCTCAATACAAATGTGGTGATCAAGAGCGGCATATATGAGAATACCTATGTATCCGTTTACGGAATGTCACCCGAGGCATTGGACAGCATGAATATAAAGATCGGCGAGGGTGAGCTTCCGAAGGATCCGGATAAACTGGAGTTTTTCTTCGGAAACATGGTCATTGCGGAGTTCAGGAATTCAAAGACTAATGTGTATCCATATTATGAGACCGGAGAGCTTGCGCCAGTCGATCTGATGCATGATCAGCTGCTTACGATCATGGATCAGGATTCATATTGGCAATGGAATAATAATGTGACGGATGAAAGCGGACAGCCACCCAAGATGCCGAAGAAATATATGATCCCCACCTGCGGTGTGGCAGAGGGCGGACCTGACGATTATAACGGTTATGCTTTTAATGCATTCTGCAATATAGATGCGCTGAAGACGGCGCTTAAAAAGGAATACAAGGGCAGAGCCATTCCCGGACAGCCCACCCAGAAGAACGGAAAACCCTATAAGGAGATCTTTTACAGCGAGATCAGGGTAAATGTGGTGGACATGGACCATGTGAGCGGAGTACAGAGCATCATAAGGGATATGGGATATTCTGCAGATGCAAATGCCGAGTGGATAGAGCAGGAGATGAAGAGCATGAACATCATCCAGGCCGTGCTGGGCGGTATAGGCGCGGTATCCCTGCTGGTTGCGGCTATCGGTATCACCAATACCATGATGATGTCAATCTACGAGAGGACCAAAGAGATAGGTATCATGAAGGTCATAGGCTGCAGGATCAAGGATATACAGGCACTGTTCCTGTTTGAAGCCGGTTATATCGGCTTTATAGGCGGCGTGCTGGGAGTAGGCTTAAGCTATCTGCTGTCCTTTGTGATAAACAAACTGTTAGCCAATTCGGATATGCTGGGAATGGGAAGCGGGAATCTTTCACGCATACCGCCCTGGCTCAGTCTGATATCCATTTTGTTTGCGGTATTTATAGCCATGTTTTCAGGCTTCTTCCCGTCCATAAGGGCAATGAAGTTAAGCCCTCTGGCTGCCATCAGGGCAGAATAGCGGCTTAAGACAGCGCGGTTTATTATAAAAAAATGCATAAAAAGTATGGAATAATTCGACTTCGGGTTGTATAATTATTCAGAATAAAAATTTCTAACTATTTGGGGGCTTCATGGAACAGTCAGAGATCGGAAAAATCTGTCTCAGGTGTATGAAGGTCAGTGATGAGCCGGAAATCTGCCCATTCTGCGGGAAAGAAAAGGCCGGCCAGCAGACCTGGTCCAAGGCACTGACACCGGGGACGATATTAAATCAAAAGATACTGATAGGTAATATTCTCGGAAAAGGCGGATACGGCATAACCTATATAGGTTATGACATGCTGCTTGAATATCCTGTTGCCGTAAAAGAATTTTTCCCTGATGAGATGGTTGACAGGGCCGATGACGGCAAGACCGTCCTGGTTCTTGATGCGGTAAATACCGAAGAATATGAAAGAGAAACGAAGGCATATCTGAGAGAAGCCCGTATACTTGCGGAGTTCTCCAAGTTCCCCGGTATTGTGGCAATAAAGGATCTCTTCTATGAGAACAATACCGGTTATCTGATCATGGAATATCTCCAGAGCGGAAACCTCAGAAAATACATAGATTCCCAGGGCGGCTGGCTGCCTGTGGACGATTCGCTGCGTCTTATGGAGCCTGTTATCAGCATATTGGGCAAGCTGCATCAGTCAGGACTGATCCACAGGGATATAAGTCCGGACAACATAATGATGGACGGTGACGGAAGCATCAAGCTGATCGATTTCGGCGGATCGAGGAAAATGGGCTTTGCAAACCAACAGGTATTCCTCGGAAAGTGGGGATTTGCGCCGCTTGAGCAGATGCTTTCAAAAGTGACGGAGCAGGGACCCTGGACCGATATCTACGGAATCTGCGCGACACTGTATTGCATGATGACCGGAGATATCCCCCAGTCATCCTATGAGAGAAATGAGAAAGACGAGCTGGTCAATCTGGCTGACTATACGATACAGATAGACAAGAAGACTGCGGCGGCCATCATGAAAGGCCTTTCCATGAAGCCTGAGGACAGGCAGCAGAGCATAGAGGAACTATATAAGGATCTCTACGGCTGCTATCCCGATGAGAAGAATGTGCCCCAGCCCGGAAGAGAAGATAATCACATACTTAAGGACAGGAACGGAAGAGTATGGTTCGGAGCTTATCCCATGAATGAGATAACCGGCGCCCAGCTCACCTCCGATCTGGTCTATGCGGAGTATGACAAGGATGATGTGGCTGTCGTTGAAGGCGAGAAATATCTGCGCATGCCGGTTTATAAAGAGAATGTGAAGCAGAACGATATTTTCTCCGTGGTCAAGAAGGCAATGGGCGAAGACAGCGAGCTTGCGGGTTACAGATATTTCAAATTCAACATGCTCTCCTGGAAGATAGTAGGGGAGAGATCCGGCAGGGTTACGCTCCAGTCCGAATATATCATTGATTTCAAGCTTTTTGATGATGTCAAATACGCTAAGATGAATGATAAGGAAATATCAAAGATCCGCAGCGGCATATACTGGGAGGACAGCAAGATAAGAGAATGGCTGAACTCCGTATTCGTACGCAGGACCTTCAGTGAGGAAGAAAGAACCAGACTTAACGTCACCAAGATATCCACGACACAGTCAGGTTTCTCCGACAGGATAACCTACGATAAGGTGTATCTCCCTTCCATAGAAGAGACGAGATTCGGCTTTGACATGGTTGATATGGGAATGAACAGAGGAGGAAAGGAACAGAGAGAGCTGGATCTGGCACCGTGTTCGCAGTATGCTGCGGCAAAATCCGGCAACAGTTTAACACATTCGAGTTATGCGCTCCGTTCAAGAGGGCATATAGAAGGCGGAACTTCTTATAAGTGCGCCGAGAACTACGAAGGACATGCGCTGGTGGACAATAAGCTGACGGAATGGAAGCTCAACAAAGGCATGGGAATCAGACCGATCATATGTGTTAATGAAGCGGATATCGTGGAGATGGTGTAGATGAGGACTTTTGTATTAAGCGATATACACGGATATTACGAGCCATTCCTGAGGATGCTGAAGCTCATTGAATTCAGCGACGAGGATCAGCTGTATGTTGTCGGGGATGTTATAGACCGCGGCGACGAAGGAATACGTCTTATACAGGATATAATGAAGCGCGATAATGTGGAACTCTTTCTCGGCAATCATGAGCTGATGATGCTGCAGGCGATAAGGTATCAGAGGAAGGTAGAGAACGGGGAGATAGATCCGCTGGATCGCGGCGAGCACTTAAGCCCTTATGAGCTTTGGACACATCCCGCCAACGGCGGCAAGGCAACCCATGACCAGTTCTTTGCGCTGAGTCAGGAAGAACAGGACGAGATCGAAGAATATCTGGCATCCCTCAGGCTGATCAAGAGGATAAAGGTCGGTAAGACTTCATATCATATCTCCCATTCGTATTCCTTATCAAAGCATTTCGGAAAGGAAATATTCCTTAAAGATGTGACACCCAAGCAGGCGGAAAGCATAGTCTGGGATTCACTCTTTGAGATGGAGGGCGATCCCAATCAGGATACGGGCTACAGGCCCTTCGGCTACATAGGCGATACTTACATAGTAGGTCATATATTTACCCAGAGACTTGGCATATCGGATGAAAATGGAAGAGGCATAATCTTCAAGAGCAGAAAATACCGCGGCTACAAGGTCATTGATATGGATTGCGGCATGGCGCTCAATAACCGTTCCAGCAGGCTGGGCTGCATGAATCTGGAGACCGGTGAAGAATATTACGTGCCGCTTACAGAGGAATAAGGTGGGATATGGATCTCTTTGCCGATATAGAAAAAAAAGAAGTTGAAAAGATGCTTAAATGCTCAAGAGCCGTCACCCGGGAACTCTGTCCCCAGGAGGCGGTTTTTTCGGAAGGTGAGACGCCAAGCAATATCTTTATACTGGAGCACGGGGAAGTAGCGTTGGAAAAGAGCTTTGCTTCCGGCAAAAGGAATCTGCTCTATACGGTGGAACCCGGTGATGTTTTCGGTGAAGCTTTCCTGTTTTCAGGCCAGTCGCATTACTGGTATGATGCGATAGCCATGAAGAAGAGCAGGGTGATAATGATACCCTGGAAGTTTTTCTACGGCTTCTGTGAAAATGCCTGCGGACATCATCAGATGATCACAAGGAATCTGCTGGAAATACTTGCGGGCAGAAATTTCTCCATGACCAAGAAGCTGCATCTTTTGAGCTCCACGAGCCTTAAGGAAAAGCTGGCTATATATTTTCTTGACAATATGGATGCGGCCGGACGGGTTAAGCTCGGGATGAACAGGGAAGATCTGGCAGATTTCCTGGGCGTTGCAAGGCCCTCACTTTCAAGGGAACTGATGAACATGCAGAAAGACGGGCTGATCAGCGTAGACAGGGAAGCTGTGAAGATAGTGGATATGGACAGGCTGGAGGGGCTGTACTGAGGTCGGAGGAAAACGGAAGATATCTTTGGGAAATTTTCATGATCCGTAACAGATGTTACGGATTTTTTGCATATAAATGATAAGATATGGTTAACAGAAGGGCAAGGAACCCCTCATCAGTCGCCTGCGGCGACAGCTTCTCCCCAAGGGGAGAAGCCTTATGACAAAGACAGGAGGTAAATGATATGAACGGATCAAATGCACAGGTTAACAATCTTGTTTCTTTACTTGACGGATACGCAGCAAAGGGCGGACATCATCTGAATGTGAACGTGCTGAACAGGGACACGCTCTTAGATGCGCAGCAGCATCCCGAGAACTATCCGCAGCTGACCATCCGTGTATCGGGTTATGCGGTAAACTTCATAAAGCTCACGCCCGAACAGCAGGCGGATGTTATAAGCAGAACTTTTCATGAAGCTATCTGAATCCCCTCATAACTCAAGTCAATCAAGATTGTCAATCAGGGGGACGGTTCCGCGGTTGAAATACTTTTCAACCGCGGAACCGTCCCCCTGATTGACACTGATTGACCTGCTCCGGGCTTTGTGGTATAGTAAACAGTGGTTGGTTTACAATAAACTGTTATGGCGGGGTTGCTTATGGAAAAGAGTTATATTCCCAAAGGTATGAGGATCACCGGCGATGTGATATCGGACGGCGATCTTCTTTTGGCCGGTGAGGTTGACGGTAACGTACAGATCGAGGGAACGCTTGAACTGGAAGGTTCCATAAAAGGACATGATCTGAAGGTGGGCAGCATAGAGCTTAATGACGGTCTGATCGAGAGCAACATAGAGTGTCTCGATCATCTGTCAATAGGCAGCGGTGTGACCATCATAGGAAATGTGAAGGCCGGAAGCGCTGATGTGAACGGAGCGGTAAGAGGCGACCTGGATGTGGAAGGCAACGTTAATGTGGGTTCAACGGCGGTGCTGGAAGGCAGGGTACTGGCGAAGAACGTGAGCATAGACCTCGGAGCCATATGTAATATAGATCTGACCAAGAACTATTCGGAACACAGGGCTACGGAGTTTTTTGAGGAGTATCTGAGCAGTAAGTAAAAGACCGGCCCCTCATCAGTCGCCTGCGGCGACAGCTTCTCCCCAAGGGGAGCAGCCTTTTGGCGCGCATTGACCTGCGCCTTTTTTTGTGATATAATATTTTGTTGTGCCGCCGTTTGTGGCGGATCCGTATAATAATTTTCTTGGAGGATATTTTTAATGAGCGCAAAGATGGAAAAGCTTGAGCACAATATGGCTAAATTCACGATAGAAGTGCCTGTCGAGGAATTCGAAAAGGCAGTGGAAAGTGCATTTAAGAAGAATAAGAACAAGATAAGCATTCCCGGATTCAGAAAGGGAAAAGTGCCCAGGCAGATGATAGAGAAGATGTACGGCAAGGATTTCTTCTTCGGAGAGGCTGCGGATATCTGCATCCCCGAGGCATGGTCAAAGACCTATGACGAGTGTGAAGAAGAGATAGTTTCCAGCCCCGAGAACATTGATGTGGTACAGCTTGAAGCAGGCAAGCCTTTTATCTTCACTGCGGAAGCTGCTCTTAACCCTGAAGCTAAGATAGGAAAATACGCAGGTGTTGAGATCGAGAAGATCGACAGCGAAGTCTCCGATGAGGAACTGGAAGCAGCGATCAACAGGGAGAGAGACGAGCAGGCAAGAATGGTATCCGTAGAGCGCGAAGTGCGTGACGGCGATATCACGATCATTGATTATGAAGGTTTTGTCGACGGTGAGGCTTTTGAAGGCGGCAAGGGTGAGAACCATTCGCTTACCATCGGATCAGGCAGCTTTATCCCCGGCTTTGAGGAGCAGATCATAGGTCATAAGCTTGAGGAAGATTTTGATGTAAATGTTACCTTCCCCGAAGATTATCATGCAGACAATCTGGCAGGCAAGGCTGCAGTATTCAAGTGCCGTATCCATGAGATCAAGGAGAAGCAGGTTCCCGAGCTGGATGATGATTTTGCAGATGATGCAGGCTTTGATTCAGTTGACGATTACAAGAAGGATCTGAAAGAGAAGCTGGAGAAGAAGAAAGCAGCTGATGTAAGAAAGAAGAAGGAAGATGCGGTAATTGCAAAGATCCTGGAAGATGCAGAGATGGATGTACCCGAAGCAATGATCAAGACCCAGATGAGAAGATCTCTTGATGAGTTTGCACAGCAGCTGATGATGCAGGGACTTACACTTAAGCAGTATTTCATGTTCACCGGACTCGATGAAGAAAAGATGATGGAGCAGTCAAGACCTTCGGCAGAGAAGAGGATCAAGTCCAGACTGGTGCTCGAGGCAGTTGCAAAGGCAGAGGGCATGAGCGTAAGCGATGAGGATTATGAGAAGACCATAAAGGAAATGGCTGACGAGTACGGAATGGAAGCAGATAAGCTCAAAGAAGCCATCCGTCCCGAAGATGACAAGCTAATACGCAAGGATGCACTGATAACCAAAGCACTTGATTTCATAGTTGAAAAGGCGGTAGAAAAATGATAAATCATGACATTTACAATGAACTGGTCCCTATGGTCGTGGAGCAGACCAGCCGCGGGGAAAGGTCATATGATATCTATTCAAGACTGTTAAAGGACAGGATCATAATCCTGGGCAGTGAAGTGACTGAAGTAACCGCTAGCCTTGTGGTAGCGCAGCTGCTGTTCCTTGAAGCAGAGGATCCCGATAAGGATATCCAGCTCTATATCAATTCCCCCGGAGGAAGCGTGACTGCAGGTATGGCTATATATGATACCATGCAGTTCATCAAGTGTGATGTTTCCACCAACTGCATAGGCATGGCAGCCAGCATGGGAGCCTTCCTGCTGGCAGGCGGCGCAAAGGGCAAGCGTTATGCGCTTCCCAATGCCGAGATAATGATACACCAGCCTTTAGGCGGAGCTCAGGGACAGGCTACCGAGATAGAGATAGCCGCTAAACACATCCTTCATACCAAGGAAAAGCTGAACCGCTTACTTGCGGAAAACTGCGGTAAGAAATATGAAGATGTTGTAGGCGATACCGACAGGGATAACTGGCTGACGGCAGAGGAAGCTAAGGCTTACGGTCTGATCGATGAAGTGATCTATAAGAGACCGCAGGCAGATAATGAAAAAGGAAAGTAAAAATGGCAGGTAAGATCATAGATCCGAGAAAGATAAAATGTTCATTTTGCGGTAAGGCACAGGACGCAGTCCACAGGCTCATCGCAGGGCCTGAAGGCATATATATCTGTGATGAATGTGTTGGCGTATGCTCCGAGATAATCTCTGAGGGCGAGGAATTCGGCGGATATGATGAAGATGCTCTTGATGAGTTCGAGATCAATCTTTTAAAGCCCGTTGAGATAAAGGAATTTCTTGACAGCTACGTTATAGGTCAGGATGATGCCAAGAGATCCCTGGCCGTTGCGGTATACAATCATTACAAGAGAGTGACTGCCACGAAGACCAAGGATGATGTGGAGCTGCAGAAGAGCAATATCATTATGGTAGGACCTACGGGATCCGGTAAGACTTATCTGGCCCAGTCACTGGCGCGCATACTAGGTGTACCTTTTGCGATAGCTGATGCGACAACGCTTACAGAGGCGGGCTATGTGGGCGAGGATGTGGAGAACATACTCTTAAAGCTCATACAGGCAGCTGACAACAATATCGAACGCGCACAGCTCGGTATCATTTACATTGACGAAATAGACAAGATCACAAAAAAAGGCGAGAATGTTTCCATCACCAGAGATGTTTCGGGTGAGGGCGTACAGCAGGCGCTTTTGAAGATCATAGAAGGTACACTGGCTTCGGTTCCGCCTCAGGGAGGCAGGAAGCATCCCCAGCAGGAACTGCTGCAGATTGATACCACGAACATACTCTTCATCTGCGGCGGAGCTTTTGACGGCCTGGAGAAGATAATCGGTGACAGACTGAATAAGAAGTCCATCGGTTTCTCTGCCGAGATAAGCGGCAAGAACGAAGAGGACATCTCCAAGCTGCTGCACAGCGTAACACCTCAGGATCTGATCAAGTTCGGTCTGATACCCGAATTTGTCGGACGTGTTCCTGTGGGCGTAGTACTTGACGGACTTGACAAGGCTGCGCTGGTACGCATACTTACCGAGCCCAAGAACGCCCTGATCAAGCAGTATCAGAGACTGTTTGAGATGGACGAGGTGGAACTGATATTTGAAGATGACGCCATCGAGGCCATAGCCGAGAAGGCGCTTGAGAGAAAGATAGGAGCAAGAGGCTTGCGCTCCATACTTGAAGATACCATGCTGGATATCATGTACCGCATACCTTCGGACGATACGATAGCAACTTGCACGATCACCAAGGCTGCGATAGACAAGCAGGAGGAACCCAAGCTTACCTACAGGGAGCATAAGGTATCCGGAGATAAGGAGAAGCCTCGCAAGAAATTGTTAAGAGCATAAAATGGCACAGAAAAAAATAAAAACAGGCCGCGGTGAAATGCCCGTGGTATTCGTCCGGGAGCTTACCTTATTTCCCGGCGCATCAATGCAGTTCGATCTGGAGAAAAAGCAGTCTGTACAGGCGGTAGAGGCTGCTTTGGTTTCTGAACAGAAAATATTCATGGTAGGCCGCAGCGGAGAAGATACGGCCGTTCCCGAAAAAAACGAAATAGCAAAGACAGGTACGGTTGCCGAGGTACAGCAGATGCTGCGGCTTGGCAACGGTATGGTTCGTATACAGGTTTACGGGCTGAAGAGGGGAAGGATCATGTCCCTTGATGCAGACTCTGCGCCTTATATCACTGCGGGTATACGGGAAGTCAGCGACTGCGGGACCAACAGCGGTGATGCGGCTGAGGCAGAAAGAAGGGAGATACTGGAATTCTTTGAGAATTTCTGCAAGGAATTCGGCATGGTCGATCTGCGTTTCCTTGCCAGCATAAAGAAGAGCAGGGATCTGGGAAGCATAGCAGACCGCATCTGCGGGAACATGCCTATGCCCGAAGAGGATAAACAGAAAATACTTGATACCGAAGACATAAACGAGAGAGCAAAAGAGCTGCTGAAGATACTGACCAAAGAGGCTCAGATCACCAGACAGCGCAGGGAGCTGTCCGAGAATATCAGTCGTCAGGTGGACCAGCATCAGAAAGAGTATCTGCTGAGGGAGCAGATGGAATATATCAGGAACGAGCTGGGCGAGGAAGACGAAGAACTCAGCGAGATAGAGCAATATAAAAAAGCTGCGGAGGAACTGAAGGCTCCCGAAGAAGTAAAGAAGAAACTGAGCAAGGAGATAAAGCATCTCGAACAGAACGGTTATGCATCACCGGAGAGTTCGGTGATACGTTCCTATGTGGAGACCATATTGGAGATGCCATGGGATAAGACTTCGCCGGATCACGATAAGCTCATCGATATAGAGAAAGCAAGGGATATACTGGAGAGAGACCATTACGGACTTAAGGATGTAAAGGAAAGGGTACTGGAATATCTGGCGGTCAGAAGCCTGACAAGTCTGGGACAGAGTCCCATACTCTGTCTGGTGGGACCTCCGGGAACCGGTAAGACATCCATCGCAAAGTCCATAGCAGAAGCTACGGGTAAGCCTTATGTACGCATATGCCTTGGCGGTGTAAGGGATGAAGCCGAGATACGCGGTCACAGGAAGACCTATGTGGGAGCAATGCCGGGACGCGTTGCTAACGGCATTAAGCAGGCAGGAGTCAGGGATCCGCTGATGCTGCTTGATGAGATAGACAAGATGGGGCAGGATTATCATTCGGATATAGCTTCCGCAATGCTGGAAGTGCTGGATTCCGAGCAGAACCGGAATTTCAGGGATCATTATCTGGAACTGCCGCTGGATCTGAAAGACGTGCTTTTCGTTGCTACGGCCAATGATGACGGCACGATACCAAGGCCCTTACTGGACAGGATGGAGATCATAGAGATAGCAGGCTATACCTCTAATGAGAAGTTCCATATCGCTAAGGAACATCTGATCAAAAAGGTATATGAAAAGAATGGTATAGGACTGTCGGAACTCGTCATCAGCGATACAGCCATCAGGCTGATCATAGACTGTTACTGCAGGGAAGCCGGAGTAAGACAGCTGGAAAGAGAGCTTGACAAGCTTTGCAGGAAGACAGCGGTAGAGATACTGAAGAATAAGAAGCCCGGCAGGGGCCGCAGGAAGAATGAAGTAAAAAAGACCATTAGGATAACGGGAAAGAATCTTGAGAAGTATTTAGGAAAGATACGTTTCCCCAAAGAGGAACTGAACGGCCGCGATGAAGTGGGTATAGTAAGAGGCCTGGCCTGGACCAGTGTGGGCGGAGATACTCTGCAGATAGAAGTGAACATCATGCCCGGAAAAGGCGATATAGAGCTTACTGGCCAGCTCGGAGACGTAATGAAGGAATCCGCAATGGCCGGGATTTCCTATGTAAGAAGCATCAGTAAGAAGTACGGCATAGAGGCAGACTTCTTCCAGAAGAATGACATACATATCCATATTCCCGAAGGCGCAGTACCCAAGGACGGCCCCAGCGCCGGCATAACCATGGCGACTGCCGTGCTTTCAGCCATAAGCGGGACTAAGGTAAGAAGAGATCTGGCAATGACCGGTGAGATATCACTCCGGGGCAGGGTGATGCCTGTAGGCGGCCTGAAGGAGAAGATACTGGCGGCCAAGACTCTGGGGATAAAGACGGTGCTGGTACCCTTTGAGAATAAAAGGGATGTGGAAGAGATAGATAAGGAGATCACCGACGGAGTGGAACTCATCTACGTTAAGAAGATGGACGAAGTGATCCCGCTGGCATTCAGGAAATAAGATATGAAGATAGTCAAAGCAGAACTGGAAACGGTATGTGGGATAAACAGCGCTATACCCGCAAGCGACAAACCCGAGTATGCATTCGCGGGCAGAAGCAATGTGGGAAAATCCTCACTTATCAATGCGCTGCTGAACAGGAAAAATCTGGCACGCACTTCTTCACAGCCGGGGAAGACACAGACGCTGAATTTTTATAATGTAAACGACAGCTTCTATCTTGTGGATCTTCCGGGATACGGCTATGCAAAAGCCGGCAGGGAAGAATCGGCCAAATGGGGACGGATGGTGGAACGTTACCTGAATACATCCGCCTCGCTAAAGAGAGTTTTCCTGCTGGTAGATATCAGGCATGAACCCAATGCCAACGATAAGCTGATGTACGACTGGATAGTCGATAACGGCTATACACCGGTGGTAATAGCCACCAAACTTGACAAGATAAAGAGAAGCCAGACCGAGAAACAGAAGAAGCTGGTAAGAGAGACCCTCGGCATGGATAAAGACGGGATCCTGATAGCATTTTCCTCGGAGACCAAGCAGGGAAGCGAAGAGATATATGCGCTGCTTGGCGGTGAAACTTAATCTTGCAAGTTTCGGATTTATATTGTACTATGTTAGGTGGTGTAAATATTTTGTACGAGAGGGGTATGAATTATGGCAATGAGATTGATCACACGTTCCGATTTTGACGGACTCGCATGCGGTACGCTGTTGCTGGAGGCGGGGATTATCGATCATTGGAAATTCGTGCATCCCAAGGATCTGCAGGATGGACTTATCGAGATCGATGAGAATGACTGCCTTGCCAATGTTCCCTTTGTGGAAGGCTGCGGACTGTGGTTTGACCATCATTCCAGCGAGTTTGAGAGAAATGAACTGGAAGGAAAGTATAAGGGAGAGAGCAGGATCACTCCTTCATGCGCCCGCATAATATATGAGTATTACGGCGGAGAGAAGAGATTCGCCCATTTTGATGATATGATGGAAGCGGTGGATAAAGTCGATTCCGGTAATCTTACCATAGATGAGATACAGAATCCCCAGGGTTGGATACTTGTGGGGCTTCTGATGGATCCGAGAACAGGTCTCGGCAGATGGAGGAACTTCACGATACCTAACTATCGTCTGATGGAAGTTCTGATGGAAGCCATCCGTACCATGAATACCGACGAAGTGCTGGCACTTCCCGATGTGGTAGAGAGAATAGAAGTTTACCGCGAGCAGGCTGCCAAGTTCAAAGAGATGGTAAACGCTCATACCAGAGTGGAAAAGGACGTGATCATTTCCGACTTAAGAGGCGTGGATCCCATTTATTCGGGCAATCGTTTCATGATCTACAGCATGTATCCCGAGCAGAATATATCCTGCTGGATAGTAAGCGGTAAGGGCGGCCAGGGCTGCTCCTGCGCAACAGGCTACAGCATACTGAACAAGACCAGTCATGTGGATGTAGGCGCGCTGATGCTTAAATACGGCGGCGGCGGTCACAGAAAAGTTGGTACCTGTCAGTTTACAGATGAGACCATGGACATCAACATACCGAAACTTCTGGATGACCTGGTAAACTATGACGAGAACTTCCCTGACGGCGTTGTCAACAACGAGAAGAACAAGCCCGAGGGTGTAGTGATCACCAGCAATAAGAACTGATAAGAGGGCGGCCTTTAACGGCCGCCTTTTTTGGACACTTGATGCTATCTTGACGTATCCGCTGTATTTTGGTATATTAGGTGCGGTTTTGCAATGGGGCAAACTTCTGGTTTGTCCTATTATATTATCAAGGGAGAAAAAGGAGATAAGTTATGAAAAAGAAAGTTTTGACACTGATCTGTTCAGCAGTAATGCTGTTCGGGCTCTCAGCCTGCGGAGACAAGGTTGAGACTGCACAGACACAGGATACTGCCACAACACAGGAAAGCAAGCCGGCAATAGACATATCCGCAGCAACACTCATGAGCGACGGCGTACTGAATGTTGGCTGTGAGGTTGGTTATCCTCCCTTTGAGGATTTTGCGGAAGACGGTACCACACCCAAGGGCTATGATGTGGACATCATCACTGCAGTTGCCGATAAGCTGGGACTTAAGGTAAATATCATCAATACCGCATGGGACGGTATCTTTGCAGGCATAGGCGTAAACTACGATGTTGTATGTTCTGCCGTAACCATCACGCCTGAGCGTCAGGAGACAATGATCTTCTCTACACCTTATATCAACAACTATCAGGCAGTGGTTCTGCTTAAGGATGACAGCAAGCAGGTTAATTCTTTCAACGATCTGGACGGAATGTCCATCGCTCTTCAGAAGGAGACTACTTCAGATATACTCATGAGCGATTATAAGTCAACAGGCACCATCGATATACAGATCGTTGCAAATGAGAAGGTTACAAGCTGCTTTACCCAGCTTCAGAACGGTGAAGTGGATGCAGTCGTTGTAGACAGTACAGTTGCAGACGGTTACATCAACAGCTCTGATGCTTTCAAGATCGTATATGAAGATCAGTCCGAGCCCGAGCAGTTCGGTATAGCAATGGCTCCCGGAAACGAAGGACTTCAGGCAGCCATCAATCAGGCACTGAAAGAACTGGAAGATGAAGGCTTCATCAAGGAAACCTATGATTACTGGTTTGGAGCTGCACAATAAATCACGGAGATAAAGACCGATGAAAAAAGCGGAACTGAAAAAACATTCCGGCAAGATAATCACGGCAGCAGTGATCATCCTTATCTGCATCATACTGGGAATACTGAAGCCCGGGCGTGAAGCGCTTATGACCCAGACTTCTCCCGAGATGCAGAAGATGATCGATGCCGATGCAAACAGTACGAGAAAAAGAGTGACTGTCACCTACAACAGTCTGTTCATCATCAATTACGCGTCCCTGTCAACCTCGGGCGCGAATGTGATGAGCGAACGCTACGTGGGCTTCCTCGGCAAAGTATATCCCGCTGATGAAGGCGCCATGAAGGTTGTAGGCCAGATGGTGAATTATACCTACAGGATGCTGGGTGTCGGCGAGAACCTGATGCACGGCGCAAAGCTTACGATCACTTTAACGACGCTTACCGTTCTCTTCGGTGTGCTTCTGGGTACCCTGCTTGCCCTCGGCAAGATCAGTAAAAAGAAGATACTGTCCAAATTATCGGGAGCTTATATCTTCTTCTTCAGGGGAACCCCGCTGCTGATACAGATCTTCGTAGTGTACTTTACGGTACCGGGTATCTTCGGCTTCGCGTGGAGGGATCTGTTCGGAGTAAATGATGCGGAAGCGGTATATAAGGGAGCATTTGTGGCGGCCCTTATAGCCTTTGCGCTGAACTCCGGCGCATACTGTGCCGAGATCGTAAGAAGCGCGATACAGTCAATAGACAAGGGACAGTTCGAGGCGGCCAAGGCTCTGGGCATGTCATACGGCCAGACCATGACACGCATCATCATACCCCAGTCCATACGACGCATGATACCCAACGTGAGCAACGAATTCATCATGGTGTTAAAGGATGCGTCACTGGTCTTTGCGATCTCACTGATGGACATTACCACTGTGTCAAAGAATATAATGACTTCCGAAGGTTCGTATCTGGTATTCATACCGGCGCTTGTGATATACCTTGTGATCACTGCTTTCTTCGGATTCATCTTTGACAAGATCGAGAAGAAGTTTTCCGTTTACGAATAGGAGGCTGCCGTGAGCGATCAATACGAATACATACTGAAAACCGAACATGTCAGCAAGCGCTTCGGAACTCTCGAAGTGCTTAAGGACATTAACCTCTCCGTTAAGAAGGGCGAGGTGATCTGTATCATCGGGCCTTCCGGCGCCGGTAAATCAACCTTCTTAAGATCCTTAAACCAGCTGGAAAAGATTACCAGCGGAAAGATCTTTATACGTGACGAACTTTTCCTTCACAGGGAGAATGATCATACGGTTGACAAGCTGCCCCGTGAGAAGCAGCAGGAGCTGCTGCTTGAGATGGGCATGGTGTTCCAGCGTTTCAATCTCTTCCCTCATAAGACGGTGCTTCAGAATGTATGTGAAGCGCCTGTTATCGTAAAGAAGGAAAAGAAAGAAGAGGTTGAGGAAAGGGCAAAAGAGCTGCTTGACCGTGTGGGACTTTCGGAAAAAGCAAATGAATATCCCAGCAGGCTTTCCGGCGGACAGCAGCAGCGTGTGGCTATAGCCAGGGCTCTGGCCATGAATCCGGAAATAATGCTCTTTGATGAGCCTACTTCAGCTCTCGATCCGGAGCTCGTGGGTGATGTGCTGAAAGTTATGAAAGAACTGGCAGAGTCGGGAATGACCATGCTCTGCGTGACTCATGAGATGGGCTTTGCGAGAGAGGTGGCTGACAGGGTGCTCTTTATGGCGGATGGCATTATTGCCGAGGAAGGCACGCCTGAAGAGATCTTTACGAACCCCAAGGCCGAGAGGACCAGGAATTTCCTTAACGCAGTTCTGGAGGCGTAAGCTTATATGTCCAAGACTATGAAATATTCACTCCTGTTGCTGCTGACAGCGGCAATATGGGGTTTCGCCTTTGTGGCGCAATCGGCCGGCGGCGATGCCGTGGGCCCTTTTACTTTCAATGCGGTCCGCAACGTTATCGGTGCGGCCGTTCTTGTTCCTGTCATCAAACTCCTGGACAGACTCGGCTACGGTCAGAAACCTAAAGAAAAAAAAGAGAGTAAGAAGCTGTATCTTTACGGAAGCCTGATCGGGATAGTCCTGTTCCTTGCGACCAATCTGCAGCAGCTGGGCATCACCTACGGACACAGTGCCGGAAAAGCCGGCTTCATCACAGCCTGCTATCTGATACTCGTTCCGGTCATAAGTTTTTTCATGGGAAAGAAGAGCGGTCTTCATATATGGACAGCAGTGCTGCTTGCCATGTCCGGCATATATATGCTGAGCATAAGCGGGAGCCTTGGCATTTCCACGCCTGATATACTGTTACTGTTAAGCGCTCTTGCTTTTGCGGTACAGATAATACTTATAGACCGTTTCGTGGCGGACGTGGACGGAGTGCGCATGGCGGCCATACAGTTTCTTGTATGCGGTATACTCTCAGCTTTTCCCATGCTCATACTTGAGAGAGGCAAATGGGCTGAGGCAGAGGGCGGACTGATGGGGCTGATGACGGCGCCTGATGCCTGGGGTTCTATACTGTATGCGGGCATTCTTTCCTGCGGTGTGGCTTATACACTGCAGATCGTAGGTCAGAAAAATGTGCAGCCCACCCTTGCTTCGCTGATGATGAGTTTCGAATCGGTATTCTGCGTGCTGGGAGGCTGGCTGATACTGAATGAACATCTGAGCATGAGGCAGCTTGCAGGCTGCGCTCTGGTATTTATTGCGATACTGTTGGCGGAATTCGGAGAGGCATTAAAGCCGGGAAGAAAAGAGGTCAGTGTATGATCAGTTTTAAGGAGATAGGCGAGAACAAAAAAGCATTGCAGGATGCGGAAGAACTGGCGGGAAAGCTCCGCAGTCTTTCGTCCAAGGAAGAGAGTCTGAGATCGGAGATAAACCTGCGTTATAAAAGGATAAAGGAAGCAGGTGTTAAAAAGCTGCTGCATGAGACTCCGCTTGAAAATCTCAAGAACATCGATCCGGAACTGAAGCTTTCGGCTTTTGAGGAAGCGGGCATCAACAATGCCGGTGCGCTTGCCGGAAAGAACCAGGCGGAGCTGACCAGGATAAAAGGCATAGGAGCCGAGTCTGCGCAGAAGGCCATACTGGCAGTGATGAAACTGAAAAACATGCTGTCCGATGACTATCGTTTTTTTATCGATGCTTCTTCGGCTGACGGTGATGAGAAAGGTCTGATCGCTGCTGTGGACGAATACGGCAGCGCAGAAGACATATTCAAGGCGGCTGCTAAGGCGGCTTCGGTCCTGGAACTTAAGACAGGTCAGGCAAGAGAGTATTCGAAGACCGGGCAGAGCATGCTGGGTTACGTGTTCTCGAATAAGGAGACCAAAGAACGCTCAAAGAGTATCAGTGACGAGCTGAAAACGCTGGTATCGAGTACGCAGTATAAAGAATGGAAGAGCCTTGAAGATAAGTATCATGCGGTATTCACTGATGCTACGAAGAATTCGTTCAAAAGGTTTACGACGAACAGCGCCGACTTTTATACGACGCTGGAGTATGTGCTGCGGGAGAGCGGCGGTAAGAAGAAGCTAAACTTTGGTGAAGAAAAATTAAAATATGCCCTGCCTGAAGAAATGGCAGAGGAGATAGAAAAGTTCGAACCCGACTTAAGTCTCATGGTATCACGCTTAAGACCTTATCAGGATTTCGGTACCAAGTATATACTTTCAAGAGGAAGGGTGCTGCTGGGTGACGACATGGGTCTGGGCAAGACCATACAGGCCATAGCAGCCATTGCGCATCTGAAAGCACAGGGCGGAAAGTATTTTCTCGTGATCTGTCCTTTAAGCGTGCTGACCAACTGGAGCCGCGAGATACCCAAACATTCAAAGATGGAAGTGCTTGCGATATACGGCTCTGACAGGGGAGAGGAATTCGAACAGTGGATAAAGGAAGGCGGCATAGCCGTTACTACTTATGAGACGGTGAAGAAGCTGGAACTGCCTGAAGGCATGATCATCGACATGCTGGTGGTGGACGAAGCGCATTATGTGAAGAACAGGGCAGCGCAGCGTACCAAGTCGGTGCTGAAGTATGCTGATATGTCGGAATACGTGATCTTCATGAGCGGTACTCCACTGGAGAATAAAGTAGAGGAAATGAACGGTCTTGTGGAAGCGCTGAATCCCGGAGTGGCAGGTGAACTTAAGAAGCCCGGAACCTTAAGCCGCCCGGAGCTGTACAGGAAGACCGTTGCACCTGTCTATCTGAGAAGACAGAGGGAGGATGTGCTGAAGGAACTGCCGCCTTTGGTCGAGAGTGACGAATGGTGCAGGATGACGGATAAGGAGAAGGAGTGTTACAGAGGCGCGCTGTTAAAGAGTCGGAGGAGTTTCATGCCTCTCAGATATGCGGTGTGGAAGGCAGAGGATTCCTCAAAGGCCGAGCGCTTCATGGAACTCTGGGAACAGGCTATGGAAGAAGGACGCAAGCTATTGGTGTTCTCTTACTTTCTGGAAGTGCTGGATCGTGTAAGGACCATGCTTGAAGATAAAGCGCCTTTTGTATGCCGCATTGACGGCTCGGTACCCGCAGCCGACAGGCAGGGGCTGATAGATGAATTCGAAGGCGCAGCAGCCGGAGCGGTGATAATGAGCCAGGTGATAAGCGGAGGTGTCGGTCTAAACATACAGTCTGCCAGCGTAGTGGTATTCTGCGAGCCACAGATAAAACCTTCAATCGAAGATCAGGCAGTGGCCAGGGCTTACAGGATGGGACAGGCCAGGAGCGTCCTCGTATACAGGCTGCTTACCCAGAACGCCATCGATGAGAGGATGATGGAGATACTAAAGACCAAGCGGGAAGATTTTGATAAGTATGCAGCGGAGTCGGAAGTGGGTGAAACGGCGCAGGCCACCAGGACTGATGAGATTGATACTGCCACGATGAAACAGATCGTGGAAGAAGAATGTGAGAAGTACGGGGTAGAGCCCGAAGAGGCGGAAGCCGATTGACTTTTCAACGGGACTATCTGTATAATGTTTGGGAATATCAAAAATGCCTTAGTGCCTTCGGAATGAAGAAGTCTGTAATGAACGGCTGAAGGAGATTAGGAGAACAGGGAGACGATATGGGCGAAGAGATCAAAGAGGAAGTTAAGGAAGAAGTAAAAGAATCCAGGAATTTTATTGAAAGAGAGATCGACAAGGATCTGGCTGAGGGGGTGTATGATACAGTGCATACCAGATTCCCGCCGGAACCCAACGGTTATCTTCATATAGGTCATGCCAAGAGCATACTTACCAACTACGGCTTTGCCAAGCAGTATGGCGGCAAGTTCAATCTTCGTTTTGACGATACCAACCCTACCAAGGAAAAGTCGGAATTTGTGGAATCCATAAAGGAAGACGTGAAGTGGCTGGGAGCGGACTTTGAGGACAGACTGTTCTTTGCTTCGGATTATTTCGGACGCATGTATGAATGTGCCGTAAAGCTCATAGAAAAAGGAAAGGCATATGTGTCTGATCTAAGCGCCGATGAGATAAAGGACTCCAGAGGGGATTTCGAGAATCCCGGTAAAGAGGATCCTTCAAGGGAGCGCAGCATAGAGGAGAACCTGAAGCTCTTCACCGAGATGAAGGAAGGGAAATATGCCGACGGTGAGAAGGTGCTCAGAGCGCGCATAGACATGGCTTCCCCCAATATGAACATGAGGGATCCGGTTATCTACAGGGTTGCGCATATGACGCACCACAATACCGGTGATGCATGGTGCATCTATCCGATGTATGATTTCGCTCATCCCCTTGAGGATGCTTTCGAAGGCATCACCCATTCGCTCTGCACTCTGGAGTTTGAGGATCACAGACCGCTGTATGACTGGGTAGTAAAGGAAGTAGGTTTCGAGAAGCCGCCCCGTCAGATCGAGTTTGCCAAGATGTATCTGACTAATGTGGTGACCGGCAAGCGTTATATAAAGAAGCTGGTGGAAGACGGAATAGTTGACGGCTGGGACGATCCGAGACTGGTATCCATCGCAGCTCTGAGAAGACGCGGATATACACCGGAATCAATCAAGAGATTTGTAGAACTCTCAGGGCTTTCAAAAGCCAATGCATCCTGCGATATGGCAATGCTCGAGTATTGCGTACGCGAGGATCTGAAGCTTTCAAGACCCAGGATGATGGTAGCGCTCGATCCTATCAAGCTTGTAATAGATAATTATCCTGAGGGAGAATACGAGGAACTGGAGATACCCAATAACTTAGAGAACGAATCCCTCGGAAGCCGCAAGGTTCCCTTCGGAAGAGAATTGTACATCGACCGTGATGACTTTATGGAGGAGCCTCCCAAGAAGTATTACAGACTGTATCCCGGCAACGAGGTACGTCTTATGAGCGCATATTTCGTTAAGTGCGAAAGCTACGAGAAGGACGAGAACGGAAAAGTAACGACTGTGCACTGCACCTATGATCCGCTTACAAAGCAGGGCGGACCGGATCCCGGAAGAAAGGTGAAGGGCACGATACACTGGGTGCCCGCAAAGGATGCGCTTAAGTGTACCGTACGCCTTTATGAAAATCTTGTTGATGAGGAAAAAGGGGTATATGACGAGAACGGCAATGTGAATGTCAATCCCGATTCCATAAAAGTTCTTGAAAGCTGCATGGCTGAGCCGGCGCTTAAGGACGCCAAAGCCTATGAATCCTTCCAGTTCGTTAGACAGGGATTTTTCTGCGTGGACTATAAGGATTCCAAAGAGGGTGCACCCGTATTTAACAGGATAGTGGGACTCAAGAGCTCGTTTAAGCTTTGATCCCGGGGAGGACATAAAGAATGGGGATACTTGACGGCCTGGAAGCACTGGGCCTTGGAAACCTTAAGAAAATAGATACCATATACGAAGAAGAACATAAGAATGATGAGCAGGAGGGTGTTTCGGACCAGCCCAAAAAAAAGGAAGAAAAAGACTTCCTTATGGAAAAGGAATTCGAATGCCCCGTGTGTCAGCGCAAGTTTAAACAGCGTCTGGCCAGGACTACGCTTAAATGCACAGGCCATGATATCGATCTGAGGCCGGTCTATGAAGGGATAGACGTGAGCAAATATGATGTCATCTTCTGTACAGACTGCGGTTATGCCGTGCTGACAAGATACTTTGCGGCTCTGGCTCCGACGCACAGAAAGCTTCTTAATGAAAATATCAGGAAGAATTTCAAACCGCAGAACAGGGATCTTCCCGAGACCATAAGCTACGAGGATGCAGTGCTAAGATACAAGATGGCACTGGCCAATGCCATGGTCAGACTGGCGAAGAACAGTGAGAAAGCCTATATCTGTCTGAGGGCTGCCTGGCTGTACAGAGGCATGCGCGAAGATGCCATACAAAAAGGCGAGAAGGATAAAGATAAACTGAAAGCCATGCAGGATGCCGAAAAGGAATACCTGATAACGGCAGCGGAAGGATTCATCAAGGCAAGGGCCGGAGAGACTCCGCCTTATGCGGGAATGAATTCCACCACACTCGATTATGTGATAGCAGCGATATATATGGAAACCGATACCAATCTCAAAGACGGCGTAAGGCTTTTGCAGGATGTGATCACATCAAGGACGGCAACACCGCAGAATAAAGAAAAAGCCAGGGAACTGCTGATCGAGATAAAGAAAAAACTCGGAGAATAAAAAAAGGGCCGAAGCCCTTTTTTTATTCCTTATCGTCGAAGAAATCTTCGCTGCTGTCGCCTTCCTCGCTGACAGCCTCTGCTGCATCTTCACTTTCGTCGGAAGCTTTGACTACTTCAACTTCCCCGTCTGCTTCTTCACTGTCTTCTTTCTTGTCGGAAGTAAGATCCTTGATCTTCTCGCTTACCTTTTCGTATGCGCTGCCTGCAAATTCTTTAGCCTTGTCGATGGCTCCGCTTTCCTTGACTTTCTCGTATGCGTCCTTTACCGCTGCCTTAGCCTTGTCTGCGGCTTCGCTGACTTTTTCGCCTGCTTTGCTAAGATCAACATAGCTGCGGGTGGGTTCTTCTTCTTTTGCGCCTTCGAAATTGTCAAGGTCATCAAAGTCGTCCGCGTCTACGAGCTCGCTGTCTTTCTTCTGGAGATAGTGGTAAACGCCGGCAGCTGTAGCGCCTACTATCATACTGAATGTAACGATTTTTCCAAATGCCTTCATTTTTAACCCCTTTCCGATGCCCCTCACAGGCACAGTTTTATGTATATATCATAATATAAATATCCGAAAAATAAAAGAGAAGTATTTGAATTTTCTGTTAAATATGTTATATTAGTTGCTGTTTTACAGGGGAACGCTCATATGAACGAAAAGTTTTATTCCTTAAAAAAAGAAAAACAGGATACCATGATAAACGGCGCGATGGAAGTGTTTGCAAAAAGCGGTTACAGGCATGCTTCCACCGATGAGATGGTCAAGGTCTGCGGAGTGAGCAAGGGGCTGTGGTTTCATTATTTTGAGAGCAAGACCGGGCTCTACAGTTTTATGGCAAGCTACGCCCTTAAATATGCGATGCTGGAGTTTAATATGCGGACCATGAAGGAGGGCATGGATTATTTCGACTTAAGGTATGACATGGAGATCTGCAAGACCATCATGATGAACAAGTATCCCTACCTTCCGCTTTTCCTGATTAGCATATGCGAAGAGAATGATGAGGATGTGCAGGAGGTGCTGAAGGATCCCCTGGCAAGATACAGGGAGGATATGAGCGAACTGATGCTTACGGCAGATTACGGCAGGCTTCTGGATCATGAGGACCGCGTACTGCTTACGGATATGGTGGATCATACTATAGATGCCCTTATGAAAGAGGGCTACAGAACGGCAGCTTTTCCTAAAGAAAGGTATCTTGATTCGGTAAGAAAGCATCTTCGGGCATTAAAAAAACTACTTTAGCTTGCAAGAGCAGTAAGCTTGTGATATTATCGTAGCGCATGTTTTTTTGAATAAAAGGAAAGTGAGACAGAAAATGGCAGAAGTAGCGGTATTCGGATACGGAACGGTGGGCTCCGGAGTAGTGGAGGTCATCGATAAGAACGCGGAGCTGATGAAGAGCCGCGGAGCTGACATGCATGTCAAGTATGTGCTGGATATCAGGGACTTTCCCGGTGATCCCAACAGCTCAAAGCTGGTCAAAGACGTGGATGTGATACTGAACGATCCCGAGATAAGCGTGGTCTGCGAGACCATGGGCGGTGCGACTTTTGCCTATGAATACAGTAAGAAGGCTCTTGAGAAGGGTATCAGTGTATGTACTTCCAATAAAGAGCTGGTGGAGGCAAAGGGTGCCGAACTGATGGCTATCGCCAGGGAGCATTCCTGCAGCTATCTGTTTGAAGCAAGCGTGGGCGGCGGCATACCGCTGATCCGTACGATCAACGATGCGCTGACAGCGGAACGTATTGACAGGATTTACGGAATACTAAACGGTACCACCAATTACATACTTACCAAGATGGATGAGGACGGGGCCGGTTTTGACGAAGTGCTTAAGGAAGCACAGGAGAAAGGCTATGCGGAGAAGGATCCCACGGCTGATATAGAGGGACATGATGCCTGCAGGAAGATCGCGATACTGGCATCGCTGGTAAGCGGCAAAAAGGTAAGCTGGACTGATATAGAGACAGAGGGCATCACCAATATAGATACGGAAGATTTCAGCTACGCAAAGGAACTTGGCTGCAGCATAAAGCTTATCGCTATGTGTGATTTTAACGAAGGCTGCAGCGCAAGGGTAAGTCCGAGACTGATCACCGCCGACAGTCCGCTTAACTGTGTTAAGGGTGTGTTTAACGGAGTGCTGATCCACTCGGATATGCTGGATGATTCCCTCTATTACGGAAGAGGAGCGGGCAAGCTGGCTACGGCTTCCGCTGTTGTTGCCGATGCATTTGAATGTGTGCGTTTTGCGGGACAGGAAGTAGGCAGGGGCTGGACCGACGAAGCGCTTAAGCTTAATGATCCCGGAGATATGAAGGGAAGATTCTTTGTTAGAGTAGATAATGCAAATGCCGATGAGGCTGCTGATAAACTTGGAGCCGAAAAGGTAATTAAGCATGATAAAGAAAGCGGACTGGTGAGCGCCGTGATGAGCGAAACGGAATTCAAAAAGATACTTGAGGGACTTGCAGGCGTGATCAAATTCATCAGGTTCTAAGGGAGGAAAATATGTTAGTCGTAAAGAAATTCGGAGGCACCTCCGTAGCCAACAAGGAAAGGATCTTCAATGTTGCGAGACGCTGCATCGATGAATACCAGAAGGGCAATAACGTGGTGGTGGTGCTTTCAGCCATGGGTAAGATGACGGATGTGCTGATCGAGCAGGCCAGGGATATCAATCCCAAGGCTTCCAAGAGGGAGATGGACATGCTGCTCACCACCGGAGAGCAGACTTCGGTAGCTCTGGCAGCTATGGCTTTTGATGCGCTGGGTGTACCTGCGATCTCGCTCAATGCATTCCAGGTGGCAATGCATACCACTTCAAATTATTCCAATGCCAGACTTAAGCGTATAGATACCGAGAGGATCATGCATGAGCTGGATCAGAGAAAGATCGTATTGGTTACGGGGTTCCAGGGAATAAACAAATACGGTGATTACACTACCCTCGGCAGAGGCGGTTCCGATACTACCGCCGTAGCTCTTGCTGCAGCGCTGAAAGCTGATGCCTGCGAGATCTATACCGATGTGGATGGCGTATATACTGCGGATCCCAGAGTAGTTAAGACCGCTAAGAAATTAAAAGAGATAACCTATGATGAGATGCTGGATCTTGCAACTCTCGGTGCGGGCGTGCTTCACAACCGCTCGGTGGAACTGGCCAGAAAATACGGTGTGCCGCTGGTGGTGCGCTCGAGTCTTACAAATGAAGAAGGAACAGTAGTGAAGGAGGAAGTAAAAGTGGAAAGAATGTTGGTAAGCGGTGTTGCATCCGATAAGAACTGCGCAAAGATATCAGTCATGGGACTTTCAGACAAGCCGGGCAGCGCCTTCAGGCTCTTTGATGCGCTGGCACAGGCAAATATCAATGTAGATATGATACTGCAGTCGGTAGGCCGCAACAACTCACAGGATATAGCATTTACCGTAGTCGGCGACTATGCGGATGATGCGCTGAAGGTAATAGAGGACAACAAGAAGAGACTCGGCTATGACAATGTGGAATGCGAGAAGGGCGTTGCAAAGGTATCCGTTGTAGGTACCGGCATGATGAGCAATCCCGGCGTTGCTGCCAAGATGTTCGAGGCCCTCTACAATTCCAATATCAACATAAAGATGATCTCCACTTCCGAGATCCGCGTTACCGTGCTTATCGACGAAAAAGAAGTCGAAAAGGCTATGAACGCTGCTCACGAGATCTTCGGACTCGACGACTGAGCTATCTCACATCAGTAATTCAACCACGGGGGATTCCCTGTGGCATTACATTAGCCACGGGCGCTCCCCGTGGCTTTTTGTTTTGAATGCGGGATGCTGAAGCTATCAGGCTCCTGCTAAGCCGGGCGCGCACTAAGCTCGAACATCGTAGCATTGCTATCCCTCGTCTCGCAACGTTCCCTTCGGGAAGTTGCTGCGACGGGGATATGCTGCTCGTCCTTGCTAAGTGCCGCCCTTAATCGCAGGAGTCCGATAGCTTCAGCATTCCGCTGCTCAGGGTTTTCGCCACGGGGAACGTCTCGTGGATCTGCGCATCATTACAACTGTGCAGCGGGCGTTCCCCGATATGGGCTTACGGCTGTAATTATGAGGGTAATGGCTTGAATTACAGCCATAATGCCGGGGAAAGGGGGATTTGAAGGATCCGGCGGCTGTAATTATGTTGAAAAAGGCTGGATTACAGCTGCTTGACCGAAAAAATGGGCATTTGAGGGGCGGAACGGCTGTAATTTGATGAAAGAGATTGGAATTACAGCCGCTCCGATATATAAGTATGAAGAGCGGCATAGCAAAGATCCGTGTAAATACAGGGAAAATGAAGTAGAATAAAAAACTTGAAAAAAATTTAAAAAAAGTATTGACAATTTAAAATTATGTGGTAAGATAAGTACATAACAACAAGATAACACTTGTTGATCACATAAAAGGAAGGGCAAACGAAAGGAAACGGTGCAACGCAGATGAAGTTGGAGAGCAGGTTTCCAAACAAGAATCCTTAGGAAAGAGAGGTACGGACCGCCCGAATAGTAAGTAAAGTATCTTGAAGACTTGGTTTAAGCCTTTAAAGGTACAGGAGATCAGGACCGGAAGCTTATTTAGGTTTCATCGAAAGGAACAGCGAAGAACATATCACACCGCTGGAGCATCAGATGCAAGGATGGAGGATGATAGGCGATAAGGACTGACGAGAGGTACAATTGAATACGGAACGCCTGCGTGAAAACGGGAAACAGGCAAAAAGTTCAGAATAATGGAGGTACAGTCCATTGGAGACAGAGTTTAAGTAAAGGCCCCTGCAAAAGAAAAAATATTGCAGGGGTCTTTACATTTGCCTTTTTCCATGTCGGCTTGCATAATTCAGGGATTGATGATAGAATACGGAATGTTTACATAAGAAGTTTACACTATCGTCCGTCGGTGCAAAGTAACGGAAGCTTCTCTCAGCTAAGAAAGAAGCCGGAAGAAAAGAAGGAAGTAAGAACAGTATGTCCGATATGGAAAAAGATAACGAAAGGCGTGAATACAGGCGTAAGAGAAGGGCAAGGAACAGGGCCCTGGCTTTTATTGCTCTTATTGTGATCGCTGTGCTTCTGGGTGTGGGTATATATTTTCTCTTAACGGAAGGAACGCAGTATCTTAAAAAGAAGCAGGCCGAAGCAGAAGCGGCAAGACAGGCAGTAGCGGCGCAGGCTGCGGAAGGGCCCGGGGAAAGTGAAAATGCGGAGGAGGAGAAGTCTGAAGAACCGGTTGCCATAGAGACACCGGATTTTGAAGATGAACCGACGCCCACCCCCGAAGAAGAGGAAGTGCCGGAGGAGAGCGGACCCGAGAGAGATCCGAAGGCGCAGGAACTGCTTGATAAGATGAAGCTTGAACAGAAGGTGGATGCTCTTTTCCTTGTCGCACCCGAGACCGTTACGGGAGTAGACAGGGCTACCCAGGCCGGAGAGGGCACAAAGGATGCGCTTTCGAACTACGCGGTAGGCGGGATAATCTATAATGCTTCAAACGTGACCGGCGCGGATCAGTTCAAAGAGATGATAAAGAATACGAGGGAGTATTACAGCGAGCTTTACGGCAGGGAACTGATAGTTGCAGTCACCGAGGAAGGCGCGTTTAATACGATAGCGGGAAAGGCCACCGGAGTTAAGGCTGCAAAGACGGCTTCGGAACTTGCCAAGGAAGTGGACACCGAAGCGGCGTATCAGAATTATTCGGATATGGCCGCATATCTTAAGGAGTACGGAGTGACGCTGAACTTAGCACCCCAGGGCAGCGTGCTGACAAACGATAAATGTTATCTTAAGGACAGGCTGTTCGGTAATGATCCGAATGTAGCGGAGACTCTTGTTAAATCAGCGGTCAAGGGACTTAAGGACGGCGGTATAGATGCTGCCATGACAGCTTTCCCCGGAGAAGGTGAACTTACAGCGGCTCCGGAAAAGGCGGAAGCAGCCACCGGAAGGTCATATACAGAGATGCGCGAATGCGAGTTCCTGCCCTATCAGGCAGCGATAGAGGAAGGTGTTTCTGCGATCGTGGTCAGCAATATAATATGGAATAATACCGATGAAGGCAATTCAACTGCAGGCGATACTTCGGCCTGCATCTCCGGTCAGCTCGTAAATGAAATACTCAGGGATGCCCTGGGCTTTAGCGGAGTGGTGATCACCGCGCCTATGGATGAAAAAGCCTTCTCCGGAGCGGAGGATATTGCTTCGGCAGGTGTGAAGGCGCTTAACGCGGGCGCAGATATGATCTGCGTATATGATAAAGAGAAATTTGAGAAGATAAGGCAGGGAATACTTGATGCGCTTAATGCAGGTGAGCTCAGCGAGGAGCGCCTGGACGATTCACTGGAGCGCATATTCGTAAATCTTGTGATCGATTAAAAAAGTGCTTGACAGGCATCGGCTTTTATAGTAATATAGCTTTTGTCGTCAAGACACGTGCGATAGTGGTGCAGTTGGTAGCACGCGACCTTGCCAAGGTTGAGCTCGCGGGTTCGAGTCCCGTCTATCGCTTGAAAATGAGAGTGCCGATAAAGTATCGGCACTTTTTTAACGAAAGACCGGATTTCTTAACTTATGGGGTATTGGGGGATTCATTCTTATCCTGGAGGAATGATAATGGTTAGGAAGACGATCTGCATCGAAAAGAAAATGGGGACGGAGCTCATCCCCTATCTGGTACAGTCTGCATGTCATTACAGCAGTTCTATTTACATCGAGGCTGCGGAGAAAAGCATCAACATGAAAAGCATAATGGGTATGTCCATCCTGGATCTGAGCGAAGGAAGTTCCTTCGAGCTGGTTGCAGATGGAGATGATGAGCAAAGGGCTGCAAGGGAGCTTTCGGACTGTTTTGCATAAAACTCCCGAAAAACGCCTATATCTTACGCTTTCAGAGAGTTTAGGGCACGAGATGTAGCGGTTGACAGCACTTGGTGAAACAAAGTATGATAAAAGGCGGTGAATACCGCCTTTTTATTGTGCGCTTTTGAACAGAGGTACAGGGTGGGGGCACTTAACACGAGAGGAAAAGTTGTGAAAAAGTTTGTGAGCGGGCTGGCGTTGATACTCGTGCTGCTTATAGGCAGCGGGATACAGGCGTCGGCAGCGGAAAAAGAAGAAGGATATTATACGGTTCTGGCGGGCTGTAATTTAAGGCGCACTCCGTCCATAGAGGGCGTTATAGTTACTGTTGTCAAAGAAGGGGAAGTGGTGTATTTCCTCGGCAGCAGGGCAGGCGACTACAGCTTCGTGCGTTTCGGCGATATAGAGGGCTATGTATTCAGCGGCGTTATCGGAGATCCGGCAGGAGAGCTTGAAAGCGCGGATAAGGACGAAGCAGAAGAGATAGTTGTTCCTGAAAGCATTGAGCTTACGGAAACGGCAGATACCGAAGTGATCGAAGAGGCAGAGCCGCAGGCAGGAGCAAGAGAAGATGTGCAGGCGTTAGCAGCAAGAAGGGCGCTTCGCATCAGTATGGGACAGAAGATAGGTGAAGGCAGCAGAAACCTGATCGAAGAAGAGACGGTCACGCTGGAGAAGGGGCATATCCTGGCTACCGTGAATTTCCGCAGCGGTCCTGACTTAAAGAGCAGGGCCATAAGTCTGATCCCGGAGGGAGAGATCGTTGATATAGAAGAAGGCGGAAATGCCGAATTCGCAAAGGTGTCTTATAACGGGGAGACCGGATATGTATACAAAAAATGCATAGATTTTGAGACTGTCACGGAAACCAGGGAAAGCTCGAACGGCTGGAGCGGGAGCACCGGAGGGAACAGGATAGCCACATCCGCGATGCTCAGCGGTCTGATCATAGGTTCTTACGAGATGGATCTGCAGCAGGAAGCCGAAGCTGTAAGGGATGCGGTCCGTGAAGATGAACAGATGATGCAGGCTGAAGTGGCGGCGCGCCAGCTGATAGCCAAGAACGAGATAAAGGAAGCGACCGTCGGAGGAAAGAAAATATCATCCGTTATTCCGGATATTGCCGGCCAGGCTATGCCGGGAAGCGGAAATACCGTATCCATGGTACAGTACAACGGACTGAACGGAGCGGTAAAGGTGGATGACAGTACGCTTAACGGACAGGCACCCGAGGTGGCTGACGGTGATATGTTTGAACTGACGGCATACTGCACCTGTAAAAAATGCTGCGGCAATTTCAGCCCCGAAGTGACGGGATTACCGGCACATACGGCAACCGGAACCACACCTACCCAGGGACGTACCATAGCTGTGGATCCGAAAGTGATACCCTATGGCTCTACTGTGGTGATAGACGGCGTGGGGACCTTTGTTGCGGAAGATACGGGCGGCGCCATCAAGAATAACAGGATAGATGTGTATTTTGAGACACATGAGGATGCCATTGCTTTCGGACGCATGAAAAAGAGAGTTGTCATAATAAAATAAGAGACAGCAGGCATAAATACGATATTGAAAAAAATGTACTTTTAAGATATAATATTTTCCATGATCATCAGGAGGTTACACTGTTATGAGGGAATGTGTACATTGTGGGGTTAAATTAGGAAAAAACGTCATGTTCTGCCCTAAATGCGGCAAGTCTGACATAGTGGAGAAGAACGTCTTTGGAATGGTCATTTCGCCAAAGCAGAAAGCCTGCCCGCACTGCGGAGCCATGACAGACGGTAAAGACAAGTTTTGTACGGTATGCGGAAAGTCTATGGATGCAGCTCCCGCAGGAGCAGCCGTACAGTCAAATATACCGGCAGCTCCGGTTACGCCGATAGGTTCTCCGGCGCCGGCTGCAGACGCAAAGAAGGATGAGGCTCTTCCTGAGCTGGATTTCCTTAAGAGCGCAGATGAGTTTTCTGCGCAGATATCATCTACCAATCCGGCGCTTGCTCAGAGTGCAGCCAAGAAAGAAAAAGAGAATTTACTTCAGAGCGCTCCCAATAATCCGATGCTGGCAGCGCCTTCGCAGGGACCTTCCGTCCAGGCTGTGCAGGGAGGTGTTCCCGGTGGCATGACGGGACCTGTTCCTTCGGCTATGCCGGGGACTATGCCTATGTCCAGCCCGGTGGGACAGCCTACACATATCTCACAGGCTGAGCCCGTGGCCATGGCGAATTCCAATGTTAAGCTTACTCCTGCGCAGAAAGCGCTTATGGAGGCTGAGGCTGCGCAGAAGCGTGCAACGGCCCAGCAGTTCGGAATGAGTGCCGAAGCTGCCCAGAAGGCTGATGAGGAAAGAAGAGCCAAAGAGGAGGCTTCCATTACGGCCGGCCAGCTTTCAGGTGAAGCTGAGGCAAGAGCCCAGAAGGTGATGGAAGAGGAAAAGAAGTTCCAGGAGGAACAGAAACAGAAAGCAGAATTTGAACAGCTGAAGGCTGAAGGAGAGAGACAGCGCCAGGAAGAAGAGGCGCGCATAGCGGCTGAGCAGGAAGCTCAGAGACAGGCTGAAGAGGAAAAGAGAAAGGCCGAGGAAGAAAAAAGAAAGGCTGAAGAAGAGAGAAGAGCAGCGGTAGAGGCAGCAAGGAAAGCCCAGGAAGAAGCTGCAAAGAAGGCCGAGGAAGAAAGAAAGGCAGCGGAAGAGGCTGCAAGAAAAGCAATAGAGGAAGAAGCTGCAAGAAAAGCAGCAGAAGAGGCAGCCAAGAAGGCAGCGGAAGAAGCAGCAAAGAAGGCCGAAGAAGAGAGAAAGGCTGAGGAAGCAAGGAAGGCTGCTGAGGAAGAAGCAGCCAAGAAGGCAGCGGAAGAAGCAGCAAAGAAAGCCGAAGAAGAGAGAAAGGCCGAGGAGGCAAGGAAGGCTGCTGAGGAAGAAGCAGCCAGAAAGGCAGCAGAGGAAGCTGCAAAGAAAGCCGAAGAAGAGAGGAAGGCCGAGGAAGCAAGGAAGGCGGCTGAAGCAGAAGCGGCCAGAAAGGCAGCAGAGGAAGCTGCAAAGAAAGCCGAAGAAGAGAGGAAGGCCGAGGAAGCAAGGAAGGCGGCTGAGGCGGAAGCAGCCAGAAAGGCAGCAGAGGAAGCTGCAAGGAAGGCTGAAGAAGAGAGAAAGGCTGAAGAGGCAAGGAGAGCTGCGGAAGAAGAGGCAGCAAGAAAGGCAGCGGAAGAAGCCGCAAAGAAGGCTGAGGAAGAGAGAAAGGCCGAAGAGGCAAGGAAAGCTGCAGAGCTTGAGGCAGCAAAGAAAGAAGTGATCAAGGCTGCAGGTCTTGCTCTGGAATGTGATAATCCGGATCCCGAAAAGGAGATCGGACTGCTTGAGGATGCTACGGCTAAATACAAAGAGTTCTTTAAAAATGCCGGTATCGATCCCGCGACCATTGATGCAAGCGATGATTTCTGGAAGATAGAAGAAAGACTGGGAGTCAGATACTTTAAGAAGAAAATGTATAAGGAAGCAGCGCCGCTGCTTCAGGATGCTGCATCAAAAGACCGCGGCGCAGCCAAGATATATCTTGCTGAATATATGCTCCGTGACCGCAAGGCTATTCCCGATGTAAAGGGCTATCTTGCAAATCTGTTAAATGAAGCGCTGGATGACAAGGAGCTTGAGACCTGCGAAGAACTTAAGAATCATGCAATGTATATCATGGGACGTGTGTATGCTGACGGCGTAACGGTCGATAAGAGTCAGGATGAAGCTTTCAACTGGTTCCTCAAATGCGCGAATGCAGGCAACACGGCAGGCATGGCAAGGGTAGGCGAGGCTTATCTTTACGGCGAAGGTGTCAGCAGGGATGTTACGGAGGCTCTCTTCTGGAATGAGAAGGCAGCCGAAGCAGGAGAGGAAAAGGGCATCAGAGGTATGGCAAGAGCTTACAACTTCGGCTTCGGAGTTAAGCGTGATGCCATCAAGGCAGTTGAATGGTATAAGAAGCTGCTGGAGCTGGAGCCGGGCGACAGGGATGCGGTATACAGGATAGGATACTGCCTGATCAATCCCGAAAAGGAATTCAGCAATATACCTACCGATGACATGTTAAAAGAAGGTTATGAGTATGCTAAAAAGGCTGCCGATGCAGGAGTCAGGGATGCGGATTATCTGATAGGCGTATACAAGACTCTTCCGAACGGAGGCAAGGATTATGACGGTGCAGCTGCGCTCTTTGCCAAGGCTGCAGGTCAGGGCTGCGATAAGGCAAAGAAGTGGCTGGAGAGATTCGTCAAGAACGGCCACGGCGGGTATACATTTAAGTGATCACAGTAACTGTAATGATAAAACGGGTCTTGACAAGACCCGTTTTTTTTGAGATAATCTCATTTGCCGTTGTAAAGCGGCAGGAATAACGATTGGCAAGTGTCCATAGCTCAGCTGGATAGAGCAACGGCCTTCTAAGCCGTGGGTCGGGGGTTCGAATCCCTTTGGGCACGTTATGGTGGCTATAGCGTAGTTGGTTAACGCGCCAGATTGTGGTTCTGGAGATCGAGGGTTCGAGTCCCTCTAGCCACCCTCAACACGGAAGCTAAAAAAACCCTTGAGAATCAAGGGTTTTAAATTTATTCCGGATAGTGGGCCATCGCCAAGCGGTAAGGCACAGGGTTTTGATCCCTGCATCTCGCTGGTTCGAATCCAGCTGGCCCAGTTATAAAACATGAGGGCTTCTCACCGGATGGGAGAAGCCTTTTATATTTCAAGGACCCAGGCGTTATGTTCCAGGGCGGAATCTCTTTCTTTATAGTCCGGAAGGACTTTTTCTATTTCTTTATAAAAAGCGGCGCTGTGGTCGCGGTGCAGGATGTGGCTGAGTTCGTGTACCACCACATAGTCAAGTTCCCGGATAGAGACGCATATAAGATGGAGGCTGTAATTGATGCCGTATTTTGCGTTACAGGACCCCCAACTGTTCCTGGCTTTTGTGATACCCACCCGGCTGTATTTGAGGCCCATACGGGACGCGTAGAGGGTCGTACGGGCCTTCAGGATCGATGAAGCCTGATGTTTGTACCAGCCGTTTATCATCAGGCGGTTTTCTTCATTTTCGAGTTCGGGAGAAAGGGGAGAGTCGTTAAGCTCTATCCCGTTTTTCCTGAAAGCAGGTGAAGGCAGCTTAAGACAGACGTTTTCAAGCGGCATAAAGTCGGAGGGGCGGTCGGCCGGAAGCTCGTTTAAAATCTCAGTTCCTTCAAGTCTGATAGTCCGCCTGTCATGATAGTCAAGTCTTATCATGCAGCCGAGGAAGGGGATGCTGCTGTCTTTTGAGTAATCAACGTCCAGGGCTTTGCTTATGCGTACACTGCATTTCTCCAGATTTTTGATGATCCAGTCCTGTTTGCTGCGGACAAAGTCCTCTATCTCCGCATTGTTAACATAATATGGAGCATGCACGACAAAACGCCCGTCCTTTTTTATCTCAAGGGACAGGGTCCTGCGCCTGCTTCTTATTATCTCATCGGGTTCGTAGATCATGTAGGTATTATAACACGGTGGTTGATATAATTGCAGAAAATGTTATAATTAAGAAGCCTATAGGAGAAGATGATGAAGTATAAGAAGATCATTACAATATTACTGACCCTGGCGGTCACTCTCGGCGGCTGCGGATACGTGGAGGAAGACGCTTTTTTCCGCGGCATGAGCGCTGTGGCAACGCAGGATTACAATACGGCGCAGATGGAACTGACTCAGGCGCTGGCGGCCGGTAAAGAGGATCAGGAGCTGGTCTGCAGAGGGCTGGGGCTTTGCTATATGGGACAGGGAGAGTACACCAAGGCTCTCTCGGCTTTTTATTCTGCCCTTAAGGAAGCGGGGATAGATCCCGGAGATACGGAAAAAGATATTAATTACTATATGGCGATCTGCTACTACAAGCTGGGGCAGTATGATGAAGCCATAGAGCGTTATGATGCCATAACGGGAATGATGCCGAAGGAGACCGAGGCCTATTTTCTGCGCGGCAATATGAAGCTTTATCTTAATGATGTGGAAGGCGCGGTAGGAGATTTTGACAAGGCGGCGGAGCTTAAAAAGAAGGATTACCGTATGTGCCTTGATATATATGATTGCATGATGCAGCACGGTCAGGAGGCCCAGGCCCAGAAATATCTGGACGCTGTGCTCAAGGCGGATGCCAAGGATATCTCCGATTATGACAAGGGAAGGCTGTGTTATTACAGCAGGGAATATGCCCAGGCATGCAATTATCTGGAGCGGGTGCGTTCCAGTGATGCGGCGGATGCAACGATAATAAAACTTTTGGGCGAGTGCTACAAACTCCAGGGCCAGTATGAGTATGCAGCCGTGGTCTATAACGGTTATGCAGATCAGCATGCGGATGCCCAGATATGTAATGAACTGGGGCTCTGTTATGCGGAACAGGGAGAGTATGAAGAGGCCCTGCAGGCTTTCAGGAAAGGCCTGGAGATCAAGGAAAACAATACCTGTACACAGACACTGAAGCGCAATGAGATCATCTCCTGCGAGCATCTGGGAGACTATGAAAAGGCTCTGGAACTCTTAAAAGCCTATATTGATATATACGGCAGTGATGAGGGGCTGGAGAGAGAATATGCTTTTCTTATCACAAGGTAAAATGTCATAGATAATTTAGGATACGATGAGCATACGATCTTCGATCGTATGTATATGCTGCGCAATAAATCGCTCCGGCAAGCAGGCTTGCCGAGGCGATTTTTTCGCAGCATTTACAAGCAGCAAAGCTGCTTGCTCCATCGTATCCGGGCACTCTAGAAATTTTTACGAAAAAATATTCAAAATTTCGTCAATTAGTATAAATACCATACAATATATGGTATTCGGCCATTTTGGGTGACATAATATGTTGTGTGACGGTGTTGACATTTAACGAGTGGTTTGCTACAATGACAACACATCGCACATAATACGTTATGTAAACCGTCTAAGGTTCAAAAACAAAAGAAATCATACAAAACATAGTGGTCTTAAAGATTTTCGCATCGAGAATATGGGCTTACTTGCCACAATGATCTGGTTTACATAACTACACGGGATACTGCAGGATCCCGGCCAAAATACAAATCAAATGAGGGTAGGAAAGGGAGTACAAGATGTTCAGTGTAATCAAGAGAGACGGAGAAAGGTCTGATTTCATCTTAAGCAAGATCAATGATGCAATAATGAAAGCCTTCGAGGCAACAGAAATGCAGTACAACAACGACATCATTGACATGCTGGCACTCAGGGTCACAGCGGATTTCCAGTCTAAGATAAAGAACAGCGAGATCCATGTGGAAGAGATCCAGGACAGTGTTGAGAAGGTTCTTGAAACAGCAGGATACACAGAGGTGGCAAAGGCATATATCCTCTATCGTAAGCAGAGGGAAAAGATGCGTACAATGAAGTCCACCATACTTGATTACAAGGATGTAGTTAACAGTTATGTTAAAGTAGAGGACTGGAGAGTTAAGGAGAACTCCACAGTCACATATTCGGTAGGAGGTCTGATCCTCTCCAATTCAGGAGCGGTTACCGCAAATTACTGGCTTTCGGAAATATATGATAATGAGATCGGCGAGGCACACAGAAATGCCGATATCCATATCCATGATCTTTCAATGCTTACCGGTTACTGTGCAGGCTGGTCTTTAAAGCAGCTGATCCAGGAAGGCTTGGGAGGTATCTCCGGTAAGATCACTTCAGCTCCCGCAGCGCATCTTTCGGTTCTGTGCAACCAGATGGTAAACTTCCTCGGCATCATGCAGAACGAATGGGCCGGCGCACAGGCATTCTCATCCTTTGATACCTATCTTGCTCCTTTCGTTAAGGTTGATAACTTAAGCTATAAGGAAGTCAAGAAGTGCATAGAGACTTTCATCTACGGTGTGAACACACCCAGCCGCTGGGGTACACAGGCTCCTTTCTCCAATATAACACTTGACTGGACAGTACCTTCAGACCTTGCAGAGCTTCCGGCTATCGTAGGCGGCAAGGAGATGGATTTCAAGTACAAAGACTGCAAGGCAGAGATGGATATGGTGAACAAAGCCTTCATAGAAGTAATGATCGAAGGCGATGCTAACGGACGCGGTTTCCAGTATCCCATCCCTACATATTCGATAACAAGCGATTTTGACTGGTCGGATACGGAGAACAACAGACTGCTCTTCGAGATGACATCCAAATACGGAACACCTTATTTCTCAAACTATATCAATTCCGATATGGAGCCCAGTGACGTAAGAAGTATGTGCTGCAGACTGCGTCTGGATCTGAGAGAACTCAGGAAGAAGACCGGCGGTTTCTTCGGCTCGGGCGAGAGCACCGGATCCGTAGGCGTGGTTACCATCAATATGCCGAGAATTGCATATCTGTCAGCTAACAAGAGTGAGTTCTACAAGAGGCTTGACAGGATGATGGATATAGCTGCAAGAAGCCTGAAGATCAAGAGAGGCGTTATCACCAAGCTTCTGGATGAGGGACTTTATCCTTATACCAAGAGATATCTGGGTACTTTCAGCAACCACTTCTCCACCATAGGTCTGGTGGGCATGAATGAAGTCGGCCTTAATGCCAACTGGCTCAGAGCAGATATGACCGACAGACGTACACAGGAGTTTACCAAGGAAGTGCTGAACCATATGAGAGACCGTCTCTCCGATTATCAGGAACAGTACGGCGACCTCTATAACCTGGAAGCTACTCCCGCAGAGTCAACTTCCTACAGATTGGCTAAGCACGACAGGGCGAAGTGGCCCGGCATCAAGACAGCAGGCCATGAAGGAGATACACCATATTATACCAACTCCTCACATCTGCCTGTTGACTTTACTACCGACATCTTTGATGCACTGGATATACAGGACGAGCTGCAGACTCTTTACACCTCGGGTACCGTATTCCACGGCTTCCTGGGCGAGAAGCTGCCTGACTGGAAAGCAGCAGCCAAGCTGGTGCGTACCATAGCAGAAAATTACAAGCTGCCTTATTACACGCTTTCACCCACTTATTCGATCTGCCGCGAGCATGGCTATCTGGCAGGTGAAGTGAAGACCTGTCCTCACTGCGGCAAGACCACTGAGGTATACTCCAGGATCACCGGATATTACAGACCGGTACAGAACTGGAACGACGGCAAGCTTCAGGAATATGCTAACCGTACGGAGTATGATATCGAGAATTCCTGCTTAAAGCGCCCCATCTCTGCAGTAGTGACTATGGGTGACGTGCTGGATGAGAATTCAACAGTAAGCTTTTCAGAGCCTGAGAGCATCATATATCTCTTCACTACAAAGAAGTGCCCTAACTGCAAGCTGGTGAAGGAATACCTTAAAGGTATAGATTACATCCCCATCGACGCAGAGGAGAGCCCCGAGCTGGCATATAAGTACAATGTGCGCCAGGCTCCCACACTGGTGATAGTCGATAAGGGAAATGCCAAGAGGATAAGCAATGCTTCCAACATAAAGAAATTTGCGGATGAGTACAATTCCGTAAGCGTATAAGGAAGACCACGGCCAAAGGCCGGAAGATGAGGGGGAAGATTCAGCGCATTTAATAAAAATGCGCTGAATTTTTTTTCAAGCATACAGTTACGCTTTTGCTACGCCTCTTGTATTATAGTAAGGGAAAAGAAAATATTCGGAGGTACTGATATGGGCGAATTAACTGAAAGATACCTTAAATACAAGGAGATAGATGAGGAGAAAAAAAAGCGGGTCGAGCCGGATCCCGCTACAGAAGGCGATAAGTATATAGAATTTCAGAAACGTAATCGCCGTGAGCCGGATATGCTGATCCATTTCCGGAACGATCTGCGCGAAGCCCCGATCCCGGCGGATAAGGTGATAAAGGCCTTTGCCAAAGCAGCCGGAGAGGACAGATACCGGGAACTGCTGGAAGAGTCCAGGAGAGATACGGGAGTGATCTATCAGATAGGAGAATATCTGAGGACAAATAAGCCTGATGTCATAGATAGTCTGCCTTTCATAGAAAGGCTTAGCCTGTCGGTTTTCGGTGAAAGAACAAGCGCTGTTGTGGATAAACTGATCAGACAGGGAGTGATCCCTCAGGCGGACCTCGATTCGATCATTGCCAAAAACCTTCTCTCGTCTTTTGAAGAACTGCACGGCGGGGTCGACAGCGGGCTTTTCCTGGATGCCCTCGAAGAAGAGATGGGGCCGGAGGAACTGGGGAAACTGACCGCACAGCTGGACTCCTATAAGGACACTCTTGAAGATGATTTCCGGGACCCTGTGGAATATCCCTACAGACAGCGCTGCGATAATCTTAAGAACAATATGCCAAAGGAACTGGAGGGTGATCCCGGGAAGCAGCGTGAGTATGAAGAAGCACTGGAATATACGGCGCAGCATATAACAAGGACAAAAGATTCCGTGAGCAATGAACTCGGCCATTTGGACAAAGATGTGAGCAGGGTCCTTGTACGCAGGGAGAAACATGCCATGTCGGTCGTAAAACCTGTCTATGAAGGCGGACGCTACCACGATCTTTTTGTTTCCAATCCGGAGGCAACGGGCACAAAGCATCTGATGAAGGGGCGTGAAAAAGAACTGCAGACCGTGCTGGATGAGGGCGTGACCATAAGCGACAGGACAAGGGAAGGTCTGAGGCTTATGCTTAAGAAGATGGAGGAAATGAAGCTTGAAGATTACGACTACAATGATTCCTTCGCGGCTCCAAACGGAAAAGTCTATAACGTGATGGAACAGGGGACCAAGATATACGGCCTGAACAAGCTTGTTGCGAAACAGAACGAGCTGATCGCTGCCATAAATGAGATCCCGCCTTCGCCGGATAAGATAATAACGGCAAAGAAGGAACATGAAAAGACTGCTGCGGATATGCGGGAACTGTTTGATATAGCAAAAGAATATTTCAATCAGGATCCCAATATTTTTCCGGGAAATATGGACAGCTGGCGTCATAATGATTTTCCTCATGAGTTCACCGGGGACTGCCATACCATGGCACAGATCAACGGCGTATTTCTCGCTTATGAAAACTGGAAATTAAACGGTGTGGATCTCGAGGAATACCTGAAGACTCCGACAAAGGCAACTGTCGACAATATGGTAAGCAGACTGGAGCCACTCAGCTTTAAAAAGAGAGCGGAGGAGGCAGGCAGCCTCGAGGAGATCCTGGAGCTTATGACTGCTTCGGGCAAGTTCCTTAAGGCAGACAATGATTATGAATATACCGTGGCGGAACAGGCGCTGATGAGACCGCTGAAGCTGCCCGCCCTGCTGGAAGGCGATCCTGGCCTTGCAGAGAGGAACGAGCTTTTCTGTGATATCACCATGCACGAATTCGGAGATTTCCTGAAAAACACCGAGCAGGCCAAATTCGGATATTTTCTTCGTGGAACGGGCCAGCTGTCAGCTGAGGAATACGGGGCCAGACTGCAGACCCTTCAGAACCTGATGCTGGTCGGCGATGCCGAGAGAAAGCCTTCAGAACTCATGCACGGAGTACCGGATACCGACATGTACGGAAGGGTGATAAAAGATCCGTTCAACGCTGAAAGGTATATGAAGAAGACTCCCGTGGATTACACGGGGATAATGGAGCGTGCGGGCCGCATATACAACAAGATGGCAGCGATGGAGGAAGTGCAGACAAACGTCAGCACGGATGATGTGCTGAGGGCTACGCAGCAGCTTTATCTGAGAGTGCTGGCAGCACATCCGGAGGATGCGCAGAAAGAAGAGTATATCCGGATGCAGCAGGAAATGACCGGCCTCAGCAGCAGGCTTTCGGATGATGCGCCGGAAGACACCAGGCTTGCGATGAAGAAAATAGATTCGGGATATAAAAAGCTGTTAAAAGATGCGGCTAAACGTTACAGGAATGAACAGAAGGAAGAGACAAAGCTGCAGGAAATCAAAGACCGGCTGTCTTTCGAACAGTTTGAGGAAAGCTTTCCGGAGCTGGGCCTTAGTGAAGAAAATGCCCGCTATCTCTATGACCACTTAAGCAGGGATGAAATGAGGAGACTGCTTGATTACAGGAATTCGCACGATGAGTTTGACAATATATTCCACAACTGGGACAGACCGTATAACCGCAGGGATGATAATCTGTCAAGACTGTCGCCGGGGGCAAGGATGTCGGGAGATGCGGAAGGACTGCGCAGGTATCTGAACGACAATGAAGAAAAGCTGAACGCTGCGGATAAGCTGTATATACTGAAGCATATAGAAATGGCAGAAAAGGTTGCACAGAGGCAGCAGGAGGGAGAGCAGGCACTTGAAGGCGGGGAGATGCGCCCTGCCAAGCCGGAGCTTTTCATGGACAGCGATGGTTTTGTACAGCTTAACATCCGTCAGCCCAAAGCCCAGAGTTCAGCCAACGGATGCTGGTCGGTAGCGCTGCAGCAGATAGTACAGGGACGCGGAACGGAGGATATAACTCAGGAAGATATCCGTTCCTACCGTCCGGCCGGGAGAGGGATCGATGAGATAAACGCCCACTATGCCAATGATCCGGGCCTAAAAGAAGCGGATACCCTGTACAATAAGGATGCGGCACTGTCGATAAAGGACATGCTGGATCCGGTGCTGGCCTTTGCTCCCAATACCATGGTGCGTGTCATGGAGATAGCTGCGTATGACACGGGATCAAACAGTGCTCTCAATGCGCAGGGCATAGGACCCGCACAGTACAGACAGAATGCAAAAGAGCTGATAAGGCAGACAGTTGAAAAGGCTCTGATGATAGACCATTCTCCGCTGGCGATACGACAGCCCGGACATTTTGTAAATATCGTGGGAATAAAGGATGACATACTGCTGATCCAGGATCCCTTAAGTTCGGTCAATCCGCCGGAGCGTATGCGCAGGGTGTCCATAGACAGTTTCGTGGAGGCCATGCTCTTCACCAAAGGAAAGGCCGGGGATGTGACCCGTAATATCCAGCTTTTGTGGGGCTCGGATATAAAGCTTGACAATGAGGGAAAGATACTGGGACTCCCGGACGAAGGCGTAGGCGTGGCTGATAACGGAGAGATCGTGCTTAATGCACAGCAGCGCGATGAGAACGGCTTTCTGCTGGAAACCCAGAAGAACGGCTTATGGATAAACAGATACGGTAATCAGGACGGAGTTCCCAGGCGGGATGAGCAGCTGTTATCTAAGGATGGCCTGATCCGCAGCGACCGGGTATACCTTCCGAGAAAGCTGAACATTGAAGGCCTTAAGAGGGAGGCGGCGCAGCGCAGTCCCGAGGAAGAGCAGAAGCTTAAGGAAGAGGCAAAGCTCTACTTCCGGGATGCAGCGGATCTGAAGGGCAGATCGGTGAAGGATGTGCAGAACAAGGGGCTGGAGACGGTAAGGCAGGAGGTGGCCGAGGAATATGAACGCGAGGCGCAGAGGAAGAATCTGCCGGAGAACCTGACCCCCGAGCAGAACAGGGATAAGGAGTCCCAGCAGGAGATATACGATAAAGGCCTGGAATATATAGGGGCACTTGCGGAATACAGGAAGAATGCGAGAGAACTGCTGGAGGAACTGAGAAGGACAGGTATAGACGCTCAGGCGGATCCGACGGAATATACAAAACTCGTAGGTGATCTTGAGGAGGTCTGCGCCCTGTCGATAAAGAACACGGCTGCCGAGATCGCCGGCACGATGCGCAAGCTGACAACGGCTTCTAAGGAATGCGCTGAAGCGTTTAAGGATGAGGGCGGTAATGCGTCAAGGCCCGATGCGAAGAAGGATGAGCGCAGGAGGCTTGCGGAGAAGGGAAACAAATGGCTTGAGAAAAGCGTTGAACAGGAAAGATCAGAGCTTCTGATACTGGGTGAGAGCGGTGCCGAAGAAGCAAACATCAGTATAGAAGAAATGCTGCGTGTGCCTGCAGCAAAACTGGGCGTATTGCGGACGAAGAATGAAGAGGAGGCAATGGGCGCCAATGCGGAGGCTTACGCACAGAAGGTTGAAAAACAGGCGGCCGCAGCCGGGGAACAGCTTAAGATCATGGAAGGGCTGGGAAAGACCTTCAGCAAGGATTCGGAACAGTATATAAACATGAAGAATGCCCTGAAGGCTGTCTCGAAGCTTGGACGCGATAATACACCGCTGGAAGTGGCGGAAGCGATATCAGATCTGGGAATATATGCCAAAGCGTATACGGACAAGCTGGAGCAGTTCGGAGGAGGAAGGCTCTATCCCGGGTCAAAACGTTTTGATATCGCGCTGGCTGCACAGATGAATGTCAGAGACAGCGGGCTGGGTGACGTTAAAAACATGCCGGCCGGTGTGCTGCCTACGGTAAAACTGCTCGTGCAGGCGGAAGCGGGCATCATCTCGGATCTTAAGAAAAAGGATTTTGAGCTGGTGGACGGAGTGAAGCTTCGCAGGGAGTATCAGCAGGAGCTTGAAGAAATGAAGGCCATAGAAAAGAATGTGGACAGTGCGGCAAAGGCTGAACCGCTCAGCGAACCGAAGGGCTCAAAGGACGATAAACACAGGAAAATGGACAAGGCTGAGGTGAAGGATTTCCTGAACAGCGAAAAGAAGGAAAAGAAAGAGCACAGTAGGAAAAAGGACAGCGGAGAGATCACGACAGGCAGGACAAAGGATACTGCGGTCAAAAAAGGAGGGGGCGCCTAAGGCGTCCCCTCCCCCTTTATCCTGCAGCGCAGACACCACTCTAGCCGAGCGCTTCGGCTATATCGGCTTTCATATCAAGTACTGCGGCGCGGGCAGCATCCGCATAGCCTTCCGCTCCGTATTTGGAATATTTCTCCTGCTGGTAAGCGGCTATGATGCCTCTTGAAGAATTAACTATGGCACCGAGGCCGTCTTCGTTGAAGAAGTGTACCAGATCTTTGCCTTTTCCGCCCTGGGCGCCGTAACCGGGAACCAGGATCAGAGTCTTGGGCATCAGCTTTCTTAATACTTTGCCCATCTCGGGATAGGTAGCGCCGACCACGGCTCCGACATAGCTGTAGGACTCACCCATAAGTTCTTCGCCCCATTCCCTTACCTTGTCACCCACATGTTCATACAGCGGGCGGCCGTCGATCAGACGGTCCTGGAACTCGCCGCTGGAAGGATTGGAAGTCTTGACAAGGACAAAGATACCTTTCTTCTCTTTTTCGCATACCTTTATAAAAGGCTTGACGCCGTCGCTTCCCAGATAGGGATTGACGGTTGCAAAGTCTTCATCGAAGCCGTAATAGAGAGTGCCGCCAAGCTCGGTGGCGCCGAGATGGCCGAGAGCATAAGCTTCCGAAGTGGAACCTATATCGCCGCGCTTGATATCACCTATTACAACCAGGCCTTTTTCATGGCAGTAATCCACGGTCTTTTTGAAAGCTTCCAGTCCGGGAATGCCGAAGGCTTCATACATGGCTATCTGGGGTTTGACGGCGGGAACCAGGTCAGCCACCGCATCCACCAGGCCTTTGTTATAATTGAAAAATGCGTCAGCCACCGCTTCGGCTGTTTCGCCGAAGTTTGCCTTAGATGCCTCGAAAAGCTGAGGCGGCAAAAGCTTGAGCGTGGGATCCAGTCCAACGACTATCGGAGCTTCCAGCTCTTTGATCCTGTTCATAAGTCTGTTTATCATAAGGATTCTCCTTTTCTTTTTGTTTTCATAAGATTTTATCTTAAAAATATGTTAAAATCAAATAGTTATGAAAAAGAAAAAGATCATTATCCCGCTTGCACTGATACTAATTCTCCTGCTGTGGGGGATCAGCTGGCTTCCGGTAACGGAGAGGATAAACTTGGACCTCAAAGCCGGGGTGGATATAAGGATCGCTCTGGTCACGGATCTTCATTCCTGTTATTACGGCCCCGGGCAAAAGTGGCTGCTTAACAGGATATATAAAGAGGAACCCGATATCGTGATGCTCGGCGGTGACATCTTTGACGACAGGCTTAAGGACGATAATGCAAAGGCCCTGATAGAAGGACTGGTTAAAAGATATCCCTGTTATTACGTAAGCGGCAATCATGAATACTGGAGCGGCCGGGT
>JAEEIK010000054.1 GCA_016281335.1 Lachnospiraceae bacterium | reverse complement strand
ATGTCGGGATCATATACGCTCTTGCGGTGGGTATCAAGCTTTAAAGGAATGAATTCCGGCTTATCCGCTTCGGGTTCAACGAGTACTCCCGGATTTCCCGGATCCTCCTCAGGAGTCGGGGTCGGAGTAGCTTCCTCCTCTATTCTCTTATCACGAACCCTGGTCTCGCTTACTTCCACTACTTCTTCTTTTTCGCCGCATGCTGCCAGCATAGTAAGTAAAAGTATTGCAGGGATCAAAGCTTTTTTCATTATTTGTCGTTCTCCTTTTTGCTCTCTTTGGTCTCGGTCTTTTTAGTCTCAGTCTCTTTCTTCTCTACGGTATCATTTTCCGATTTTACAGTTTCTGCCTTTACAAACTTCTTCCTTATGGAACCTATCACTCTTTTGGTCAGGTGCTTGCCGAATATCTTATGAGCTATAAACCTGACTATCAGAAGAACTACAACTATCTTGATAAGATCCAGAACAATATAAGGCAGGTCTATCACCAGGTTCACGAAGAAATTTTTGATATTCTCCCCTATGTTCTTAATGCTCCTGAAGAAACCCTCACTCATGTTCTCCCAGTCGCTCTTCTCCTCGACCGGTGTCAGCTCCTCAACTTCGGTGATTGAAAGTCTTAAAGTAGCATAATCGACCTGATTGTCATAGGTGCGCAGCTGGCTCTCCATGCTCTCTATCTGATATCTGATATCGCCGAGGCGGCTCTCTAAGGTGATCAGATCTTCAATGGTCTCAGCCTTGTCCATCATCTCGATGAGACGCTTTTCCTGGGCCTTGAGGGCATTCTTGTGGCTTTCCATATCCACATAATTGAGCGTCACATCGGAAACGTTCTCGTCACGTCTTACCACATTGGATACTTCTGCTACCTCGGACAGGAACTCGTCCATCTTATCCGCAGGTATGCGCAGCGTCATGGTGGAAGTCCTTACCCTGCCGCCTGAATAATTACTGCCGTTATATGTGGAACTGTATTCGGTATAGCCGCCGAAAAATGCGGTACGCTGACTTACTTTTTCCACCAGGGCTTCAAACTCCCTGGTCTCCACTTCCATGCTGATATTGCGGATGAGCTTACGGTTGGTAGCCTGGGTTGCCGGAATATCCGGTGATGATGAGCCTGTCGAACCACCGTCAGCCTCGTCCATCATCTCATAATCCGCCGTCGCAGCGGCTTCCTCCATATAGATGCCGTTGGTTGCGCCTGCTGCAGCCATAGGCTCTGCGGCAGTCACATCGGCACTCTTCTCTCTATAAGTAGCGCCTGAATTACCGCATGCAGCAGTTAACAGCATGACCGCCGTTAAGATTATTGCTAAACCTGATCTCTTTTTCATAATATTTCCCTCCCCTGAATACAAGCTTTCCCGGACATAAAGTCCGGGGAAGCTTTATTTTCTGCTTCTGAAACATATACGTTCAGGGAATGTACTTTTATGGAGTTATTTTAATACTCCTGCTTTTTCTTTGCCTTGGTATTCTTGAGCTGCGGCTGCATGGTCTTATTATAGTAAAGCGTGCCGTTGATCGTACAGTTCACAAAGCTTAAGTTTGTACTGTCACCGCTGTCCACATCACCGTTGAATACACAGCCTTCCATTTCTATCTTATCTGCGATAACAGTCTTTGAACCGCGGAGTACCATGAAAGAATAATAGATACCGAGACCGGTCTCTTTCTGTGTCTCACAGGGTCTGCCTTCAGGTGTGCTCATAATGCAGTTCCTGATCTTTATATTCTTGCAGTCTAACTGGAAGTAATCATTTCCGTTTTCATCCGGCCAGGTATTCGGCTCTATATCGATGCCTGCCATGGGCGCTGTTCCGTTAGCGCTGTCTATGATGCAGTCTTCTATGAGCAGATCATCCGCCTCGATCACACTGATATTATTTCTTCTGTTATTATAGAGCTCACAGTTTATGATCTTGATATCGTTCGGAGGATCTTCTCGATTGGAGGAATAAATATATATTCCGTCGGCCCAGTTATCATATATCAGCATATCCCTGACTTCCACGCTCTCGGCATAGGTACCTATGACCACACCGAAACCTTCCTGGTTATAGCTGATATTGTCTATAAATCCTTCGTGTTTCTTCCTGCCGCCTTCTACCTGTCCGCCCTGTACAAGCACGTTGGAAGAATCCTTTATACTGATAACGCTGTACTGTGTCTTATCCGTTGCATTTACATGGAGCACAGCTTCGGGATCCATGATAAGTTTCACGTTACTCTGAAGCTTTATCGCAACTGCACGTTTATTCACATCGATATTGTAGTAGCCTTCAGGAACATAGACGGTATAGTCCAGCTCAGGCGCTGCTGCTGCTGCAGTGATCGCCGCATTGAAAGCATCCTCGTCGGGCAATCCGTCATAAGGAATTGCGCCGTAGTCCAGCACGTTCACGTACTTCTCGGGAACTTCCACTTTTCTGGATTTACGTACCACTACCTTGATATTCAGTTTCTTATCGCCTATGGTAGCCGTGATGTTGGCGCTGTGACCGCCTTTTCTGGCCTGCAGGCGTCCGTATTCATCAACAAAGGCTACGGCAGGAGAACTGCTCTTATATTCTATATCCCTGTATACTCCGACAGGTACCAGGGTATAACATCTGCCTTCCTCCAGATCTATCGTATACTGGCCGTCAACTTCGCTGAGGAATTCATCTGTAGCAAACTCCGGCTTCTCGACATATACGTTTGTCCTGTATTCAACACCTTTGTATACACAGTTGATGACCGTATTGCCGCTGACTGCCTGGGCAGTGATCTTTCCTTTCTCATTAACCGTGGCAATGCTTGTATCCGCACTTGTCCATATTGCCTTTTCTTCTCCGCTGTTCTTTACTTTATAGAACTTGACCGTCTT
>JAEEIK010000053.1 GCA_016281335.1 Lachnospiraceae bacterium | reverse complement strand
GGTCACCTTCTCGTAGAACTTCTTGATATCCTTGTGGTTACGCATGTATTTTGCAACAGCTTCCTGAACCGAAGCGGAGATGAAGAAGTACTGCTGTTTAAGTCTCAGTTCCTTGCCTGCATAGTGGTTATCATTGGGATAAAGCACCTCTACGATGTTGCGCGCCAGGTTCTCCTGCTCTACTGCCTTCTGGTAATCACCTTTGTCAAAGGAATCCAGTCTGAACACATCGATGGGCTCGGCATCCCAGATACGAAGGGTATTAACGATACCGTTGCCGTAGCCTACTATGGGCAGATCGTAAGGAATGGCCTTTACTGCCTGATAACCTTCCTGATAATAATTGTTTCTTCCGTTCTCATCCACACGGACATTTACATATCCGCCAAAATGTATCTCTTTCGCATATTCGGGACGACGCAGTTCGAAAGGATTGCCGTTCTCCAGCCAGTTATCCGGTACCTCCACCTGATAACCGTCCTTTATCTTCTGCTTGAACATACCGTAGCGGTAACGGATACCGCAGCCGTATGCGGAATATCCGAGGGTTGCCAGTGAATCAAGGAAGCAGGCAGCCAGTCTGCCCAGACCTCCGTTACCCAGAGCCGCATCTGGCTCCTGGTCCTCTATTGCATTAAGGTCAAGTCCCAGCTCGTCAAGAGCCGCAGCCACCTCCTTATATGCCTTCATATTTATCATCATGTTTCCGAGGGCACGTCCCATAAGGAACTCCATAGACAGATAATAGACTGTCTTGGGATCCTTCTTCTCATACTGCTTCTGGGTCTCCAGCCAAAGGTCGATGACCTGATCCTTTACTGCAAGGCATACAGCCTGGAATATCTGCTGCTTGCTTGCCTCCTCCAGAGTCTTTCTGTAAAGCGTCTTGATATTGTAGAGAACACTGCGTTTGAACAACTCCTTGTCAAACGAATCCCTGATCGTAGCTCCTGATTCCGATGTTGTAACCGCAGGTGTCTTTTTTGCTGCCATGCGTTATACCCTCCTAAGCTTTATTCATTAGAGCGTAATAAAACCGCGCCACTTGATATTATATCAAATGACGCGGTGAAAATAAAGGATAATTTTTCCTGCTTATAAGTGGGATATCCTGTCTTTCTTATAGCTGAACTCGGAGGATCTGGAATGATCCGATCCGAAACTCTTTCCCTTCAGCTCTTCCCTTATATCTATCTTATTGTGCTTTCTCTTTCTTGCCTCAGCCGGGAAGTTTTTCTCCCAGCTTTCTCCGGACTTCTTTATGGCTTCCCGCGCTTCCTTATCGCTTAAGCCGCCCTGATCTATGATCTTAACCTTTGTATGATCATATTCCTTTCTCTCATTCGGCGCCTGCTCAAGCATGCCTCCGCTCATGGCGTCGAAACCGCCGTCTTTATCCATCTTATATTTTACGCCGTTTTCGATCTCCACTATCATTTCATCTGCTTTTTCAGGAGCCTTGGCAGGTTGACCGGGAGCCTTCTCCTGCTGAATTATATGTATGGTTTCCGAAAAAGAATCATCCTTTTCTTTGGCACCGGCCGCATTTGTATTTATGCCGCCAAGCACATTCGCATTTGAAAAGGTCATATCATCGACGACAACCCATTCGTTTCTGATTTTTGCCTCATCCACAGTCTCTAACTTATATGCCATGTTCAGCCTGCGCTCCCCAAAGCTTTCCATTTCTTTTGAAAGGTTATAACGCAGCTTCCCGTAATCGTTCCAGTAATAGGGTATCACTCTGTGATGACTTCTTTCATAGCTGGCCGCGGATTCTTTCAAAGCACGGAGCCTGTCCTCCACATCTTCAAACTTTGCATCATCCTTAAGCTTCGCCAGCTCTCCCACCATAATGACCATGGTATCGTAGGACTCTGCGTTCTTTCCCTCCTTTTTGGGGAATTTATCTATGCGCCTCTTCACACCCTGCATGTACTTACAGACTTTGGCAATAAATTCCCTCTGCTGAGGAGTGTTTACTTCTTCCTTTACCTCTGCGGCTTCCTTTTTCTCTCCCTGCTTTTCTTCTTTCTTCTCTTCCTTTGCTGCTTCCGCTTTTATTTCTTTCTGCTCTTCGTTCTTTTCTTCTTTCTCTTCTTTCTTTTCTTCCTTGTTCTCTTCCTTAGCCTTGATCTCCGGCTTCTTTGCCTCCGCTATCATATCGGCTTCAAAGTCTTCAAACATCTCATCATCAAAGTTCAGCTCATCTTCAGCATTCAGATCGTCCATAATATCAGGCACTATCTTCTGCTGATTTTCGAGATGAACTTCTTCACCCATCTGCAGCTGATATGACTTTGAGTTTTCAACCAGCTCAGTCAGTCCTTCGGGAACCGCGGGAGCATCCGCAAGCTGGATCTCTATATCCTCAAGAGCTTTATGCCTGTCGGCTTCACTCTTTATCTCCCTGTCAAGTATATCTTTAAGCCACTGACCTGTATTTCTCTTCTGTACATCATCCCTCTCGGCATATTTGCTCAGCTCCGCAAACATATCCAGATCGGAAAGGGCCCAGCCTTTTTCTATAGCCTTCTTATATGCGCCGGCAGTAAACTGAGCTTCGGTCTCGCCTGCTCTCTTAAGATCCACTTCCAGCTGCTCTAAGTTGGCATGTATGCTGTTCCTTATACGTTCCTCATCATCCGCATTGATACCTGCAGGGGCTTTTTTCAGCTGTTCATGCCGCTTAAGTTCACTGTCTATCTCTTCGCTCATCCTCTGTATACCGAAAAGATCGATAACAGAGCCATCTTCTTTATTCCGACCGTATAAGATCATGGCGCCGAGTTCCTTGCCCGCTTCATGATAGCCTTCCTGCATAAGATCTCTCCTGGCCTCATCCGGGTCAAATATCGTCTCTTTTTCGTATGTGGATTTCTGACTCTTTTTATTCCTTTCATTTACTGTGGCCATGGCTTTCTTATCCGTATCTGCCACAACACTGTTAACCATCCCGGCCACCAGCTGTGATAAGCCCGTTTCCGGAACATCCATATTCTTATCGGCTTTGGATAGACGCTCTGAATATGCCTTGAAGGTACCGATCAGCTTTCTTACAGTTGAAGCATTAAGAACGGCTTTATCATATTCTTTTTGAAGCTTCTCTATCTCATCATCCTTACGCAGAGCTTCCTCTGAATACTCAGCCTCCTCCGGATCCTCAGCATTCGCAGAATACTTTTCCACTATCTTTTGGTATTCTTCTTTTTTCTTAATACATTCGGCCTGAAACTTATCCGCATAGTCCATCTGAGTCTTAAGCCGCTTCTCCTGAAATTTCAGTATCTCTTCTATACGGTTCTGCACCAGTTCCAGACAGGTTTCCTCATCTGTAATACCGTCCTTAAAGTCAAGAAGCAGGGCATTTATACTTGCCGGTTCGTTTTCAAATGCGGCATTGCCCACCACTATAGGCCTGTCCAGCGAACGCAGCACATACAGCTCATGCTTTAACTGTGATAATCCTTCTCCGTTATTTACCTTTTTCATTCCGGGCTTCGGCATAATCAAGTCCTCCTCCTGATATAACAGTTTTAAGCTTTGATCAGTATTTTATTATAAATGGCGTAGCAAAAGTGAAGCAGGATCAAAGATACTTCCTGAGTATTTCTTCGAGCTGTGGTACTTCCACGGGTTTAGAAAGGTAGTCATCAAAACCGGCTTCCATATATCTTTCCCTCGCGCCCATCACCGCATCAGCCGTAAGGGCTACCACCGGAGTGGTGTCGGGTATCAGTTTGTTTTCCTTAGCTTTCTTAAGAGTCTCTATACCGTCCATGACCGGCATCATATAGTCAAGAAAGATCAGATCAAACTTCTCATTGGCCAGTTTCTCAAGGCACTCTTCACCTGAAGATGCCAGCACCGGAACTATGGCATTTTTCTTAAGCAGGGCTTTTATGACCTTGAGATTCATATTGTTATCATCAACGACCAGAAGTCTGGCTTCCGGAGCTGTGAAGTGATCATCATTTTTCTGATCCTTAAGACGCGTCTCGCTTTTCATGAAATCACCCATGGGTTCAGCATCTATGACCTTCTGGCTGATGCTGAAAGAAAAGCTCGAACCCTCTCCATACGTACTCTCCACTTTAAGCTCACTGTCAAACAGCGCTATCAGGTTCATGACTATGGCCATTCCGAGTCCCGTTCCCTCTATATTGCGGTTACGTTCTTTTTCAAGTCTTTCAAAAGGAACATAGAGTTTATCTATATCTTCTTTCTTTATGCCTATGCCTGTATCCTTAACACAGATATGCAGCTTAACTTCTCCCTCACGTCTTTCTTCTTCCCTGATATCAAGACTCACACTGCCCTTCTCGGTATATTTCACCGAATTGGACATAAGGTTGGTCAGTATCTGTGTAAGCCTTACATCATCACCGAAAAGCCTGCGGGGAATATTACTGTCCGCGTGCATCTTAAGCTCCAGGCCTTTCGCAGCAGCACGCTCCCTGAAGGAATTGTATATATTTCTTATCAGTCCCGCCGTATCATATTCCACCGGCACTATCTCCAGCTTTCCGCTTTCTATCTTGGAAAAATCCAGTACATCATTGATTATCGAGAGCAGGTTCCTTCCCGCAAAACTGATATCCTTTGCATAATTTATCGTATTCTCTTCCGAAGACTCTCTGAGTATCATCTCGTCCATGCCGAGTACCGCATTGATGGGCGTACGTATCTCATGGGACATCCTTGCCAGGAAATCAGCCTTAACACGCTCGGCTTCCCTTGCCGCCTCTGCCGCGCTCTGGGCCTCGGCTCTTGCCTGCTCCAGCTCCTTCAGCTTGTCGTTATACACTTTCTTCTGGAATCTGACTATGATGCCGATAACTATGCTCACGATAAAGATGCTCTGCACGGTGTCGACATATACCGCGAACTCAGAATCAAGCGGCGTCACTCTTTCCGGATGCAGGAAGCTGTCCACAAAGCAGCCGAGGGTTACAATGACCTGCAAAAGCAGTATTATCACATTGTGTTTTTTCTCCAGCATCAGGAAATTGAACAGTATGCCCAGCACGAACCAGTAGCCCATGCCGCCGTAGATACCGCCACCGGTATAAAACATTATCGGAAATAACACCAGGGTCACGACCATGACCATCAGGCATGCGCCTATATCAACACGGTTTCTGATATTGGCCACATAAAAACTTATAAAAAGAACCACAATAGCAAGCGCTATTGCTATGATCTGCATCATCGGGATATTTATCAGGTACGATATGACTATCGCAGGAATACCCGAAACTATCCCTCCTATGCATACTATGTTAAACAATACTTTTGTAAGCCCGTTCTCCTCAACCGAGAAGATCTTTTTCATCCTGTCTTTCATGTTTTATATGATATAGAATCACTCTCCAAAAAGCAAGCGATAGCCTTAAAGAGTTCCCTCGCCGACTATCACTCCGAGACTGCCGCTGGCGATGAAGAAACGCCCGTATTTGCGGCTGTCTCCTTCAATTGAGTTGATCTCACCGAAACGGTGACGCTCATCATTTAAAAGCTGCCAGCTTACTCCTTCGTCTTCGGAGCGGTAGAAACCGTAATGTGAATCTATGATGCCGCTGATATAGATCATCTTCTTTCCGCCGATATATGAGCCTTCCAAAAAACCGAGTCCGCAGCGGTAAACGGTATCTCCTTCTTTAGTCAGTTTACGGGCACTGAATGCTGCATTTTCTTTATCATATTCAAGCAGCCACAGTCCCTGTTTTTCCGCAGCAATATAAAAACGTCCGAAAAATCCGGCATCGCCGCGTATCTCTGTTTTATTCGCACAGTCGATAAGTCCGAAGTCTATGCCTTCGGGAAGAGGAGAAGTTTTTTCGCTGAAGCTGAAACCACCGTCATCACTGACGTAGAGCCGGCTGTTCTCACCAAAACCAAAATAATACAGAGGATCGACCCTGTCCGAAAATACCTTCATCGATGGCTTATCATCCGAGGGATTGATCTCTATCACGGAGACCGCTTCATATTCCGTATTGTTTTTTTCATCCAGGGAAGCCCTGACCGTATTGTCCCTGTACAGACGTATGCCGTCGGCAGCGGTGAAAACAAAACTGCTGCCGTCGGCCGAAAGCGCAGCCCAGCCGGGATTCACATTCGGCTGTTCTATGCCTTTGCACAGCCTGTCCAGTTCATCCGTAATACCAAAAGGTAAGGCAAGCCTGTCCCAGCTTTTTGCACTGTCCCTTGAAAGTATCACCCCGCCTTTTGTGCGTCCCGTCCAGTTTCCCCTGGCAGTTACCATTATCATTGAGGGATCCTTATCCGGAAAGTCCGCATTGATACAGGTGATATAACGGTTCTGCTCCGCATCCGCAAATGAGTTGTCACAGGGTGTTTTCAGATCCCTGAAAGCAAAGCCTCCGAGATCTCCGAGTATATCGATTAGCTGCACTTCTCCCGAAGGCGGGCTGTAGAGATTTAAGTGCACGGTTTCTTCTGTGCCGTCACACCAGTCCGTAAAGCTCCTTTCATCTGAAGCAAAGTTTTCACTCTTGAAAACTCCCGTTCCGGTATTGAACCACAGTTCATCTTTGTTATACGGATTGATCGCAAGGTCTGTCATCCAATGAACAGGAGATGCGCCACCGTGACATTCGGGGCTAAGATAAGGCACACGGGTAATAAGTTTTCCGGCTTTAAGCCCGTGCAGCGCCGTCTCCCAGTGTTCCCCCTTATCTTTGGAGATCATTATCATATCTCCGCCTCCATGATCGTTTCCTATGGAAGAACAGCAGATATATTCTTCACAGGCAGCCACTCCGGCAAGACCATAGCTTAAAGGCCCGTTTTCCTTTCCGGGAGTGATATCCTCATAACCCTTTGACGGATCATCGAGAGGGTAGCGCACGATACGACCGTGACGCACCTGTCCGCCGTCACAGGAATAGCCCATCCAGGATGCATATGAATAAGGGGTACTGCAGGAGAAGGTCACATATATGTATCTGTCATCGACAGCGTATCGCTGTGCCACGCAACCCCATAACATATCGTCTCCGGGATCTTCGGGCCAATCGATGGGCGCAAAGAGTTTTCCTCCGTCTTTTGAAAGGAAGAGTGAAGGTCCCCGCCTCTTCCCGTTTCTGTTACTGATCCCTGCAGAACCGACCAGGATCATTTTTTCATCTTCACTCAGCATCACGAAAGTCAGGAAGTTTTCACAGCATACGGGAGAAAAAGTCCAGTTGCCCTCAGTATCCCGTATACCGAGGCCGTCACGCTGCGAAGCAAAAAAGATACGTCCCGAAGGAGTCACCACCAGTCTCTTTCCGGTTCCGCGACCGCTAAGATTTCCGTGTATATAGCAGGGTATATCCTCGTAAGTAAAGGATTCTCCTCGGTCATCCGAGATACAGAGCCTTCCGCAGGGCGCAAGCTTCACATCGGGATCCGGCAGCCATCCCGCGCTTCTCCCGTCTCCGCAAGCGATATAGACCCTGCCTTTGTAAGCGGCCAATGCTATGGGAAAAGTTTCCGACAGATCGTCCATTCCCACATGTTCTATAAGGCTGTGCCAGCATTTGTCCTCATAAGAATAGCGATAGCAGCCGCCTATGTCTGTACGGCAGTACAGCGCATTTTTCTCATAGGGATCATAGGAAAAACCTGTCACATATCCGCCGCCCGGGATGGGCGCATGATAATATTCATAGGGAAGTGGAGATCGCATCACAGATAAGCCTCCTCAGTTCATATTTAGCATAAGTATAGCAGAAACCATCGGAATATTCACTTTTTTTCTTGACCTTTTATGTAAAACTGTGATAGTATCGAGAGTGACAGGGGAAGACACCCATAATAAAAAACGTAAAGTCGAACAATTAAATAGCAGTGGTCATAAAGGGGAAGACACCCATGATAAAAAACATTATTGTGACAGATATTAACGGTAACATAACTGGTACCACTTACCCGAAAAGGGCAAAGGGGCTTATAAAGAGCGGACGTGCAGTCGAAGTTGACGAGCAGACCATAAGGCTTGTCGCTTCGGTTTATACGGACGCTTTTTCTGATGATATGGAGGAATATACAATGGCTAATATAATAGATTTCAAAGCAAGAGGTTTCAAGCTGGTTGAAGATTGCGCCAGCAACAAGGGCACAAGACTCATCGTTACCGAAAACGAAGAAAGCGTTGAATGCTTCGAGATAGGCGAAGGCGGAGCTGCCACAAAGATTTCAAGAAAGATCGATGTTGAGAAGGATACGGATTATGTATTCCGCTTTGCAGTAAGAAGCGATTTCGTTAAGGGCGAGGCAGAAAGCTTAGTCAGCATCTACTTTGATGAAGAAGGTGACGGCTATACCTATCCCCTTGACCGCGAGGACAAGAACCGCTTCAAACCCGTTATCTGCAAGAAGACTCCCGATGGGCTGTTAAGAGTATTCGAACTGCCCTTCAACAGCGGTGATGCCACAAGCGCTACTATCCTCATCAGCGTTCATGACATGACTGCCTGGATTTATCCTGCAAAGGAGAAGGCTGCCTATGATGAGCTCGAGGACATCGAATATGATAAGTGGCGTCAGGAAGAGTTCCATCAGGTAGAGAAGGTACTCGGCGATATAGGCGGAACTCTCGGAGAGACCTTAAACGGCATCGGCGGTTTCGTAAGCGAAGTCAGCGGCAAGATCACCAAGGCCGTATCCGATGTTATCAAGAGCGCTACTTCCGACAGCAAAGAGGAAGATAAAAAGGAAGAAGAAGCCAAAGAAGAAGAGGCTCCCGCTGCTGAGGAAGAAAAGGCTGAGGAAGTTAAAGAGGAAGCTCCCGAAGAGGAGAAGAAATCCGGCATCGTGATAGAAGGTCCGGAGGATAAGGCAGAATAAATTATTCCCCTTAAATGCTCCAAGGGCGGATCCGTCAGATCCGCCCTTTTTATACTATCCATTCATATATCACACCATAGAGTTCCCTCAGATAATAGGTCGGCAGCAACCATCCGGGTGTTTTCCCGGGTATCGAAGCCGTGCTTATATTCAGAGAACGCCCTATCATTCCGGCTCTGTAGCAATGAAAACCGTTACTTGCTATGGCAAAGTTTTTATTCAGTCCTTCCCTTTGTGCTATCTCCATGGAAAACTGCAGATTTTCCCTTGTAGAAGTAGACCTGTCTTCCATGTATATCCGGTCGTTATCAATGCCCTTATCCACCAGCCAGTTGTACATGCATTCGGCTTCGGATATCGGTTCATCAGATCCCTGTCCGCCGGAAACTATGCACTTTGCCCCCGGATTTTTTTCAAGATATTCATATGCAGCCTCCAGCCGTGCAAGGAGCATAAGGCTCGGACCTTCTTCAAAAACCCTGCAGCCCAATACCACTGCAGTTTCTGATCCTGCCGGTTTATTATGGCAGGCTTTGATCATACAGACGGTTATCCCTCCTGCCACAAGAATCCCGAGAATGCACAGTACTCCCAGTACCGACAATATGGTCCTGCCGGCTTTTTTCTGCCAGAGTCCGACTATAAAAGCATTCACCTTAGGCATAAATATCATATAAAGGATCATCAATACCGATACGCTAAGACCTGTGCCGTTTCCGATATTGAACACGGATTTGGCTACCAGAGGGGTCAGACAGCAGAGTCCGAACCAGGAAAAATAGAGTACTACGGCTATACGGAAGATCATATCAAGTCACACAGCCTCTCACATATGATATCCCAGCGATAGTTTTCATCCACATATCTAATCGCATTTTCACTCATAAGTTTCTTCTCTTCCTCATGTTTAAGAAGATAATCCACGCAGCCTTCAAATTCAAAATAATTCTGATAATAGAGCGCACCGTTGCTCCTTAAGCAATGATCTTTCAGCACATCACAGTTGCCGTTAACGATTACCGGCGCTCCGCACTTCATTCCTTCCAGCACCACCATTGACAGGCTCTCTCTCGGTGAAGGCATGATCACGATCGCTGCCGCCGCCATGCCATCGAATTTATCTTCATCGCTGACAAAACCCATGGGGATGATATCCGTATCATCCGGCAGCTTTATTGCGCTCTTTCCCATCAGGCGCAGTTTAAGTTCCGAAGGATTTCTCCTTTTATATTCACTGAAAAAACGCAACAGTTCTATCCCGCCCTTTGCTTCATCAAGTCTGCCAACATAAAGCATAAAGGGATCAGCGCCGTATTTATCCCTGAACCTGTCGGCAGATACGCTCTCAGGCAATTCCACTCCCACACCGCCGGTGTATGACTTAACTTTTTCGTTATGAAATAGTTTATTTACCATGGCCATTTCCACGGCGGTATTGTAAAGTATGCCTCTGGGCGTATTAAATACTCCGTCATAAATATGCATATGTATCGCAGGTTCTTCATGGGCCGTGGGTATCAGCACAGCCTTATCGCCTGCGGCTTTAATTCCTTCTACGGTAGTGTAATACAGATATGTAAAGAAAATAAATGCCTCATACTCATCCCTGTGCGCCCTGATGTACGCAGGTATAGCGGGAGCATAAGGTCCCTGCTTTATCAGCCACTCTTCTTCTCTTTCCTCAGGCAGTCCCTTTTTTTCAAACTGTCTGTTCAGAGGAGCGAAGACTTTCAGATCTCTTTCCTTTTCAACGGAAAACCTTCTTACGTGTATCCCGTTGATATCCTCTTCATCTTTTTCGTAATGATCCGCCCAGCTTATATAATCCAGGGCTTTCGTGGTCAGTACTTCTATATCGTCATAATATGAAAGCATATGTTCGGCAAGCTGCCTGCAGTGCAGTTCCGCTCCGCCGTTTACTTCGAGTCCGTAGCGCTGTATCACGAAACAGATCCTGCCGCTTCTCTTCTCTCCCATCCTTAAGCTTCCCCTTATCCGAGCAAAGCCGCAGGAAGCGACACGCCGTCTGCGCCCATAGCAATAAACTTATCCGCAAAAGCCGCATTTTCGGCAAGTCTTCCGCAGATCACCACATAAGCGCCGCCCTCATGGCCGTTATTTATGCTCTTCTCTGTCAGCTTCAGGACTTCTTCCCGGGCCTCTGTTTCATCAGCTATACTCTCATCCCTTTTATCCATGCCAAGGACTTCCGCATACAGATCATTCGTTCCTATACTGATAAAATCCGCTCTCTTGGAAAGTTCCAGGCTGTCTTCCGCAGCTGCCTTAGTCTCTATCATCACACCTATTGGCACGGCTGCCCTGCTCTTTAATTCGTTCCTTACCTCTTTGCATATCTCCAGGGCTTTTTCAAACTCTTCCGCATTCTTGACCATCGGAAACATCAGTTTAATATTTCCGAATTTTGCCGCTCTGTATATAGCTCGCAGCTGGGCTTTGAACAGTTCCCTTTCGCTTATGGACAGTGCCAGTCCTCTCAGCCCCTTATCCTCCATATATGCCGGAAGCTTATCACCGCCAAGGTCCGCAGTCCTTACGGTAACGGGAAGTGGCTTCATCAGCTGCACGGCCTTTTTGTACTCAAGGAACTGCTCTTCTTCATTTGGTGCATCAGTCCTGCCCATGTACAGATACTCGCTCCTGAACAGACCTACACCCGCAGCATCGGTACCCATGAGTCTTATCACATCCGAAGCTTTATCGATATTTGCAAAAAGTTTTACTCCGGCTTTTTTATACTTATTCGGCAGTTCTTTCCTGTTCCTGCTCCTGATAAAGCCTGCTGCGCTTTCTTCATCGAGACCCACAAAGACCTCGCCGCTCACGGTGTCCAGAGCTATCCTCATGCCGTCTTCCGCGCTTTCCATGAGTTCATCCCCACAGCCCCATACCGATGCTATGCCAAGATCTGCAGCAAGTATGGCTGCATGCGACAGTTCCGAACCCCTGGCGCAGACTATGCCTTTTACCTTCTTCGGATCCAGCTCCAGTATCTCGGCTGCCGTAAGCATATCCGCACAGAGTACGGTATCATCCTGAAAGCCGTTTAATTCCGGCGCCTGCGCTCCGGTCAGCAGATCTCTTATCTCTCTGATATCTTCTGCCCTGGCAGCTATCAGCTCGGATCCGCTGTTCTCAAGCTTCTCAGCTTCGCCGTCACAGACTTTGCATACTGCATCATATACGCTAAAATGCTGCAGGAGTATAAGGTCCCGGATACTCTGATCCAAACCTTTATCCTCAAGCAGCATCTTCCTTGCTTCAAATATACGCGCAGCATTTACACCCGCTTCCATGAGAGCCTTTTCAAAAAGCCTGTCAAGCTCACCAACTGCGGCACTTTTCGCTTCTTCGTATTCAGTTATCCCGTAGGCAGTACCTGCAGCCTTATCGTTCCCGTCCCGGATAAGTTTTTTTACATATCCCGCTGCTGCGCTGCTGCCTGCCGATCTTCCGAATAATCTGATCATCTGCGCCCTGTCATCTTTTTTATTTTGTTTTTAATCCGTGCAGCCAAAGACGGCTTCATATCATCCGTATAATACTGCATGATATCGGGCAGCTTAAGTTCACTTTCCTTTAAGCCTTTTTCTTTAATCCCTGCACGGATCTGATCCATTATTTCTTCTATGTTGATCTCTTTGCTTCCCATCAGTTTTTCTTCACGCCGATGTTCGCAGTCTCTCCGTTGATGTTCATTTCCTTTGCGCCGGGAACATCTTCATCATAGAGTATCTGATCCGCAAGCACCTTGGTAGAGATGGAGTCCGCATTCTTCTTTACCACTTCCGCAAGCTTTTCGTTTCCGGTCAGTGAGAATACTATCCTGTCCATTACCTCGAAACCGCTGTCCTTACGCATGTTCTGGAGTTTGCTTATGATCTCGTTCACATAGCCTTCCTCCAGCAGTTCGTCGGAAAGCTTGGTATCCATGACCACGGTCACATCACCGTCAGCTTCAGTTGCATAGCCTTCCTTCTGTGCCATGCTGATCAGCAGATCTTCTTCCTTAAGTTCAACTTCTGCACCGTTAACCTCGAACTTCAGTGCGCCTTCACCCTTAAGGGTATCCATGGCCGAGTTGCCGTCAACATTTGCAAGATATTCCTGTATGCCCTTGAGCTGCTTGCCGTACTTGGGACCAACGGTCTTCAGCTGGGGTTTGAAGGTATAGGAAGTAAACTCTCTTACATCATCGGTGAATACTACTTCCTTAACATTCAGCTCATCCTTTACTACCGCTATATAAGAATCCTCCATTGTGAAAGGAGCCTTTACATACATCTTTCCGATGGGCTGTCTGCTCTTTATGTTTGCGGCATTTCTGACTGCGAGGCCTATGGTCTTTACCTTCAGTACCGCATCCATCTGCTCTTCCAGCTTCTTATCTATGAAGGCCTGATTCACTTCGGGATAATCACACAGATGTATGGATTCCTTAGCCGAAGGATCAACGCTGATCACCAGGTTCTGATATATCTGCTCTGTAAGGAAAGGTATCATCGGAGCAGCTGCCTTGGATATTGTAACAAGCGCAGTATAAAGAGTCATGTACGCATTTATCTTGTCCTGCTCCATGCCCTTTGCCCAGAATCTCTCACGGCAGCGGCGCACATACCAGTTGCTCATCTCATCCACGAACTGATCCAGCGCTCTTGCAGCTTCGGGGATCTTGTAATCGTTAAGGCAGGAATCCACCTCACCTACGACCGTGTTCAGTCTGGATAACAGCCACTTATCCATTACCGGCAGCTTGTCATATTCCAGTGTATACTTTGATGCATCGAACTGATCGATCTCTGCATAGAGTACCCAGAATGCATAGGTATTCCACAGCGTATCCATGAACTTTCTCTGGCCTTCGGTAACGGCTCCGTCATGGAAACGGTTGGGCAGCCAGGGAGCTGAGTTGATGTAGAAATACCATCTTATCGCATCTGCGCCGTGCTTCTCCAGCGCATCGAAAGGATCTACCGCGTTGCCCTTGGACTTGCTCATCTTCTGACCGTTCTCATCCTGTACATGTCCGAGGACGATAACGTTCTCGTAGCAGGGTGAATCAAAGAGCAATGTTGACTCTGCCAGTAGTGAATAGAACCAGCCTCTGGTCTGATCCACAGCCTCTGATATGAACTGTGCGGGATACTGTGCTTCGAACAGTTCCTTATTCTCAAAAGGATAGTGATGCTGTGCATAAGGCATCGCACCGGAATCAAACCAGCAGTCGATAACCTCAGGCACACGGTGCATGGTCTTGCCGCACTTAGGGCAGGGGAAGGTCACATCATCGATATAAGGTCTGTGAAGCTCTACCTCTGCAGACTTGGGATCTCCTGTGAGCTCGGCCAGTTCTGCGCGTGAACCTATGGAATGAAGTTCACCGCACTCGCACTCCCAGATATTCAGCGGAGTACCCCAGTAACGGTTACGTGAGATAGCCCAGTCCTGAAGGTTCTCAAGCCAGTCACCGAAACGTCCTTTTCCTATGGAATCGGGGATCCAGTGGATCTTGTTGTTATTGCGGATCATGTTTTCCTTCACCGCAGTCATCTTTATATACCAGCTCTCACGCGCATAATAGAGAAGCGGTGTCTCGCATCTCCAGCAGTGAGGATAGCTGTGCTCGAACTTCGGAGCTGCGAAGAGCAGCTTTCTTGAAGACAGATCCTTAAGTACCTCGGGATCGGCGCTTACAGCACCTTCCTTTATCTCCTTCTCGGTAGGCTTGCAGCGCTGTCCTGCAAAAGGAGTCTCCGGCTTCATATGTCCGGACTCATCAACCATCTGTACAAAGGGCAGGTCATACTTGCGTCCCACGTTGGCATCATCTTCACCGAAAGCAGGAGCGATATGTACGATACCGGTACCGTCTGTCATGGTAACGTATTCATCACATACTACATAGAAGCCCTTCTTATGAGTTTTGTCTGCCACTTCCTTTGCACAGTCATAAAGAGGCTCATATTCCTTGCGCTCCAGATCCGTACCCTTATAGGTCTCAAGTACTTCGAAAGCAGCCTTGCCCTCTTCCTTGTCTTCTTTGCTAAGCAGCTGGTCAAGCACTGTATGAAGCAGTGCTTCTGCCATATAATAGGTATATCCGTCTACAGCCTTTACCTTGCAGTAGGTTTCTGTCGGGTTAACGCAGAGAGCCACGTTGGAAGGCAGGGTCCAGGGCGTTGTGGTCCAGGCAAGTATATAAGCATCCTCATCCTTGCACTTGAAACGAACGATAGCCGAACGCTCCTTCACATCCTTATATCCCTGTGCTACTTCCTGCGCCGAAAGCGGCGTACCGCAGCGGGGGCAGTAAGGCACGATCTTGAAGCCCTTGTACAGCAGGTCTTTCTTCCATATCTCTTTAAGGGCCCACCATACTGACTCGATATAATCATCATGATAGGTTACGTAGGGGTTATCCATATCAGCCCAGAAACCTACGGTTCCCGAGAAATCTTCCCACATTCCCTTATACTTCCATACGGATTCCTTACACTTCTCGATGAAAGGTTCCAGGCCGTATGCTTCTATCTGGTCCTTGCCGTCAAGACCCAGGCTCTTCTCCACCTCTATCTCCACGGGCAGACCGTGGGTATCCCAGCCGGCCTTTCTGGGAACCATATATCCCTTCATGGTACGGTATCTGGGTATCATATCCTTAATGACTCTGGTCAGCACGTGACCTATGTGCGGCTTTCCGTTGGCCGTAGGCGGTCCGTCATAAAACATGTAAGTAGGGCAGCCTTCACGCTCCTTAATGCTCTTCCTGAAGATATCCTTATCTTTCCAGAACTGCTCTACTTCCTTTTCCCTTGTCACAAAGTT
>JAEEIK010000008.1 GCA_016281335.1 Lachnospiraceae bacterium | reverse complement strand
TCTTGCTACCCATCAGTCAAGCTTTGCCGCCGTTATGCGAAACGCCGGTCAAGCCCCTGCTTTTATCTGCGCAGGGCTTGTCATACCGCGATATATGCTCCCGCCTGAACCTTCCACATCTGCGCATATTTACCGTTCATGGAAAGCAGCTCTTCATGTGTTCCCTGTTCAACGATATTGCCCTTTTCGAGCATGATGATCCTGTCTGCGATCCTCGTGGTGGAAAGCCTGTGTGATATGAAGATGACCGTTTTATCCCCCGTGGCCTCAAGCATCGCATGGTTCAGCTGGTATTCCGCTATGGGGTCGAGTGCGCTTGATGGCTCATCAAGTATCATAAGTCCCGCGTTCTTATAGAACACTCTTGATATCGCAAGCTTCTGGCTCTCACCTCCCGAAAGGTTTACGCCCTCTTCGGAAAATTCAGTGGTAAGCTCCGTATCCATACCCTTATCAAATCGTTCAACACGATCCATGAGCCCGCTTTGTGTAAGCGCCTTTCTGATGCTGCCATCTTCGATATCATCGGCCACATCCAGGACCACATTTTCTTTTACCGTTCCCGCAAAGATCTGGAAATCCTGGAATACCGTGCCGATGGTATCACGGTATTTCTTCACGTCATATTCCCGTATATTCCTGCCATCAGCCTTTATCACTCCGTCCACGGTATCGTAAAGCCTCATCAGCAGCTTGACCAGCGTTGTCTTGCCGGCGCCGTTATAGCCTACGAGCGCTATCTTTTCACCCGGCTTTATATGAAGATCCATATCCTTTATGAGCATGTCCTTATTATTTCCGTATGCAAAGCATACCCTGTCAAGCTCGATCTCTTTTGCTTTGTCTGCAGGTACGATATTTTCCTTTGATACTATCTTGGGCTCATAATTCAGGAATTCCCTTATCTTGTTGATATACAGGCTGGTCTCGCAGGCAAAGGGATAAGTCTCCGAGAATACTCTCATGCTGTTTTTCAGTCTTCCGAAGGAACCGTAAAGGATCGCCACGGTGCTGAACGAGATGCTGTGCAGTACTGCTGCCTGATACACGAGATAGCCTATGAAGAGCACATCCGCAAAAAAGCTGTTGCAGACATAACGTCGCATGAAGCCGTAAAACCACTTCTTTAAGGCGTATTTCTTCTCGATCGCATAGACCTCGTCATTGGCCTGTTCAAAACGTTCAAAGAGGATATCCGAAACACCCGGATTCAGACGTATCTCCTTCGCATAATCGTTAAGATAGTAGATCCTTCCTATATAGTCACGCTTCCTGGATGCCGGTATGCTCTCGACCCTGGAAAGATAAGTCTGTTTGTTGTACAGCTGTTCAAATATCATTGACAGCACAAAAGCTCCCAATGCAAACAGGATGGCTTTCTTATCCTTATAAAGGAAATATACGGCAGTTGTTATAAAAGCCGAAAGGCCGCTCAGCGTATCGATCACAAACTTTATGACTCTGTCTATCTGAGCATCTATCTGCGAGATCGCTAGCACCTGGCTGTTATAAAACTCGGGATCATCATAGCACTCAAGATCCATATCCCTTGCTTTTTCATAAAGCTTCATCTTGATCTTTTGGCGTACCTTAGGTCTTTCCCTCGGCGCCACATAGTCACTCTGATAGACCGTAAACAACATGCCTATCGTTATCAGCGCTGCAAGCAGGAGAATGATCGCCGCCACACGCTTAAAGGGATAGCCAAACTCCGCCGCTTCCAGTACATAACCTATCAGTACCGTATGCTCAAAGAAAATGGATATCTGTCCTCTTACCGCATCCGCAGCCTGAAACAGTACGAAAGAAGGCGAAGCGGCAAAGATGAGCTTCAGCATATAGAAGTTGTTGGAGAATACGGTCTTTACGGACTGCTTTGTTTTTTCCCTCTCTTCCCTGGGTACGTACTTCATTATGCGATCACCTCCTCTTCGTTCTCTATCGCAAGGTAGTTCATCGCCTGTTTTTTATACATTGCAGCATAGCTTCCGTTTTTTCCCATGAGTTCGCTGTGGGTTCCCTCTTCGATGAGCTTTCCCTTCTCAAGCATAAATACTATGTCACAGTTCTTTACCGAAGAAAGCCGGTGCGAGATAAAGAGCATGGTGTGATCCTGACCTTCGCCTATGATACTGTTAAACAGTTCATACTCGGCTATGGGATCCAGTGCGCTGGACGGCTCGTCAAAGATCTTCATGGGCGCATCCTTTATAAAGGTCCTGGCAACGGCCACCTTCTGGCTCTCGCCGCCCGAAAGCACACAGCCGTCCTCATCAAATTCCCTGGTCATCACTGTATCGATGCCCTTATCCAGCTGCTCGATACGCTCCAGTACTCCTGCTTTTTTCAGCGCCCCTTTAACAAGCTCTTCCTCATTTTCATAATGCCTTCCCATAAGTATGTTTTCCCTCACACTCATGCCAAAGAGCCTGAAATCCTGGAAGGTTGTGGCAAATATATCCCTGTAGGCTTTCAGATTGTATTCCTTTATATCCTTACCGTTATAAAGTATCGTACCGGAATCCGGATCATAGAGTCTGAGCAGCAGCTTTATGATAGTCGTTTTTCCTGCGCCGTTATGTCCCACCAGGGCTGCGATCTCACCTTTATCTATCCTGAATGACAGATCGTGAATGATCTCCTTATCCTTATAGGAAAAAGAAACATTTTTAAATTCCAGGCTCTCAAAATCACGGGACGGCATTTCTCCGTCCTGATCCTCGGGTATCTTCTCTTCATACTCCAGAAATGTTTTGAGATTGTTGATGAACATACCGTTTTTCAGGACTTCCATGACATTTTCAAATACCCTTATCAGTATCCAGGTCATCGCTACCATTAAGCTTGTCATGATGGTAAGCTCCGCAAGACTGATGCTTCCGCTCACCCGGTTCCTGTATATGGCATAAAGCAGCACACCCTCAAAGATGACGGTAAAAGTAAATGTGATACGCCAGAAATTCATGTGAGCATTGCGGAATGCATATCTGTCGGCTATCTTCACATTGTTTTCCGTAGCATCCCCATACTGCTTCCTCAAAAGCGAAAACACCTTTGAAAGCCTTATCTCCTTGGCACCATCGGGAAGATACATCATACGGCTCACGTAATTAAGCACCTTCTCATTGGGTGCCTGTTCCTTATACCTCATATAGTCATATTTATTCTTGAGATTGCCGAAAAGAAAGTTCCCGATCAGCGGCGAGATTATGAAAAGCATCGCATAATGATCGATATCATACATCATATAAAACACCGATACTGATGCCGCCGCACCGATCACTGCGCCGATCATGCTGCTGACCACGGACCTGATCTTCATCTCCGCCCCGTCCATTGCCATGGTATAGCTGTTATAAAAATCAGGATCCTCATAACAGGACAGCTCCACGTTCTTAGCCTTGGCATAGAGCTTTCTGTAGATGCCTCCGTAAAGCCTGTTGGTCTTTAAGGGAAAGACCACATTATCCACATAGCCGGTATAAATCGCCAGTGTGCAGAAGATCGCACCGCATATAAGGATAAAGTTTAAGATGTCGGTGAATTTCCTGCCTTCCGACAGTGAGTTTACTATGACCTTCATAAATACGCCGTCAAAGAATACCCACTCGCTCTGTCCGATGAACCACAGTATAAAACTGTGTACTATAAAGCTCGGGCAGATCTGTGCTACGAGCTTCATCGCAAACAGGGAATTCTTCATGGTCGCGGCGAAAGACAGTTTGTCCTTCTTCTTTTTATTGTCCTTCATATCCCTTCTTATCCTTTACAGCTTCTTGACGCTTCAGGAGACAGCAGACCTCACAGTTACCGGTAAACGGGAACATATCCACCATTCCCCATCTCTTTATCGAATATCCTGCTTTCGATATCTCCTCCATGTCACGTCTTAAGCTTGTTGGTTTGCAGGATACATAGACCATATTCCTGACTGAATAATCCAGTATCTTTTTCAGGGCTTTGGGATGTATTCCGTCGCGCGGGGGATCCAGTATGATCACATCCGGTTTTTCTTCGATATCATCCAGTACCTTCAGCACATCACCGGCGATAAAGTCACAGTTCTTAAGTCCGTTAAGCGCCGCATTCTCCTTTGCTGCTTCCACTGCCTCCTCCACGATCTCCACACCTGTTACATGTTTTGCTGCAGCTGCTGCCAGCTGGGCTATGGTACCCGTGCCGCTGTAGAGATCATAGACTTCTGCACCCTCGCACTCGGCTGAGATGTATTCTCTTATCTGACTGTAAAGTACCTCTGCTCCGTGGGAATTGGTCTGGAAGAAAGAAAAAGGACTGATCCTGAACTTAAGCCCAAGCAACGTCTCCTCAAAACAGTCCTCTCCGAAAAGCACCGTCTCTTTGTCACAGCGTACCACATCCCCGAGGGCATTGTTTTCTATGTGAAGTATGCCCCTGATGCTTCCCTTAAGCGAAAGGCCGAGTATCTCTTCTTTCCAAATATCCAGCATTTCATCCGATATGCCTGTATTTCTTGAAGCCCTATTCTCTCCAACGCTTGCGGGCCCGTTTATCCCTGCTCCCGCTGTGACCAGCGCTGCCAGTATCTCTCCGGTATTAGCGGCCTTTCTTACCAGCAGATGTCTCAGCACTCCCTGATGGCTCTGCCTGTGGAAATAGGGCACTCCTTCCTTTCTGAAATACTCTTCCGTCGCATTTACTATCCTGCCGAAATCTTCATCTGCTATCATGCATCCTCCGGCATTCACGATATCATAAAAGCTGCCTCGCTTATGGAGTCCCAGCCTTAATTCTCCGCCCTTCTCCTCATCACCGAAGGTATATTCCATCTTATTCCTGTAACCCGCATTTTCGGGACTTGCGAGTATACCGTCATACAGAGCCTCCTGTGTATAGGTCTCAAGCAATCCTTTTATCTGCTCTTCCTTGATCTTCAGTGTTTCCTCATAGGGAAAGCCCTGATAGAGACAGCCGCCGCATATTCCGGCCTTTGCACATCCGGCTGTTTCACACTCGGCTTTTTTCTCAACATCAAGGAGTCTTCCCTCGTACTTTCCGCCCCTTGTTTTATTGATCACAAAAGAAACCGTCTGTCCCGGCAGCGCATTCTTTACCGTGACTCTTTCAACAGTTCCTTCGTTATCGACCTCTACGATTCCCTTATTGGGAAAAGCGCATTTTACTACTTTTCCGCTGAGTGTCGTACCCTTTTTTATTTTACTCATAGCTTACTCCAACTAAAACAAGGCAGGTTTCAAGCCTGCCTGTTATTATACTTTGCTCATTATGGAAATGCTTTATTCTTCTTCCTTCTTACTCTCGTCTACGACCAGATCATCGTCATCGAAGAAATCATCATCGAAGTCATCATCAAAATCGTCATCAAAATCATCCAGATAATCAGGAGTCATGAACTTATATACTGCATAAGCGATGGCAGCCACAAGTGCAACCACTCCTACGATTATAAGCACTGTTTTTAATGTTGAATTCTTCTTCTCTTCCACCACAACGGGCTCCTTTCCGTTTAAAAGTTCGCTTATCTTTACCGCAGCTAAAATATCTTCCAGTTTGCTCTTCATGATATAACCTCTTTCCTTGTATTATATTGCCTGCAAGCTTTTTCACCTGCGCTGACAGATATTTTACCACAAAGTTCGAGACATTTCCACCCTTACATCATATTTTTTTCAGTTTGGCAAAAGCTGCATACATTATCTTCTGTCCTGCCTCATCAAAGAGCACCGTGACCTTATAATCCTTCGGTCCCTTCTCCATCTCCAGGACTTTACCCCTGCCGTATTTTACATGCTCTACCGTATCACCGACCTCATAATCGGGCTTGCCGCCGGTGAGCTCCGAACCAAGCTTCATTACCGGCTTTTCTTTCGGGATCACTTCTTTCGGCGTTTCTTTTTTCTGCTTTCTTGCCTTTAATATACTGCCAAAGAAGTCACTGTCATCATTTCCGCTTCCGAAGGGCATATCGTCATCAAAGCGGCTGCGGCTGTATCCGTCGTCTTCAAACTCATAGCTCTCCCGTCTTATCCTGTTAATATCTCCTGACAGGTACTCCTCGGGTATCTCCTTAATAAAACGGCTCACCGCATTATACTGGGTCTCGCCCCAGCTCCTTCTGCTCTTTGCCGCGCTTATCTTCAGCACGTCTTTGGCCCTGGTGATAGCCACATAAGCAAGCCTGCGTTCTTCTTCTATATCTTCGGAGTGCCCGCTGTTGATGGACATATTCCCCGGAAACACTCCCTCTTCCATGCCGCAGAGATATACGCGTGAGAATTCCAGTCCCTTGGCTGAATGCACGGTCATCAGATAAACTCTCGGTATTCTCTGATCCGCATTGTCCACATCACTGACCAGCGCTACTTCCTCAAGGAAGCCGGACAGTGTCCCCTCGGGATTCTGTTCCTCGTAACTGCTGATCCTGTTCATCAGTTCCTCGATGTTTTCTATACGTTCCTGCGCATCATCCTCATCAGCATCTTTTATCTCTTCAACATAGCCGGTCTCATCCAGCAGCTTGATCGCCATTGCGGATATGCCGTACTCTTTCACATCCTCCCTGTAGCTTTCGATCATCTGCGCGAAAGTCACCAGCTTTCCTGCGGCTTTACCAAGGCCTTCTATCTCCTTTGCCCTCTTGCATGCTTCAAAAAAGCTGATCATCCGCATATCGGCATATTCGGATACCTTCTGTACGGTAGTTGCTCCTATGCTCCTTCTGGGAACATTGATTATACGCCTGACAGCCAGATCATCAGAGGCATTGTCTACAGTCTTCAGATAAGCCAGTACATCCTTTATCTCTTTTCTTGCATAGAAGTTGATGCCGCCTACGATGTAGTAAGGTATGTTCTCCCTGACAAAAGCCTCTTCAAACTCACGTGACTGGGCATTGGTCCTGTAGAGTATGGCACAGTCATTGTAATCCGCATGTCCCTTTGCCTTCAGTCTTGCTATGTCACTGGCAACACTTGCCGCCTCTTCACCGGAGCTGCCGTATATGTTGAAATATACGGGAACATCCGACTCCCGCTCGGTCCAGAGTCTTTTGGTCTTACGGCCGCGGTTATGCGCTATCACCGCGTTGGCTGCATTAAGTATATTCTGGGTGGAACGGTAGTTCTGCTCCAGCTTTACCACTTTCGCTCCCTTAAACACATTCTCAAAATTCAATATGTTCATGATATTGGCGCCCCGGAACTTATATATGGACTGGTCATCATCACCCACCACACAGATATTCTTTCTCTGTCCGGCCAGAAGTCTTACCAGTTCAAACTGGGCCGTATTGGTATCCTGATATTCGTCAACGCAGATATAATGAAATCTGTCCTGATAATTTGCGAGTACCTCAGGACAGGCTTTGAACAGGTACACTGTCATCCTTATCAGATCGTCAAAATCCAGGGCATTGTTTTTTCTGAGCGTATCCTGATATTCAAGATAAGCCCTTACTATCTGCCTTTTTCCGAAATCCATCCTATGCTGTTCTTCGTAGTCATCGGGACCGAGCAGCTCGTTCTTGGCATTTGATATTTCCCTCAGTATCGTAGCTTCCTTTATCTGCTTCGGATCTATCTGAAGCTTTTTCATGACCGCTTTCATCACGGATTTCGAATCATCCGTATCATAGATGGTAAAGTGAGTGTCATAACCTATCTGATCTATATGCCTTCTTAGGATACGGACACAGCTGGAATGAAAAGTCGCGACCCATACGCCTTCACTTCCCATGCCCACATAGCGGTCAACTCGCTCGCGCATCTCGCCCGCAGCCTTGTTGGTAAAAGTTATAGCCATGATGTTATAAGGATCTATACCCTTTTCCTTTATAAGATATGCTATACGCCTGGTTACGACATTGGTCTTACCCGAACCCGCTCCGGCGATGATCAGCAGCGGTCCGTTCACATGGCTCGCCGCCTCCAGCTGTCTGTCATTAAGCCCTTCAAGTATATTGCTCATATATAACTCCTTATAAAACGCTTACGATTATACCGGCCAGTACCACTCCTGCGCACAGCAGCTTATAGGCCAGTCCCTTTTCCTTAAAGATGAGCCTTCCTGCAAGTATGGTCACTATCACGCTTGATTGCTTCAGCACCGTCATCACCGTGACCTTGGATTCCGGGATCGCATTTGCCATAAACAGCGCCCTGTCAGCAAGTATGAACATAAGGCTCAATATCCATATCCAATAATTCTTCAAAGTCTTCTTTACATCTGCCTTAGTCCTGTCAAAGAGCAGATAGATGCCGTAAAAGATCAGCAGGAACAGCATGTACCAGAACTGCAATTGTCCCGAGGTCACATCTCTTGTAAGTATCTTATCCAGAGTGCCGCTCACCGCATTAAGAAAAGCTGATATAAAGGCCAGGAGTACATAATGGAGCTTGTATTCTTCTTTGTTTCCGTTTCTTTTCTTAAAGCCCAGCATCAGCAGTCCGAAAGCCACTATGACATTTCCTGCGATCTGACATGTTCCGGGTCTTTCACCTATGATGATCACCCCGAGCATAGTCGCAAAGAGCATCCTCGAAACATCCAGCAATCCGTACAAGCCCAGTGGTATGCTCTTTATAGCCTTGAAGCCGCAGATCCATGCGACAAAGATAACAAAAGACTTAAAGATTATCAGAGGCAGCCTGTCGACTCTTACATCAAGAGCATTTCCGGCATCCCACAGAAGCAGCAGGAAACCTATAAGAGTATAGAAGAACAGCACCTCTATAACGGTGCTGATCTCTAATGCCTTCTTTTTAACGATCTCTCTTCCGCCTTTCATCAGGCCATAGAAGAGAGTAAGCAGTACCCAGGACCACATTACTTGAGGGGACTCTTTCTGTAGATTATATCCTCTCTTGAAGGTCCGTTGCTTACCATGGTGATCGGATAACCGATCTGCTCTTCCACGAAATCAATATACTTTCTGCAGTTTTCGGGAAGCTGGTCATAATCCCTGATACCCCGGATATCACACTTCCAGCCGGGCAGGGTCTTAAGTACAGGTTTAGCCTTTTCAAGTTTATAGGTAACAGGGAAGTCGGTAGTCTGCTCCCCGTCTATATCATATGCCACGCATACGGGTATCTCATCAAGATATCCCAGTACATCCAGTACCGTGAAAGCCACATCAGTAGTGCCCTGCAGCCTGCAGCCGTACTTTGAAGCCACGCAGTCAAACCAGCCGACACGTCTGGGTCTTCCGGTTGTTGCACCGTACTCACCGCCGTCACCGCCGCGGTTTCTCAATTCTTCAGCTGCTTCATCAAATATCTCCGAAACAAAGGCACCGCCGCCTACCGCTGAGGAATAAGCCTTGCATACCGTAACTATTTCCTTGATCTCATAAGGCGGTACTCCCGCGCCTACAGCGCCGTATGCTGCGATGGTATTGGATGAAGTCACCATCGGATATATGCCGTGATCCGTATCCTTGAGTGTACCCAGCTGCCCTTCGAGAAGCACGGTCTTTCCTTCTTTAAGAGCCTTGTCGAGAAATGCGCTGACATCGGCTACATAGGGAGCAACCATCTCCTTGTACTCCATCAGTGTCTTGTAGAGTTCTTCCACATCCAGCAGAGGTTTGTGATAGAGATGCTCAAGCAGAACATTCTTGGTCTCGACCACGCTCTTAAGCTTATCCTTAAGCCCTTCATCATCAAAGAGCTCGTTTACCTGGAAACCGATCTTTGCATATTTATCGGAATAGAAAGGCGCGATGCCGGACTTGGTGGAACCGAAAGCCTTTCCTCCGAGTCTCTCCTCTTCATATTGGTCAAAGAGTATGTGATAAGGCATCACTATCTGTGCCCTCTCGGAGATCATAATCTTCGGCATAGGCACGCCTTTATCCGTTATAGACTTTATCTCGTTGAAAAATATGGGAATGTTCAAAGCCACACCGTTACCTATGATCGAAGTGGTATGATCGTAGAAAACTCCCGAAGGAAGTGAATGGAGTGCGAACTTGCCGTATTTATTCTTTATGGTATGGCCTGCATTGGCACCGCCCTGAAAACGTACAACTATGTCGGCATCCTGTGCCAGCATATCCGTGATCTTGCCCTT